>CANJJS010000030.1 GCA_947474705.1 Acetobacteraceae bacterium | reverse complement strand
TCCCGTCCCCGCGCGTCCATTCCCGGCGTCAGCGGCGGAGGAAGCCGAGCAGCAGTTCCGTCACTTTCGCGGCTTGTTCCTGCTGGACCCAGTGGCCCGCGCCCTCAAGCAGATGCACGGCGCGCATGTCGGTGCAGCTTGTGCCTTGCATGCGTTCCAGCGCGCCGGGGTTTTGGTAGACGCCCCAGTCGCTGCCGCCGGACACGAACATGGCGGGGACGTCGATGCTCTTGCCCGCGAACACCTGCGAGTCGGCGAGCCCGGCGCCTTCGGTGCGCGTGCGGTAGAATTGCAGCCCGCCCTGGAAGCCATTTCGAGAATATTCGCCGGCGTAGACCGCGAGTTCGGCCTCCGTTAGCCATTGGCAGGCGGCGATTTCGGCGGCGGAGGGCATTTCCTTGGCGACGGTCTCCGCCATGCCTTCGGCCAGGTCCATGATGTAGTAAGTCGGCATTTTCGCCAATTCGGTGGCCGACCACGATTCGAGCCGGTGCGGCTTGTTGGCTTTCCAGTCGGCGCTCTTGTGATGGTAGTAGGCGCGCAGGAACGCCGCCACGCCTTGCGGGCAATGCCACATGTTCTCGTTCGCGGGCCGGGTCGAGTAGTACCAGTGATAATGTTTGCGTGGGCGGTCAAGCGCCGCCATCGCGGCGTGGATCGGGTCGCTGGACACGGTGGGCGAGGGTGTCATCGCGGGCGGTCCGGCGAAGGGCGCGCTCATGAGTACGAGGGAGCGGAACACGTCCGGGCGGACCAACGCGGACCAGGCGGCGACGGAGGCACCGAAATCGTGGCCGACGACCATGTCGACGGAGGATCGGCCCAGCGCGGACAGGAGGCCCATGGTGTCGCGCAAGAGGTTCATCATCCGGAAGGCGTTCAGATCGCCGTCGTAACTGGCGTCCCATCCGGTGGTCCGTCCATACCCTCGTAAATCCGGCGCCACGACGTGGTACCCGGCCTGGGCCAGCGGTACCATGATCTTGCGCCAGGAATAGGCGATTTCCGGGAAACCGTGGAACAGCAGCACCATCGGCCGGCCCTCGGTTTCGTGGCCGGCTTCCAGCAGGTGGATGGACAGGCCGTTGATGCCGTCCACGAAGCGGGCGCGGATCCCGGCTGGCAATGTTTCGCTGGACAGGGGGGAAAGTTGGGTCATGCGGATGGCCTCCCGTGGCTGTGTTCGCGTTGGGATGACGGGCGTCTGGCCAAGGGTCAAGCACCGGGCGGGATCAGCGCATCGGGATGGCGGGCGTTTTCGGCGTTAACCCGGGGACGAGCCGGAAGGGCATCGAAGCGCGGATGGGCATGGCCCGGTAAAAATCGAGGCTCCGTCCCGCGATCGCGCCGGGTTGCGCGGCGGCCACCACGGGCGAGCCGGGCACGCCTGGCAGGCCCGGAACGGCGGTGGGCGAAGGAGCGGGCGCCTGCGCGAACATGCCCGGAATGGGCATGACCCGTGGCGGTCTGGGCGCTGGAAATGGGGCCGCGTGCCCGGCGAAGGCGCTGACCCGGCCCGGTGGCGCCAGCATGTGCGCGGGCATAGAGGCGGCCTTACGCTGTTCCTCCGGCAGGAAAGACGCGACCCGGGCGGCGTAGGGTTCGCCTTCCGCGGGATTGGCGGAATGGTAATGCGCGGTGGCCTTGGTCCAATCGCCGGTCTGCCCGAACAGCCGGTTCAGAAACCGGGCGGCGTAATCGGCGTTGACCATGGGCTCGAACGCCTGATCCAGGCTGGGGAAGGCGCTGGGGTGGTGCATCAGGTTGACCTGCATGCAGCCGACATCGATCGAACGAACGCCGCGCGCGCGCAGGGCTTCGACCGCTGCGATCGCCTCGGCCTTGGAATTGAAGTAGGCGCCCTGGCCCTCGGCGTTGATGGTCCAGGGCCAGGCGCCCCAGTTGCCCGTGGTGGGGTCGCGTTTGCCGCTTTCGGCGCGGCCGATCGCGGCCATCAGTTGCGCGGGTATCCCGTGGGTGCGTTCGGCGCCGGCGATCGCCATGCGGCATTGCTCGCCGGCCGGCAGGGCGGAGGGCACGGCGGCGGGAACCGGCCGCGCCGGAATGCCGCTGGTTGGGGCGGGGGGCGCGGGACGTCCGCTGGCGGCGAGCCCGTTCGGCCCAAACCCGCCGGCGGGCGGTCCGGACGGCAAACGGTAAGGCAACCCGGCGGTTGGCGGCGGCGCGGCGGCGGCCGCGAAGGCGGGCAGGCCGAGCAGCAGCGCGAAAAATGGCGGGCGTGACATGGCCGGGAGGTTAGCGGAGAGGTCTTAACGAACCGTGAACCCGCGGCGGTTTTCGGGCCGGCGCGCCTGCCTAATAAGAATGCATTGCTGCAATGCAAAAAAGTGCTTGCACGAACCAGGGCATCCGGATAGATTGTGCATCGCAGCAACACGGTCGCTGACCGAGCTGTCTGCTTTCTTGGACGTTTCCTCCCTAAACTTGGCGGTGCTTCGGCACCGCCTTTTTTTTCGCGCCGGGCCCTGACGCGGCGAGGTCCGCGCCTGTGTTCGGGCCGATCGCCGGGGACAGCGCGACCGGCCCCTTGCCGGAACCCGCGCCGCGCCGCAGCATGGGGGCCAGGTTGTCACCATCCCGGAGAATATCCCATGACGCTCGAGGCCGCCGCGCAGGATCTGTTGTTCCGCGAAGCACGCACCCACAACAAATGGCAGGACAAGCCCGTTTCCGACGAGCAGATTCGCGAACTCTACGACCTCGCGAAATTCGGGCCGACCTCGGCCAATTCCTCGCCCGCGCGGTTTGTTTTCATCCGCACCCCGGAAGGCAAGGCGAAGCTGGCCCCCGCGTTGTCTGGTGGCAATACCGAGAAGACGATGACGGCGCCGTTGACCGTGATCGTCGCCTACGACCCGAAATTCTACGAGAAGCTGCCGCAACTGTTTCCGCATAACCTGGACGCGAAATCGTGGTTCACCAGCAACGACTCGCTGGCCGCGACGACGGCGTTCCGGAATGGGACGTTGCAGGGCGCCTATCTGATGGTCGCGGCGCGGGCTTTGGGCCTGGATACCGGCGCGATGTCCGGGTTCGACAACGATGCCGTCGACAAGGCGTTTTTCGCCGGAAACGGCTGGCGCAGCAATTTCCTCTGCAACATCGGCTACGGCGACTGGGACGGCGTGTTCAACCGCTCGCCGCGGCTGGACTTCGACGAAGCGTGCCTGTTGGCCTGAGGCGCATGAAGGTCCTCGTCCTCGATTCCGCGCTCGCGCACCGGACCGCCGCGGTTGTCGTGGATGGCGAGGTCGTCGCGGCGCGAAGCGAGGCGGGCACGACGGGGGGCGAACCAAAGGGGCACGAAACGGCGTTGCCGGCGATGGCGCGGGATGTCCTGGCGGAAGCCGGGATCGACACGACTCGCGATGGGGCGCTCGATCTGATCGCGACGACGGTCGGGCCGGGCTCGTTTACCGGCATTCGCGCCTGTCTCGCGCTTGGTCACGGGCTTGGCCTGGCGTGTGGCGCGTCCGTGGTGGGGGTTACCGTGGGCGAGGCGATGGCGAGCGCGTTTCCCCGGCTGGGTGCGCGGACGTTATGGGTCGCGACGGCCAGCCGGCGGGGGCATATTTTTTTGGAACGCGGCGGGCGGGTTTTGTCGCTCGCCTCCGATGCGTTGCCGCCGGCCGAGGGGCCGGTGGCCGTCGCCGGACCGGCGGCGTTGCAGGTCGCCGCGCGGCTGGCGGGCCGTGGCGACGACGTGCTGCTGACCGATGCCCGTTTCCCCGCGCCGCGCCACATCGCGTTGGTCGCCGAACGGCGGTGGCGTGGCGAGCTGGCGCCGTTGGAGGCGTGGCCGCTGTATGTCGATCCGCCGGAAGCGCGGCCGCCGGCGGGGGGGCTTCGCCCGCCGCCCGTGACAGCGGAACCATAGCGCGCGATGGACGAAACCGCCGGACTGAGCGTCGCGACCGTGGCGCACGCGGCGGTTTTCGCCGAGATTCACGCCGCCGCGTTTCCCCCGGCCGACGCCTGGTCGCGCGATGTCATGTCGTTGCAGCTTGAATTGCCCACGACTTTGGGCTTGTTCAGCGACTCCGGCGGTCTGGTTCTGGCCCGCACGGTCGCGGACGAAGCGGAGATCCTGACTCTGGCGGTCTTGCCTGCCCTACGGAGGCGCGGACTCGGGGAACGGTTGTTGCGCGCGGCGATGGCGCGGTGCGCCCGGTCCGGCGCGGCGTCGATGTTTTTGGAGGTCGCGACCACGAATCATCCGGCGCGCGGTCTTTATAAGAAGCTTGGGTTCGAGGAGGCGGGACTGCGGCGGCGCTATTATTCGGACGGAACCGATGCTCTGGTCTTGCGTTCTACTTTATCGGCGGTGGCGGCCGGATCAGCCACCTTTTCGTAGCAGCAACAAGGTCGTGCCGTCCTCGCCGGGTCGCTGGTCCAATATGGCGTGGCCCTGTTCGGTGGCGGTTTTCGGCACGTTGCGTGTGGGTTCCTCGCCGCGCAGGCGCACCAGCAAGGTCTGCCCAGGGGCGAGACGATCGAGGGCGATGCGGGTTTTCACGAAGGTCATGGGGCAAAGATCGCGCGTGATATCGATGGAGCGGTCGGCCTCCGGCATGGCGTCCATGATACTTGTTCCTCCTAATCGATAAGAATAACCATTGCGAAGCGGCCGCGACTGCAATTATACTAACGAAGTCATCAAAGATAAAGGGGCAATCGATGCCGGACAGTTCCACTTCGGACGGGTTATTGAGTTTGACGGCGCGGATCGTTTCCGCGCATGCGGCCAACCAGGCCGTGGCGGCCGAGGATTTGCCCGATTTGATCCGGCGTGTGCATGAGGCATTGAGCGGTCTTGGCGGCGCTCCCGCGGCGGCCCCTCCCGCGCGTCCCGCGCCGCTGTTGTCCGCGGAGCGTCCGAAGCCCGCCGTGCCGGTTTCGAAGTCGGTCTTCCCGGACTATATCGTCTGCCTCGAGGACGGCAAAAAGCTCAAGATGCTGAAGCGCCATCTTCAGACCTCCTATGGGCTGACGCCGGATCAATACCGGCTGCGCTGGGATCTCGACTCGGAGTATCCGATGGTCGCGCCGGAATACGCGGCGAAACGGTCGTCCTTGGCGAAGGCGATCGGACTCGGTACCCGGCCCAGAAAGCGGAAGGGCGGCTGACGCGCCCGTCCGGGCGGGACGTCCGGACCTGATGGCGGCCGAAGTCCGGGCGCGCGGCGGTCCTCGATGGACACCGGCCAAGGATTTCGGCTACCAGGTTGTACGCGGCCCTTGAGACCACCGGTGCCGGGCCGCCAGAGAGTGTCGCAAGGAGTCCGATGGAATCGCGCATCGAGCGCCTGTGTGTCGAACGCGGCGTGAAGATGACCGGCCAGCGCCGTGTGATCGCGCGCGTTCTGTCCGATATCGAGGATCATCCCGATGTCGAGGAACTGTATCGCCGTGCCGCGAGCCTCGACGAACGAATCTCGATCGCCACGGTTTACCGCACGGTCCGGCTGTTCGAGGAAAAGGGCATCCTGGAACGCCGCGACTTCGGCGGCGGGCGTGCCCGTTACGAACCGAGCGAGCACGGACATCACCATCATCTGATCGACATCGAAACCGGCAAGGTGATCGAGTTCGAAGACGCGGAGCACGAGGAGCTGATGCGGGTGATCGCCGCGCGGCTCGGCTTCGATCTGGTGTCGTTGCGGCTGGAGTTGTTCGGCCGTAAGCAGAAACCGGGCGCACGCACCCGCGCGCGCCCTCCGGAGACGCCCGCGACGTGACCAGTACTCTGCCCTTTCCAGAACTGCGCGGCGGCAATCTCGGGGTGCGCATCGCCGCCACGGCGGCGGAAATCGATGCCGTTCAGGACCTGCGCTATCGCGTGTTTTATGGCGAAATGGGGGCCAGGCCGGATGCGGAGACGCAACGGACCGGGCGCGATCGCGACGTCTACGATGGCGTCGCCGACCATCTTCTGGTCGTGGATCACGACATCGGTCCGGGTCCGGAAGGAGTCGTGGGCACGTACCGGCTGATCCGGCGGGAAGCGGCGGCGAAGGTGGGGCATTTCTATTCCGCCGACGAATACGACATCGGTCAGATCGAGGCGATGCCAGGGAAGATCCTGGAACTCGGCCGGTCCTGCGTCGATTCGCGCTATCGCGGGCGGGCGGCGATGCAGCTTCTATGGGGCGGTATCGCGGCGTATGTCTTCCATCACAACATCGATCTCATGTTCGGCTGCGCCAGCCTGCCGGGCACGGACACCGACGCCCTCGCGGCGGAACTGACCTATCTTTATTATCATCATTTGGCGCCCGCCGGCATAAGGCCGCGGGCCCTGCCGCATCGCTATATCGAAATGCGCCGCCTGGACCGGGAAGAGATCGACCCGCGCCGGGTGCTCGTCTCGTTGCCGCCGCTGATCAAAGGCTATCTGCGTCTGGGCGGGTTCGTCGGCGATGGCGCGGTGATCGACGCGCAATTCAATACAACCGACGTCGCGGTGGTCGTGAAAACCGATCAGGTCACCGCCTCCTACTACCGCCATTACGAGCGGCGGGTTCGCGAAGCCACGGAATAGGATCGGAAGATGCCACTGCCTCGCGCATGGGTGGAGGCGCGTGGCCTCCGCTCGGACCTGATCGCGTGCCTGACCGGCGCGATGGCGGCGTTGGCGTTGCCGCCATTGCATGTGCTGCCAGTGCTGATGGTGGCGTTTCCGATGCTGCTGGCGCAAATCGGCGCGGCGGGAACGGCGCGGACGGCGGCGCGGCGGGGCTGGTGCTTTGGATTTGGGTTCCATGTTGTCGGTCTTTATTGGATCACCGAGGCGATCCTGATCGAGGCGGCGCGGTTCTGGTGGCTGGTCCCGCTGGCGGTGCCCGCGCTGTCGGCGGTGCTGGCGGTGTTTATCGCGGTTCCCGCCGGCCTGGCATGGTTTGGAAAGCCCGGCGTGTCGCGCGTGTTGACACTGGCCGGGGGCTGGGTGCTGGCGGACCTCGCGCGGCAATTCGTGGCCACCGGATTTCCGTGGAACCCCTTGGGCAGCGTCTGGGCCATGCCGGGGTACATGGGCGATGTCATGCTGCAATGGGCCTCGCTCGGATCGGTTCACGCCCTGACATTGGCGACCGTGTTGCTCGCCTGCGCGCCCATGCTGAACTGGCGAGGCCGTGGGTTGTGCCTGGCCGGCCTGGCCGCGTGGATCGTCTTCGGGGCGATCCGGCTGGCGGACCCGGCACCACCGGACCAGCGGGTGCGCGTCGTGCTGGTGCAGGGGAACGTGGCGCAGGGGCAAAAATGGAACCCCGCGTTCTTGATGACGGTCTTCGAGCGCTATCTCCGTATGACCGCCGACGCGGTGCACGCGGCCGGTCCCGGCCCCGTCGCGGTGGTCTGGCCGGAGACCGCCAGCCCGTTCCAATTGGCGACGGACACGGCGGCGCGCGAGGCGATCGCCATGGCGGGCCGGGGCGCGACAGTCCTGGCCGGGGCGGTGCGATTCGACGAGGCGGATCGCCCGCGCAATGCGTTGTTCGGTCTTGGCCGCACCGGCGACGTCGAGGCCTTGTACGATAAATGGCATCTGGTTCCCTTCGGCGAATACCAGCCAGATTGGCTCCCCATCGGCATTCAGCTCGTACCCGGCGGCGGGTTCGCCCGGGGTCCTGGGCCTCGCACCCTGCGGCTGCCCGGCCTGCCGCCCGCGGGGCCGCTGATTTGTTACGAGGCGATTTTCCCCGGGCAGGTCATCGACCGGGACGATCGGCCCACATGGATGGTGAATGTGACCAACGACGCCTGGTTCGGGACGTCGACAGGCCCGAGGCAGCATCTCGCGGCCACACGGTTGCGTGCGGTTGAAGAGGGCCTACCACTTTTTCGGGCGGCCAATACCGGAATTAGTGTCGCTTTCGATGCTTATGGCAGAGAGATTACACGTATAGGTATGGAGGAGACGGGTGTCCGCACGGCCACATTGCCGGGCGGGTTATCCCCAACTTTTTTTGCGCGGTTCGGGTTGCCGGTGCCGGGATTGCTGTCTCTTGCGGTGTTTGGTCTGGGCGTTTTCACGCGCCGGTTACGCTGAAACCCCGCGCGGCACACGCCGGTTTAAACAAAAACAGGCATTCATCCCGCCAATTGAAACGCACCCTGGCTAATGACCCAAAGTGTTGACAATTTTGGGTTGTGCCGTTAAAACTCTGCTAATGGTTACGCGAGGCGGACCGCCTGTCCAGTGTAACCGGTACGGTTGTATGATCGTTTGGTTGTATGGTCCGAGGGGCCATTCATTTGAAAGGAATTAAGACATGGCTATCGCCGATCAGGCCGTCGGGGTCGACCGCGAGGGACGACCCAGCCCCATCGATGTCCATGTTGGATCCCGCATCCGGTTGCGCCGAACACTGCTGGGCATGTCCCAGGAACGCCTGGGGGAAGCTCTGGGTTTGACCTTTCAGCAGGTTCAAAAATACGAACGCGGGGTGAACCGGGTCGGCGCGTCGCGCCTGTTCGACCTGTCGCGCGTGCTGGATGTGCCCATCAGTTTCTTTTTCGACGATATGCCCGACAGTCTGACACAGACCTTCGGGGCGCCCGCGGCACGGCGCGCGGCCGGATTTTCGGACTCATCGGACACGTTCGCCGACGACACATTGAACCGGCGGGAGACGTTGGAACTGGTCCGCGCATATTACCGGATCACCGATCCCGCGGTGCGCAAGCGCGTATTCGATCTGATCAAATCGATGGGCCCGCCGGAACCGGCGGCCTGATCCGGCCGCGTCAGGAGACGCGCCGCTCCCGCAATTGCGGATTGTCGAAAATGGGGTTGTGGGCCCGGTGGAGCGCCTGACTCAGGCGGTCCGCGAGGTCCCGTTTTTCGCGAGCGCCCAGGGCATGGGCGAGTTCTTCTTCGTGCCCGCGGCGGCGCGCGACCAAACGCGGGACACGGCCCGCGCGCTCCTCCAACGCGACCGATAACCAGGCGGAGGGGATCACGGTTTCCCGCCGCCGGCCCCTGGGGTCGGTGCGGACAACTCGCAACGTGTCTTCGTGCAAACGGATCGACTCGCGCGCGCGCGCCTGCCTTGTGTTGAGGTAGAGCATCGTCAGGACCAGCACGGTCTCCGCCACGCAAAATGGCAGGACAGGCCATATGCCTATCGCCCAAAACCGGATCCCGACCGCCAGGACCAGAACGGAAATCAGCGCGGCCACCCACCGCAGCCCCTTACGGGTCAGGCTGCGATGGGGGACGATTGACGCTTCGAAAAGGGCTGGACTCTGATTCAGCTCAGCGCTCCATCGCTCCGCAGTTGGCTGACTTCGGCGCTCGACAGGCCCAGCCAGTCGGACAGGACACCGTCGGTGTGCTCGCCCAGCACCGGAGAGGGTTTCAGTGTCGCCGGTTTGCCGTCGACCCGAACCGGCCAGCCGGGCATTTTGAAGTCGCGATGCACGGGGTGCTTCATGACCTGCATGATGCCGCGTTGCTCGAACGTGATGTCGTTCTGCAACTCCATGGTGTCGAGCACGGCGCCCGCGGGAATGCCGGCCTCGCCGACCAGCCGATGAACTTCGTGTTTGGTCCGCGTGCGGGTCCATTCGGCGATGATCGCATCGACCTCCGGCTCGCGCGCGACGCGGTCCGCGGGGGTGAGATAGCGGGCGTCGCCGATCAGGTCCTCGCGTCCGATCAGTTTCAGCAGGCGGTCCCAGTGGTCGGGGTTGGCGCGGCTGGTCATGACATAGGCATAGTCGTTCGGACCGCCCGGCGCGCAGGGGTAAAGGCCCATCGGCGCGTTGTTGACCCCGACGACCTTGGACCCGCCGCGTTCCGCCGCTTTGCCGGTCAGGCCCTGCGTCGCGAAGTTGATCCGCATATAGTGCATGATCGCGTCCTGCATCGCGACCTGAAGGCGATGGCCCTCGCCCGTTTCGCGCCGTTTATACAGCGCGCCCAGTATGGTGATGGCCATGAGCATGCCGGTGCCGGTATCGCCAAGCGAGATCCCCGGACGCGTCGGCGGCCCATCCTTTTCGCCGGTCACGCTGAACGTGCCCCCCGCCGCCTGGGCGATCATGTCGAACGCCAGATTTTTCTCGTACGGGCTGCCTTCGCCGAAGCCCTTGACCTGGGCGTAGATAATCCCGGGGTTGAGCGCCTTCACGACGTCGTAGCCAAGACCGAGCCGTTCGATCGCTCCGGGCGCGAAGTTCTCGATGGCGACGTCGGCTTTTTTCAGCAGGTCCTTGACCAGATTCAGGCCGCGTTCGGACTTGAGGTTGACCGTCATCGACCGCTTGTTCGCGTTGAAGACGTGGAAATAATAGGGGTCGTTGTCCGGCTGTCCGGGCCGGAGACGGCGGCCGGGATCGCCCATTTTCGGATTTTCGATCTTCACGACATCCGCGCCCAGCCACGCGAGGGCTTCGGTGCAGGACGGACCGGCTTCGAACTGGGTGAAATCGACGATCTTCACGCCGGTCAGAAACCTGAACTCGGCGGTGATTCCTTGGGGGGCGATCGCGCTGTCGTTCATGGACGTGGCTCCTTGTTCTGGGACGTATTGCGGTTGAACCGGAGTCTGCCATATCGCGGGGTACTCGGCCAGCGGGGCAGGTATGCGCGCGGACCGGATTTTCCGGGCTGACGCGGGAGAGAAACTTTTCGTATGCTTGCCTTCTTCGAGAAGGATTAACTCATGACGCGGGCGCGTTTCGCGCGGCTTTGTTCGGGCCGTTTCCATTATGCCTGGATCGTATTGGCGGTTGTGTTTGTGTCGATGCTCGCGGGGGTGAGCGTGCGGGCCGCGCCGGGGGTCATGATCGGGCCGTTGCGCCGGGCCTTCGGCTGGGACGTGAGCACGATCTCGGCCGCGATCTCGGTCAATATCGTGCTGATGGGGCTCATCGGGCCGTTCATGGCGGGGCTGATGCAAAGCTTCGGCCTGAAACGCACCATGATCGGCGCCTTGCTGGTGCTGATGTCGGGCACCGGCCTGTCGATTTTCATGACGACTCCGTGGGAATTGTTTTTGACCTGGGGTGTGTTGATCGGCATTGGCGCGGGCGCTGGCGCGGTGGGCTTCGCCGGGACGGTCGCGAATCGCTGGTTTGTGGAGCGGAACGGTTTCGCGTCGGGCCTGCTGTTCGCCGCGAACGCGGCGGGACAGTTGATCTTTTTGCCTTTGCTCGCGTGGATGGCGGAACGCTTCGGGTGGCAGGGCGTGTCGATCGGGACCACGCTGGCGATCGCCGCGGTCATTCCCGTGGTGATCTGGCTGTTGCCCGAATCGCCGGCGGAGGTTGGGCTTCGGGCCTATGGCGCGTCCGATACCACCCCCGAGCGGGCCAGCGTGGCGCCCGGTGGCAACATGTTTTCGGTGGCGATCGCCGCATTGGTCCGGGCCTCGAAGTCCATGGATTTCTGGCTGCTGTGCCTGACCTTCGGGATTTGCGGCCTGTCGACCAACGGCCTGATCAACACGCATCTGATCGCCTATTGCCTGGACGAGGGCATCCCGGAGATGAAGGGCGCCTCGATTTTGGCGGGCATTGGGTTGTTCAGCCTGTTCGGCTCGATGGCCTCGGGCTGGTTGTGCGATCGTTACAGCCCCCGGGTTCTGCTGTTCTGGTATTATAGTCTTCGCGGTTTGTCGCTGATGCTGATCCCGTTCAGCCCGTTCGATGGCGCCAGCCTGGCCGTGTTCGCGGTGTTTTACGGGCTGGATTGGGTCGCGACGGGTCCGGCGACGTTTTCTTTGACCAACGAGGTGTTCGGGCGCCGGGACGCGCCGGTGATCGTGTCCTGGATCTTCCTGGCGCATCAGATCGGCGGCTCGATCGCGGCGTTTGGCGCGGGCGCGGTGCGGAGCGCGTCGGGCAGTTATCTGTTGGCGTTTTTGGCCAGCGGCGTGGCCTGTATGGCGGCGTCGATGCTCGTGTTGCGGATCACGCCGCGCGCGAAGCTGGCGGTCGCGGCGGCGCAGTAATCCCGGCGCGGGTGCCGCGCGTGGCCGATTGGTCCGGCCACCGCGGGCACCGCCGGTCGTGGCGAGATTTTACCTTGTCGCGCCGCGCGATACCGCCCGCCGCCGGCGCATCGCGCCCGCCGCCAGCACGCCAAGACCGAGAATGCCCATCGTCGCCGGTTCCGGCACCGACGATTGCGGCACGGTATTTCCCGCTTCGACGGTGATGTCGTCGATGGCGATCGGGAAATTCAGGCGGTCCTCGTTGGAAAACTGAATGTGCATGCCGTTCGCGCTGAACAGGTTCGGCGTGAAAAGAATGGCCGTCGAGCCGAAGTTGACGGACTGCTGATACAGCAACTGGCTATAGTCGTAATTGTAAACCCGCACGTCGCTGTGGACCGTGTTGCCGAGATACGACCCCAGGGCGAAGCTGAACAGCGAGACTCCGCCCAGCCACCCCGCATCGGGACGGAGCCCGATATCGGCCCAGTTCCGGTCCGTGTATGACACATGGGTCAATGTACCCCAGAGCGCGTACACGACCATTTGCGCGGTATCGGGGCTGTTACCGGGGTTGTCTTTGCCCGAGTATAAAATGTCCAGGCTGGGAACCGTGCCGAAATTCGTTCCGGTCGGACTGCCGTTGCCCGCCGAATGCCAGGGATCGACCGTGGTTGGCGCGGCCCAGGCCGGGGTGGCGAGGGCGAGGAGACCGGCGGCGATCATGCCTCGCCTGGGCGATTTGACATTTACCATGTGTGCTCTTTATCAATTCACGGTCTGGCAGTATTGCCTTGAGAAACCCAAGCAATTTTCATGCCGCGAAATCGCATGAATTATTTCAAGACGTTACAATGCCCGTCAGGCAGCCGCCGCGCGAAAGTGTAAAAAATTCCGACGAAAAGGACTGCACTGTTCGCGCATTCTTTCACACTGTCGCGACCGTTTCCCCGGGGGGCGTTTCCGCTGGGCCGCGCCGCGAAACGCCTGTTTACCCGCGTCCCAGGCGTGCCTGCCGGGCAAGACGGGGACCGCGCGCGACGCCGAATGTCGCCTCGATATCGGTAAGCAATGTCGTCACCGCCGGATTGCCGGCCGGCCCCTGTGCCGCGACATGGATCTGGGCCAAGCGTAAAATCTCCGCCGCCAGCAACCGTGCCCCGACCAGTGTGGCGGAGCCGGTTTCGACCCGGCCCAGGTCCAACGGCGCGACCGCGGCCTGTGCGGCTGCCTCGTAAACCGCGGTCAACGCGACCAGACCGCCCAAGGACAAGGCCGCTTCGTTGGAGGGTTCGCCGGCGGGGCGAAGCGCGCGCAGCAGGAAGCGGAAGGCGCCCAGCGTGCCGAAGGTGCCGACGGAATCCTCGATGTCGCGGAAGGGCAGGGCCATCCGGTCGTATGCTTTGCCTTCCGGACCGAGCATCGCGCTGGCCGGGACCTCGCAGCCGTCGAGTCGGACATGGCAATGGCGGGAGGGCCGCAGCGCGCGAAAGCCTGGCATGTCGGTCAGGGTCAGGCCGGGCGTGCCACGGGGGACCAGGAACATGCTGTAGTGTTTGCGGCCCTCCGACTCGGCGGAGATGGCCAGGACGATCAGCACGCTCGCGATCGGGCCGTTGCTGCACCAGGCCTTCTCGCCGGTGATTCGCCAGCCACTGCCGGTCCGTTCCGCGCGGGTCGTTAGTTGTTTCGGGTGGGCGCCGACTCCGGGCTCGGAGATTCCGACGGCGGCGGTCTGGCCCAGCCACGCGGCTTTCTGTGCCTCGGTGCCGAAACTCTGGATGAACCAGCGCCCGGTCATCTGCCGTCCGCCCCAGACTCCGCCGACACCCAGCAACCCCGTGCGCTCGGTCAGCGCCGCCTTGATCCTGGCGATTTCGGCGTAGGAGTCGCAGGGGGCCAGCAAGCCCGCCTCGGCCATGCCGGGGAGGGGATCGCTGGCCGGATCGGGGCACAGGCGGAACCAGGTTTCGACGGAGTCCATGTCAGGCGGTCGCCTTGCTTGGGAGGGAAGGGGTGTCGGGGGCGAACAACGCCTCGATATCCGACATGGTGAGTTTTAGTGGGCCGCCTTGCTCGGCGGCCATGACGGCGTTCACCAGCGCGCGCTTTTTGGCTTTCAGTTGTTCCATCTTTTCCTCGATGGTGCCGAGGGCGATCAGGCGATGGACGAAGACTTTCTTCGACTGGCCGATGCGGTGGGCGCGGTCGGTGGCCTGGTCTTCGGCGGCGGGGTTCCACCAGGGATCGTAATGGATGACGGTGTCGGCGGCCGTCAGATTCAACCCGACGCCGCCCGCCTTAAGGCTGATCAGGAACACCGGCACCTTGCCCGCCTGGAAGTTCTTCACCGGTGTTTTGCGGTCCTTGGTGTCGCCGGTCAGCATGACGTATTCGATCTTTTCGTCCCACAGGCGCTGCTCGATCAGGCCCAGCATCTCGGTGAACTGGGAGAAGAGCAGGATGCGCCGTCCCTCGGAGATCATGATTGGCAGCATTTCCACGAGACGGTCGAGTTTCGCCGATCCGGCCTTCGCCTTTTCCACCGCCTTCAATTTAAGAAGCCGGGGATCGCAACAGGCCTGCCGCATCTTCAACAGCGCGTCGAGGATGATGATTCCGGAGCGCGCGAGTCCCTTGTCCGCGATCGCCGCCCGGACCCGCGAATGCATCGCGAGCCGGATGCCGTCGTAGATCGCCCGTTGCGCCTGTTCCATCTCCACGACCTCGGAGATTTCCGTCTTGGGCGGCAGTTCGGTGGCGACCTCTTCCTTGGTCCGGCGCAGCATGAAGGGGCGGACCCGCTGGTTCAGCAGTACCTGGCGTTCCAGGTCGCCGTGTTTTTCGATCGGCGTGCGGTACCGCGCCCGGAACCCACGTTGCGAACCGAGGAATCCGGGCGAGAGGAAGTCGAACAGCGACCACAGCTCGCCCAGATGGTTTTGCAGGGGCGTGCCGGACAGGCACAGGCGCTGGCTGGCTTTCAGCCGCAACGCCTGCCGGGTCGTTTCGGCGTTGGGGTTCTTGATCGTCTGTGCCTCGTCGAGAATGACAGCGTGCCACTCGCGTTCGACCAGGACCGCGTGATCGCGGGCGAGCAAGGGATAGGTGGTCAAAATCAGATCGTGATCGCCGATTTCTCGAAAATGGTCCTTCCTGGAGGGGCCGTGCAGCGCCAGCACGCGCAGCGAGGGCGCGAATTTTTCGGCTTCCATCGTCCAGTTCGGGATCAGGCTGGTGGGGCAGACCAGCAGGGCGGGCAGGGTCAGCCGTCCTTCGGCCTGCTCGATCAGCAGGTGCGCGAGGGTTTGAACGGTTTTGCCCAGGCCCATGTCGTCGGCGAGGATGCCGCCGAGTTCGGCGCCGCGGAGGAATTGCAGCCAATCCACACCGCGCGCCTGATACTCGCGCAGGGAGCCATGAAATGTTTCCGGGACATGCGCTACCGGGATCGTTCCGCCGGCTTCGCGGAGTTGCTTGCCCAACGCGCGTAAGGTCTCGCCGCCCGTGATATCCAGCCCGGCGCGTTCTTCCAGCTCCGCGAGATTGGCGGCGTCGAGCCGGGAGAAGCCGATCTTGTCGCCGTCCACGCCCAGACCGCCGCCGGCGTAGAGTTCCATGAGCGCGCGGAGGGTCGGGCGGATGCGTCCGAGCGGGAGGGACAGCAGGCGGCCGTCGGGAAGTTGCAGCAGGAACGGTTTGTCGTCGTCGCCGTCCAGCGACATCGTGGGATCGGGCTCGACGATCAGGCGGATCAGCGCGGGCACCAGGTCGACGGTTTCGCCGCCGATTTGCACGCCCAAATGGAGTTCCAGCCAGTCGATGCCGCTGTTTTCCTCGAGCCGGCCAGAGATGTCGCTATCGGGCGTGACGACGCGGATCGGGAACCCCTCGTCTACCTCGATCTCCCATCCGCGGGTGCGCAGGTCGGGCACCGCGTGCAACACGATCGAGAGCCAGGTCGTGGCGCCGGGTCCCTCGCGGAGCGCGAAATCGTCGGTATGGGCGTGCTGGTAATAGACCGGGGCGAGTTGCGCGACGCGGCCCATGTCGAGACCGTCGAGAATGTCGATCGCGGTTTGCTCGCCCGCCCGGTCGCGGGCCAGGTCGCACAGCTTGCCGTTATGCGAGACGCGCCGGGGGACGGGCCGAACCGTGCTGAGCACTTCCAAAGGTCCGTAGCGGAAGGAGAGGCGCGCCAGCGGAACTTCGTAAAGACCGCCGCCGATGTTGCGGGCGGAGCCGCGGCCGTGCGCGGGGTCGACCGGCAGCGTTCCGTTGATCAGCCGCAGCCGCGGGCGGGCCTTGCCGGAGACCCGTTCGGCGCTGGGCAGAGAGCGTGGGACCGGGATCGGGAGGGAGGGCAGGCGCTGGCGAATTTCCGCGCCGATACGGTCCGCGAGTTCCGGCGGCACCGGGGGCGAACTCAACAGGCGCGCCGCGGCCCGCGCGGGGATGTCCGTCTCGACCGGCCCGACGATTCCGGTGCGTGGCGCCACATACCAAAGCATGCCGACATCGAGCGGCACCAGCCCGTCCTCAAGCGCCAAGGCCGTGTACTGGGCGCCATCGGGCGCGAGTTTCCAGACGATATCTCCCTTGCGGGCTGGTCCTTCGACGACCCGCGGGCCATCGGGCGCGGTCCAGAACGCGCGGCCGGTGGCGATGACGCGGCGCAACGTATCGACGGGATCTTCGTCGCCGCCTCCGGCGCGGCGCAGGCGGGCCAGGATCAACCTGTCGGACGGGCGGAGATAGCGTGGCGGCGCGCCCGCCTGCTGCAATGCGAACTGTCTGGGATGACCGATCTTACCGGTCGCCAGCAGGCGGATCGTGAAGGGTTTGATCGTCAGCGCCGCCGCCGATTTCGGCCCGCCCGGCGCGAGGTCGACGCTGTTCAGTACATAATGGATCCGCTGATGGATCGAAGGCGGGTAGTCCTCCGAGTCGCGTGCCTCGTCCTCGCTGAGCGACGACAGCCATCCCGCGAGATCGTAGGGCAGCGACGCGTCGCCCATGGCGCGGGGATCGGACCGGCGTTCCTCGGGCGCGGGAGTCGCGGGACCGGCGGTCAGTTCCTCCCGATGCGCCGCGACCAGAACCGCGGCGACGTGCTTGCAGTCCCGGCCCACCGGGCAGGAGCACATGCCGGCGATCGCGAGTTTGCCGTCCTGCCGCCGCGCCACCGCGATGCGCTGGGTATAGGGATCGGGCGCGGTGCCCTGGGTTTCCGCGCAAATCAGTGCGCCCGCCTTCTCGATCCGCAATTCTCGGACCCGGCCGCGCAATTCGTAGATTCGCCCGGCCTCCAGCGTCGCCGGGGCGAAGACGGTTTTCAGGACGCCGTCCGTCAGGACAAGCGTGGGATCGATGTGAGGAGCGATTGGCACGACATGCATCGGATTAGCATGGCAGAGTGTTTCGAGTCGCCGCCAGCTTGCATGTCAGCCCTCGAAAATGGTCTGCTCCGCCATGGAACGGGTGGGGAGACAGACGATGGCGGAAATTGCGCGGACCGAGCGGGAACTGGCGCTGGCGGAGTTGGCGCGGCGCGTGCTGCCTGGCGGCGGTTTTGGAAATTTGTCGTCGGATATCGTCGTCGCCCGGGGGCTGGCCGGGCATGTCTGGGATGTCTCCGGCAACGAGTATGTCGATTATTTGCTCGGTTCCGGGCCGATGTTCGCGGGTCACGCGCATCCCGCCGTGGTCGCCGCCGTGCAGGCCCAAATTCCGCTTGGCGCGACGTTTTTCGCGAACAGCGAGCCCGGTATCCGGCTCGCCGCCGCGATCGTCGATGGCGTGCCCTGCGCGGAGAAGGTGCGCTTCACCAGCACCGGGACGGAGGCGGACACCTACGCCATGCGAGTCGCGCGGGCTTTTCGCGGCCGCGATAAGATTTTGAAGTTCGAGGGCGGGTTCCACGGCATGGGCGAATACGCCCTGCAAAGCATGGCGCCGAAACGGCCCGGCAATTTTCCGCAGGCGGTCGCGGACTCGCCGGGTATCCCGCGGTCGGTGTCGGGCGACATGCTGATCGCCCCGTTCAACAACGCGGACCTCGCGAGCAGTTTGATTCGCGAGAACAGGGACGATCTGGCGGCGGTGATCGTGGAGCCGTTCCAACGGCTGATCCCGCCGCGTCCGGGCTTTCTCCAGGCGTTGCGGGCGGTGACGGCGGAGTGTGGGATTCCGTTGATTTTCGACGAGATCGTGACGGGCTTCCGCTTCGCCTATGGCGGCGCGCAGGAGTATTATGGCGTTGTGCCGGATATCTGCACGCTGGGCAAAATCGTCGCGGGCGGGTTTCCGTTGGCGGCCGTCGCGGGCCGGGCCGATATCATGCGGCATTTCGACAAGGGCGAAATGGGTGACAATGTCCTGCCGCAGATTGGGACCTTGTCGGGCAATCCGGTGGCCTCCACCGCCGGACTGGCGACGCTGGAGGTTCTGCGCGAACCCGAAACATACGACCGGGTCTTCGCCACGGGCCGGCGGTTGATGGATGGACTGTCCGCCGCCATCGCCGCGCGCGGGCTGCCGGCGCGGGTCATCGGCGAACCCGTGCTGTTCGACGTCGTGTTTTCAGACACAGAGGTCTTCGATTACCGTTCCGGTCTGGCCCAGGATTTCGACGCTCTGCGCAGGTTCAATCTGGCGCTTCGGGAAAGCGGCGTGCTGAAAGGCGACACGAAGTTCTATGTTTCGGTCGCGCATACCGAAGCGGACGTGGTGGCGACCCTGACCGCCTTCGACGCGGCGCTGGACGCGGAAGTGGCGTTTCGGAAGAAATAAGCGAGGGTTGACTTCACGGAACGATTGTTGTCCGTTTCCTTGTCGAAGTCCGGCCATTCGACCGGTCCGGCGGGGGGACGAGCAATGATCGAAAACCGGTGGTTTCGCCGTTACGGCCTGTTGGCGCTCGCCTTCCTGCTCGCCGCCTGTTCCGGCGAAATTCGTAACGCCCCTTATGCCGGACTTCGCTACAGCACGGACATTGTCCCTTCGGAACCGCTCCACTGGAAACGCGGGCAACCCACTGGACGTGCCGACCTCGTGACAATGGCGCTGTCCGGCGGCGGGGTGAAATCCGCGACATTCTCCAGCGAAACGATGTTTTACCTGCAGGCGATCGGGTTGCTGCGGAAGGTGAATCTGATCTCTTCGGTGTCCGGCGGCAGCTATGCCGCCGCGCGCTATGCCCTGTCCTGCGACGGGCCGGACGATTGTGTGCTGAAAGACGGCATACGCCGCCGCCCGGTCTGGGATTACCGGACGACCATGGAGACCGTCGCGGGCAGTTCGTTGAAACCGCTGATGCTGCGCGCACTGCCGGGCGTGGTCGTGCCGTTCTATAAACCGACGATTTCTGGCCCCACCTATGCCGCCCACCTCAACAAAACCTATCTTCAACCGCCCGGACAAAACGCCGACTTCACCTTCGCCGACCTCGACGAGGAAAAGCGTCCCAGGCTGGTCCTGAACGCGACGATCGTGTCGGATTTTCGCTTTCTCAGCGATCTGACGGAAGGCGCCCATTTCCTGCGGCGGCGTAACGCGGACGAGTTCTTCCACTTCGCGTTCACCGACTATTTTTTCCACGCGCTCGGGTCGGACCGGTCCTCTTTGAGTGTCAGCTATGGCGTCGCCGCGTCCGGTGCCTTTCCGCTGCTGATCGATTACGTGCCGTTGACGAATTACCGGAATTGCCTGCGCGAAGGGATCGCCGACCGGGCGAAATGCGAACGGGACCGGAAAGAGCAACTTGCCCTGATCGACGGCGGCGCCAATGACAACCAGGGCGTCGCCGAAATTTACGCGCTGTTGGGCGAATTGCTTTTGAAGCAGGCGCGGTCGGATAACTCGGCGGACAAGCCACTGGAAATCAGGCGGCCGGACGATGTTGGAACACCGCCGCCGGCGCGGCTGATCCGCCCAGGGAAAGCCCCGGAAACGATGCGATCGGGCGACAGGGCGCTGCTGATCACGGTCAACTCGGCCATCACCGAAGCCACGGGGATCGCGCCTGGCGCCAAAAGCCCGCCCTGGCTGTTGGGCAATATCGTCCGCTCCACCGGCGCCGTGGATGTGTATTCCGGCACCGAGGTGGATTTGCGGCGGCGTCTCTATATGCAGAACCTGGACGTTGTGAACGAGACGTTCAGACGCCTGCCCAATTGGGGTTATGGACCTGTATCGGCGATCGAGATTGGCTTGTTGACTCTCGATCGTTACAGCGAGGGCGGGCCGGAGGGCACCGCCGTGCGCCGTTCCGGTATCCGGCTGCCGCCCAACCTGGATTGCACGGACCCGCGTTTCGACCGGATCGCGTGCGAAATTTACGCGAAGTCGGTGCCGGCCCAGGACGCGGCGTGGAAGAAGTTGCGAGAGCAAAAGACGCGGGATGCGTTGATGCTCAGCCCGATGCATCCACAATGCCTGTTCGAACAATCGAAACTGGCGGATGGGCTGTTGGAAGGATTGATGGAGCTTTCGCGGCCGGTCGCGGATTGTTTGCGGCATGCGGCGCGTTGGGCCACTGCGCTGCGGGTTCAGGAACTCTGCGCGCGGATTGGGGCGGAGACGCCGATCAACGAACGCGCGGCCCTGGGGTGCGGCGCGAACGGCGTGCTGGCGCCAGGAAAGATCGCCTTGTTGAAAGGCGCCGGTGGCCGCGATCTTCTGGACGCCTGCCGCTTCGACGACAATTCGGCGGACGACAACAAGACCATTCTCCGCCACCTCGCCGCCAACAAGACCTTTCTCAGCGAAAATCCTGGCGTATTGCCGCGCGCGATGGACGCGTTGTCGCGTGCGGCGGATGGGCTGCCCGCGGCGGAACTCGCCCGGAGACTTAACAATGTGTGCAATCTGGATCACATTCAGGCGGGCAATCTCTGACGGCGGGCCATGCGCGATATGATCGGGTTTTCAAACATCGTCCGGCGGTCCCGCCGCGTCGCGCTGGCGGCGTTGCTCGCCATGGGCGTGTCCGCCTGCGCCACGCATCCGCCGCGGCAACTGGAGGTCGCGGCCCCGGGGACGGAAAGTCTGTTCCCGGCGGGCTACGAGGCCTCTCGCGCGCGCTTCCGCCGCGACTGCGCGGTCGCGGCCGTGAAAGCCGGGGATGTCTGCGGCCAGTGGGCAACGCCCAGCGCCACGGACCCCGACCTGACCGTCGAATACGGGATTTTTTCGCGTGGCGGCGACCGGTTGCTCGTGATCCAATCCGGCATCCACGGCACCGAGGCGCCCGCCGGCGCGGCGGTGCAGGCGCGCGTGATGCGGGATTATCTCCCGAAACTTCTGGTGAGCGGCATCGACGTTGTGTTCGTCCATGCCCTGAACCCCTGGGGCTTCAAATACGGACGGCGCAACGACGAGTTCAATGTCAACCTGAACCGCAATTTTTCCGCCGACGGCAAGACGTACGAGTTTCCCAACCCCGATTACGCCCGCCTGCGCGGTCTGTTCGAACCGCCGGGCCCGGTCGGCAGCCGCTTTTGGGGCGGCGCGGCGGTTTCGGCCGGGTTTGTCGGCGCCTTCGCCGCAAACGGGTTCAGCGACAAGGCTTTGTCCAACGGACTCGATAACGGGCAGTACCAATTCCCCGCCGGGATCAACTATGGCGGCCGTGGCCCGCAACCGCAGACCGCGTTTTTGAAACAGATTGTCGGACCCGTGCTCGCGCGGCCCTACCGCAAGACGCTTTATTTGGACTTCCATACAGGTCTGGGCGACAGCGGCGTGCTGGCCGTGATCCTTGGCAAATCCCCGGCGCCTGAGCCTTTGCGCGACTTGCAGGCGATGCTGGGATCGTATCGCCCCCGCGGCATCGAAATCACCACACCGAACGATCCCGGGTTTTTCCCGACAGAGGGCGATGTCATCGACTTCCTCCCGAGTTTGTCGGCGCGGCCCGCCGCGTTTTTGGCGGTGACGATGGAATATGGCACGCTCGGACGCGGGACAAAGGCGCAACTGGAAAGCGCCAGCCGGATGATCCTGGAAAACCAGAAATACAATCATGGCTGCCGGCGCGCCGACACCTGCGAAACGATCGAGCGCGAAACCCGCGAAATGTTCAACCCCTCCGATCCCGTCTGGCGCCGCGCCGTGATCGGCGAGGCCGATCTGGTCTTCAAAACCCTGCTGGAAAAATTCTGACTCTCCGTCGGGCCTTGCGGTCCGGCGCCATATCGGGTGCATTCGACGCCATCCCAGCACAAGGGAGAGGAACGATGCATCAGGCGACCAGGACACAGACGCGATGAGCAAGGAAATTCGCCTGCTCTCCGCCAGCGCCATTCTTGGCTACGGTTTCCCCGAGGCCTCGCTGAAGGCCGGTCTGGACCGCGACCCCCATGTCATCGGCGTCGATGGCGGCAGCGTCGATCCCGGCCCGCATTATCTGGGATCGGGCAAGCCCTTCTGCTCGCCGATCGCCATCAGGCGCGACCTGCGGTTGATGCTGCGCGGGGCCATTGAGAAGAGAATTCCTCTCATCATCGGCACTTGCGGCGGGGCGGGCGGCGCGCCGCATCTCGATCTGGTCGCGTCGATGGCTCGCGAGATCGCGCGGGAGGAGGGGCTGCATTTCAAGATGGCCGTTATCCACGCGGAACAGGACAAGGCCGAACTGAAACGGCGCAACGCCGCGGGGACGATCTCCGGCCTCGCGCATCAACCGCTGTTGACGGACGAGGTCATCGACCGGTCCGAACGTGTTGTTGGCATGATGGGGCCGGAGCCGTTCATCGCCGCGCTCGATGCCGGCGCGCAGGTGATTCTGGCCGGGCGCGCCTCCGATCCCGCGCCATGGGCCGCGGCCGTGACCCGCGCGCAACTGCCGCCCGCACCGGCCTGGTATGCGGGCAAAATGCTGGAATGCGGTGCCACGCCGTCGATCCCCAAGGGACACGACTCGCTGTTCGTCACCGTGCGCGAAGATCATGTCGAGTGCGAGCCAACCAACCCCGCGCGCCGCTGCACCCCGCTGTCGATCGCCAATCACTCGCTACATGAAAACTCCAGTCCCATTCATCACATCGAGCCCGGCGGCATGCTCGACACATCCGACTGCTGGTTCGAGGCCGTCAGCGACCGCGCGGTGCGGATCGGCGGCATGCGCTGGAACCCGGCGGAACAATACACCGTCAAACTGGAAGGCGTGGAACTCGCGGGCTACCGTGCGATCTGCGTGGCCGGCACGCGCGATCCGCTTCTGATCGGACGTATCGACAATTTCCTCGAAACAGTGCGGGGGGAAGTCGCGACAAAAGCCGCGGCCTTCGGCGTGAACCCCGACGCCTACCAGCTTGGCATCCGCGTCTACGGCCGCGACGGCGTAATGGGCGCGCGCGAACCGCTGCGCGGCGCGCTCCCGCACGAACTCGGCTTCGTGATCGAGGTCGTGGCGAAACAAAGTCAGGAAATCGCCTCCGCCGTCCTTGGCGTCGCCCGCGCCAACATGCTGCACACCGACTTCCCTGGGCGTTTGTGCCGCGAAGGCAACATGGCGTTCCCCTTCTCGCCTTCGGATATCGAGGTTGGCGCGATGTATCGCTTCAGCGTCTTCCACGTCGCCGCGCTGAAGAACCCGCTGGAACTCTTCCCCATCGAATACGAGACACTCTGACATGGCCCTGATCCGCGATGCCGCCCGTGTCTGCAAAAGCAAGAACGCGGGCCCCTTCGAACTGACCATCGATGTCGTGTTCGACGATGCCGAAACGTTTCGGCGTGTGAAGGCAACGGGCGTGCTGTGCCCGGAGCTTTTCGCCCGCCTCTATAACGTTCCCGCCGAGCACGTGTTGTTCACCCCTTACGACGCCGCCTTCGCCTTCAAGGCGACCTTCCCCCGCCTCGTCCCCTCCGGCGATTTCGGCGACACCGATGTCTATGGCTGCCAGCAGCACGCGCCGCTGCTGGACATCGACCTCCCCATCTGAAAAGCGAGTTCTTCCAAATGTCTTCCCGCATGATGACTCTGGTCGCCTTTCTGCAGGCGCAGAATTGCTCCAATTTGCCGGGATCGTGGCGGCATCCGGCGACCACGCTCGATTTTCTGACCCCGGAATATTACCAGCGGATCGCGCGGGTTCTGGAGGAGGGCAAAATCCAGATGGCCTTTTTCGACGACCGGCTCGCGCTGCCAGATCGTTACACGAACGACCACGGTGCCGCGATCGACGCCGGCGTGCGCGCGGTGAAACTCGACCCCTGCACGGTGCTGATGGCGATGGGCATGGTCACCTCCAAGCTGGGTCTGGGGTCGACATACTCCACGACCTATTACGAGCCGTACCACGTCGCCCGAGTCTTCGCGACGATGGACCTGATGCTCAAGGGCCGCGTCGCCTGGAATATCGTGACCTCTCTGAACAGCGGCGAGGCGCTGAATTTCGGCGCCGACGAGCATCTGGAACACGACGCGCGCTACGACCGCGCCGACGAGTTCATGGATGTGGTCATGGGCCATTGGAACACATGGGACGACAACGCGCTGATCCTCGATAAGGAAAACAACCGGTTCGCGGATGCCAGCAAAGTCCATCGTCTCGATCACAAAGGGCAATTTTTCAATTCGCGCGGTCCGTTCAGTGTCCCCCGCTCGCCGCAAGGACACCCGGTGCTGATTCAGGCGGGTCAGTCCGGCCGCGGCCAGGCCTTCGCGGCGAAATGGGCGGAACTGGTCTTCGTCATCCACCACAATCTGGAAGCCGGCAAAGCCCATTACAAAGCCTTCAAAGCCGCCGTCGCCGCCGAGGGACGCGACCCCGACACCGTCAAAGTGGCCCCCGCCTGCTACGTCTGCGTCGCCGAAACCGAAGCGGCGGCGCAGGAGAAAAAAGCCATCATCGAGGCCACCGCGAAACCGATCGACGCCCTGGTCCTGATCTCGGAAGTCACGAACTACGATTTCTCCAAAAAGCCCTACGACGAGCCCTTCTCCGACGAAGAGCTGGCGGAGTTGAGCTGGCACGGCTTCCGCGACCGCGTCGTGCGGCACTCAGGCAAAAAGAACCCGTCCGTCAGGGATTTCGTCGAAGTCTCCGGACGCGGCACGGTCGCGGAACATCATATGTTTGTCGGCACGCCGAAGCAGGTGGCCGACGAAATGGAGGAATGGTTCACCGCGCCCGCGTGCGATGGTTTCGTTCTGGCCGCCACACATATGCCCGGCGCCTATGAAGACGTCGTGCGTCTGTTGGTGCCGGAACTGCAACGGCGCGGTCTGTTCCACAGGGATTACGAGGGCGGCACGCTCCGTGAAACTCTGGGTCTTTCAATCCCGCGGGCGGCCGATTGGCACGCGAAGCGCGGCCGGTAATTTCGTTCCGCGTCCGACCACGGCCGGAGATGGCCGCTGCAGCCGCTTTGGCATGGACGTGGGTGCCGCGGGCGTGGTGCCGGGCGCACCGGCCCAGACCCCTTGCACGCGCGGGCGAAAGCTTCGCATGTTTCCGGAGGGTTGTGGCCGGCACGGGATAACCGCGCGGCCGGTGCCACTGGGAGGTAATCGTGAACCATAAATCGATCCGAGCGATTTCGCGCGCTGTCTGGGCGGCCGTTGTCTGTGCCGCTGCCTGCCTGGTCCCGGCGGGCCCGGCGCGTGCGGACAAGTCCGTCATTCGCGCCGTGATGAACGGCGATTTGCGCAGTATCGATCCGTTATGGACCATCGCGCCGCAAACCCGTGTTCATGCCTACATGGTTTACGATACCTTGTTCGCGACCGACGCTCAGTCCCGGATTCAGCCGCAGATGGTGGAATCCTGGTCGGAGAGTCCCGACCATCTGACCTGGACCTTCGCGTTGCGCGACAATTTGCGCTTTTCCGACGGCGTCCCGGTCACACCGCTGGACGCGATCGCGTCGTTGCGGCGCTGGATGCTGGTCGATTCCTCCGGGCAGTATATCGCCGATGTTCTGGCCGGCATGGAACAGACGGGTCCGAAGAGCTTCGCCCTGCGCCTGAAGTCGCCATTTCCGCAGATGTTGCGTGCTTTGGGCAAGCCGTCCGCGGTGCCGACCTTCGTGATGCCGGCGCGCCTGATCGACGGGTTGCCGGCGAACAAACAAATCGCCGAGCCAATGGGGTCCGGCGTTTTCGTCATGAAGCGGGACGAGTGGGTCGCGGGCAGCAAGGTCGTTTACATCCGCAACCCGTTATATGTGCCTCGGGGGGAACCGGCGTCCAGCATCGCGGGCGGCAAGGTGGCGAAGGTGGAGCGTGTCGAGTGGCTGAACCTGACCGATCCGAACACCCAGGTTGGCGCGTTGAAAACCGGGGAGATCGATTTCCTTCAGTTCGCGCCGCCGGATCTGACCGCCGATCTGCGTAAGACCAAGGGCATTGTGGTGAAGTCGCTATGGCCGGTCGGAATCCAGGGCCATATGCGGGTCAACTGGACCAATCCGCCCTTCGACAACCAGGGCATCCGGCACGCGTTACACAACTTCGTCCATCAGCCCGACATGATCATGGCGGTCATGGGCAATATGACGGATGGCCAGGTTTGCGGTGCGCTCACGATGTGCGGCTCCGCCACGGGATCGGAGGAAGGCGCCGAACTGCTGTTGTCGAAGGACCCGGAAGCCGTCCGGCTGAAGCGCGGGATCGAGCAAATGCGCGCCGCCGGATATAAAGGCGAGCCGATCGTCGTCCTCGACGCGACCGATCAGGTCATGCAGCACAACGCGACGCTGGTGTTGGTCGACGCGATGCGCAAAGCCGGCGTCAACGTCGATCTTCAGACGGTCGATTGGGCCACGATCACCGCGCGCCGCACCAATCGGGGGCCGGGGCCGAATGGCTGGCATATCCTGCTGACGACCGGCGGTCAGGTCGCCAGCGAAAATCCCGCGTTCTCGATCTTGCTGCCGGCGCGCTGCGACAAGTCCTTTCCGGGTTGGCCGTGCGACGAGCCTTACGAAAAGCTGCGTTCGGCCTGGTTGAATGAGACGGACCCGATTAAATCGCGCGGGCTCGCCGTCGATATTCAGAAGCGCGCGATGGAGATCACGCTGGCGATCCCTTATGGCCAGTTCCTGTTGCCCGCCGCCTGGCGGGATACGCTCGAGGGTGTATTGGACATCCCGGAGCACGTGGTCTTCTGGAATATGTGGAAACGGGAATAAAACCTCGCGCCGGCCGTATGAACAGGGTAGGTCGCGCGGCGATATGGCCGCATGGTAAGGGCACGCGATGGATCGAATGGCTGAGGCTGCGGCGATACCGGCATGGGATGACGCGGGCGATGCGCTGTTCGCGCCATTGCGGGCGCCTGTCGGCATGGGCTGTTCCTTCGTGCTTGGCCGCGTCGCGCAGTCGTTGGACGGGTTTATCGCGACTCGCGACGGCGAATCGGTTTGGATCAGCGGGCCCGACGATTTGCGCCACACGCACCGGTTACGTGCCTTGTCCGACGCGATCGTTGTCGGCGCGCGCACGATTCGCGCCGACAATCCGCGGTTGACGACCCGTCTCGTGGCCGGGCCCAGCCCGGTGCGGGTCATCCTGGATCCCGAAAGGCGGCTGACGGAGGATTTTCGCGTGTTTCAGGGCGGGCCCGAGACGCTGTTGCTGCATGGCAAGGGCTCCGCGAGCGCCGGGCGCATGGGTCACGCGCATGTGCTGGCGGTACTGCGCGCGGCGGAGGGATTGGACATCGCGGCGATCCTGGGCGTGCTGCGCGAACGCGGGTTGCGGCGGATTTTCGTGGAGGGCGGCGGGGTCACGGTGTCGCGCTTTCTCGCCGCGGGCGCGTTGGACCGGTTGCATGTGACGGTGGCGCCCTTGGTCATGGGCGGCGGTGTGCCGGCGTTTCCGATCCCGCCTGTCGCGCGTTTGGAGGATGGGCGCCGTTTCGCCTGGACCGCGCACCGGATTGGCGCGGATGTGCTGTTCGATATTCCTCTGGTGCGGACAGTGTGAGAGCGTTTTGGACCGTCGCGCCGGGACGCGGCGAAATGCGCGAGGAATCCTTGGGCGAGACGCCGCCGGGTGCGATCCGCCTGCGCGCTCTGGCATCCGGCGTGTCGCGGGGGACGGAGGCGCTGGTTTTCATGGGCCGGGTGCCGGTTGGGCAGTACGAGGCGATGCGGGCGCCGCTGATGGGCGGGTCGTTTCCGTTTCCGGTGAAATACGGTTACGCGGCTGTGGCCGAACGGGCTGACGGGCAACGGGTTTTCGTGTTGCATCCGCATCAGGATGTGTTCGATGCGCCGGAGGCGATGTGCATCCCCGTGCCTGAAGCGGTGCCGACGCACCGCGCGGTGCTCGCCGCCAACATGGAAACGGCGCTGAATATCTGCTGGGACGCGGCGCCGCTGGCGGGCGAGCGGATCGCCGTCATTGGCGCGGGGGTCGTGGGGTTGCTGACAGCGTCGTTGCTGGCGCGCATGCCCGCGACGGACGTGACCGTGGTGGATATCGATCCGCGCCGCGAAGCATTGGCGGCGCGGTTTGGCTGTGCCTTCGCCGCGCCCGGCGAGGCACCGGGCGAACAGGAACTGATCGTACACGCGTCAGCCTCCGAGGCCGGGTTGCGGCTGGCACTGGACCGCGCGGCCTTCGAGGGGCGTATCGTGGAAGCGTCCTGGTATGGCGACGCCGCGCCCTCGGTGCCGCTTGGCGAGGCGTTTCACGCGCGGCGGTTGCGGATCGTGGCGTCTCAGGTGGGGGCGGTGGCTCCGGCGATGCGGGGGCGGCGGAGCTTCGCGGAGCGGCTGGGGACGGCCCTCGCCTTGCTGGAAAATCCCGTCTACGACGCGTTGTTGGAGGGGCCGACACGGTTCCGGGACCTGCCGGCGGCGATGCCCGGTATCCTGGCGGCCGGCGGGTTGTGCCATGTCGTGAGATATGAGGATTGAACCATGTACAGCCTGACCGTTTGCGATCACATCATGATCGCGCATAGTTTTCAGGGCGAGGAATTCGGGCCCGCGCAGCGCATGCACGGCGCGACCTTCGCGGTGGAGGCGGAGTTCCGCGCGCCGGCGCTGGACCATCACCAGTTGCTGGTGGATATCGGGCTGGCGAAGACGGAATTGCGGAAATTGTTGGATACGGTGGACTACAGCAACCTCGACGAGAATCCGTTGCTGAAGGGGATCAATACGACCACCGAATACATGGCGTTTTATATTCACGGACTGCTCGCCGAGGCGTGCCGCGACGGCCGTCTGGGACATGGCGGACAGGCCGTGAGTTCGTTGAAAATCCTGCTTCGAGAAGCCCCCACCGCCTGGGCCGCCTACGAAGCGCCATTGTCGTAGGAGATCCGCCATGCCAGCCGTGACCGTTGAAAAGAATGGCGCCATTTCGATCATCCGCATCGCTCGTCCCGAGCGGTTGAACGCGATCGATCAGAATGTCGCCGTGGAATTGCAACAGGCGTTCAAGACCTTCGACGCCGACGAGACGCAGCGGGTCGCGATCCTGAGCAGCGTCGGCGACCGCGCGTTCAGCTCTGGCGCCGATGTGACCAATTTGCCGGAGTTGTGGCGATCGATCCCGACGATCGGATACAATACGGAAAAGCCGATTATCGCGGCGACGACGGGCTGGGTGATCGGCGGGGCGATCGTCATGGTCATGATGTGCGATCTGATGGTGTCCACGGAAAGCACGACATTTTATTATCCCGAGGCGAAACTCGGCACGACCGCCGGTGGGATCAGCTCGCTGGTGACGCGGATGCCGCATAAACTCGCGATGGAAATCATGTTGCTGGGCTCGAAGGTTCCGGCACAGCGGGCCTACGATGTCGGGTTCGTCAATCGCGTGGTGCCGAATGGGCAGCATGAGGCGGCGGCGCTGGAAATGGCGGAGCAGTTGCTGGACTCGGCGCCGTTGGTGATCGGCGCGTTGAAGCGTCTGGTGGCGGATGTCATGCCGGTCGGGCCGATCGAGCGGATGGTCGGTGTGGCGCAGACCATCGCGCATGTGCGGCAGTCCGAGGATTTTAAAGAAGGCATTGCCGCGTACAAGGAAAAGCGGAAGCCCGTGTTCAAGGGACGCTGAATTCGGACCGGTTGGCGGGACGAGGTATTTTCACCTTGTTTCGCCACGGCGGGGCTGTTTATCCCGGTGCCGGCCTGAATTGCCGGGCGTCCCGTGCGCGTCCCCCTTGCTCCGCCCCCCGCGACGGCCCACAAATCGCCGTCGACTCAGGAGGAAACAGACATGCCACGTCTCGCGGGTAAGGTCGCGCTCATCACCGGCGCGGGCACCGGTATCGGCCGCGCCACGGCCGTGGCCATGGCGGCGGAAGGCGCGAAAATCGTGGTCGCCGAACTGAACAAACAGGCGGGAGAGCAGACCGCGCAAATCGTGGCCCAGGCGGGCGGGGATTGCATCGCGGTCGCGACGGATGTGACGTCGGAGGAGAGCATGAAGGCGGCGGTCGCGGCGGCCGTCGGACATTACGGCGCACTGCACGTGCTTCATAACAACGCGGGCGGATCGACCAATATCGACGATACCGTGGTGGACGCGCCCATCGAGGAGTTCTGGCGTGTCATAAATCTGGACTTGTTTGGAACTTTTTTGGGCTGCCGCTTTGGGATACCGGCGATCGTCGCCTCGGGTGGCGGGTCCGTGATTAACATGTCCTCGAATGTCGCGCTGATGGGGATTCCTGGCCGGGATTGTTACACCGCCGCGAAGGGCGGGGTGGCGGCGATCACGCGGTCGATGGCGGTGGAATTCGCGGCGAAAATGGTGCGGGTGAACGCGATCGCGCCCTCCGCGACCATGACCGCGCGTGTCAGGGCTTTGGTGGCGGGGAACGCCAGCCTGTCGAAACTCGCCGACGCGCATCTGGTCGGGCTGATCGAGCCGGAGGACATCGCCAACATGGCGGTCTTCCTCGCGTCCGATGAATCGCGCATGGTCACGGGGCACGTGTATCCCGTGGACAGCGGGGTTACGATTTCCTGACCTGGAGGGAACGAAAAAATGACGCGGCTGGCGGGGAAAGTGGCGCTGATCACGGGCGCGGGGACGGGCATTGGACGGGCCACGGCGCGCGCGATGGCGGCGGCGGGGGCGAAAATCGTGGTGGCGGAACTGAATGCCGCGGCGGGGGAGCAGACGGCGCAGATCGTTACGCAGGCCGGCGGAGACTGCATCGCCGTAACCACGGACGTGACGTCCGAGGAAAGTGTGCGAAACGCCATCGAAAAGGCGGTGAGCCATTTCGGCGGGTTGCATATTTTGCACAACAACGCGGGTGGCTCGACGTCCATCGATAGCAATGTGGTCGATGTGCCGCTGGAGGAATTCTGGCGCGCGATCACGCTGGATTTGTTTGGGACGTTTCTGGGATGCCGGTTCGGGATTCCGGCGATTATCGCGTCGGGTGGCGGGGCGGTGATCAACATGGCGTCGAATGTCGCGTTGATGGGCATCGCCGACCGAGATTGTTACACCGCCGCGAAGGGTGGGATCGCGGCGATCACGCGTTCCATGGCCGTGGAGTTCGCGCCGAAGAAGGTGCGTGTCAACGCGATCGCGCCGGCGGCGACGATGACCGACCGGGTGCGGAACCGTTACGAAACCAAGGTGCCTCGCATTATGAAAATGGTCGGCGCGCAGTTGCTTGGGCCGATTGAGCCAGAGGATATCGCCAACATGGCGGTGTTTCTGGGCTCCGACGAATCGCGCATGATCACGGGGCATGTTTATCCCGTGGACAGCGGCATCACCATCTCCTGAACGAGGATTCCGACAAATGAAAATCAAGCGCGTGGAACACATCGCCATCGCCGTGGACTCCATCAAGGACTCCTTGTCGTTGATGCGAGACACGTTCGGTCTGGAAATCGAATACGAAGAACAGATCGGTCAGACGAAACTGGCGATGTTGCCGGTTGGCGAGACCTACATAGAACTGCTTGAGGCGTTGGGGCCGGAATCGGGTGTCCAGACCTGGATCGATAAGAAGGGCACGGGCCTGTTCCACATCTGCTTCGAGGTGGACGACATCGAAGGCGCCATCGCGGAATTGAAAGCCAAAAACGTCAAGCTGCAAAGCGAGACGTGGAAGACCGGCCATGGCGGGTCGAAGATCGTGTTCCTCGATCCCTCGGCGACCGGGAATTGCGTGATCGAGCTCGCCGAACTCGCGCCGGGACATTGATCGTGACGGGTTACGTTCATCCGGAGTTTTTGGTCGAGACCGAATGGCTCGAACAGAATCTCGCAAACCCCGATGTGGTGGTGCTGGATTGCACGACGCATTTGATTCCCAATCCGGCTGTTACCTACGATGTCGTGCCGGGACTTAAGGAGTTTGAGGCGGGCCATATCAAGGGCGCGCAATTCTGCGATGTGTCGCGGGATGTGTCGGATACATCGCACAAATTCCGCTTCATGCGGCAGCCGCCGGACGCTTTCGCGGCGGCGATGCGGAAGTTCGGTATTAACGACGGGACGAAAATCGTCACTTACAGCACGACCAGCGCGCAATGGGCCTCGCGCGTGTGGTGGCTGTTGCGGGAGTTCGGCTACGACAACACCGCCGTTCTCAATGGCGGCTGGCAGAAATGGTCGAAGGAAGGCCGCCCCTCGGAAACCGGGGCCGGCACGCCGCGGGCGCCGGGGAATTTCTCCGCGAAGACGCCGAGGAACCTGATGGCGGACAAGGAGGCGGTGCTGGCGGCGGTCGGAAACGGACAGATCTGCACGCTGAACGCCCTGGCGGAGGCGCAGCACAAGGCCACCGGCGGCAACACCTATGGCCGGCCCGGCCGGATCGCGGGCAGCGTCAACGTACCGGCCGCGCATCTGATCGATCCCGCCACCAACGCGTTTCTGCCGCCGGACGCGTTACGAAAAAAATTCGACGCGGTGGGCGCGATGGACCGGGAGGTCATCGTCTATTGCGGCGGTGGCATCGCGGCGACGGCGGATGCGTTGATTTTGACGATGCTCGGGCACACGCGCGTGAAGGTTTACGACGCGTCGATGTCGGAATGGGCCAAGGACGACGCCCTGCCCATGGAAGTCGGCTGACGGAGGTTTGAAAAAATGTTGCTCCCGCTGGACGGAAGAAATATCGCCTTCGATCTGATCGGCCCCGAAACGGCGCCGGTTGTTTGCATGACCCATTCGCTCGCCTCCGACGGCGGGATGTGGGCGGAGCAGGTGCCCGCGTTGCTGGCGGGCGGGTTCCGTGTGCTGCGTTTGGACATGCGGGGCCATGGCGGCAGCGGTCCGGTCGCGGGTCCTTATACGATGAGCCAGCTCGCGGGCGATGTCGCCGCGGTATTGGACGCAATCGAACTGCCGAATGTGCATTACATCGGCCTTTCGATCGGCGGCATGATCGGGCAGGCGTTCGCGCTGGAGCACGGGGATCGTCTCCTGTCGGCGATGTGGTGCGATACCATGCCGCAAACGCCGCCGGGCTCGACCCAGGCGTGGGAGGATCGGGAGAAGATCGTCCGCGACGCCAATTCATTGGTCCCGCTCGCCGACGCGACGGTGGAGCGATGGTTGACGGAAGCGCATAAGGCGAAACATCCGAACAGGTACAGGCAGATCCGCGACACCATCGCGGGCACGACGCCCGCCGGGTATCTCGGATGCACCGCGGCGATCAAGAATTACGACTTCGTGCCGCGCCTCGCTTCGGTGAAAACGCCCGTCCTGGTCGTCTGCGGCGCCGACGACGCGGGCACGCCGCCTTCCGGCAATCGCCGTATCGCCGAGCTGGTCGCCGATGGGCGCTACGAACAAATCGCCGATGCCCGTCATTTTCCCAATGTCGAGCATCCCGAAATCTTCAATCACATCATGATGGGCTGGCTGAAGACCCGTTGATATCGAGAGGAACCGACCATGCGTTTACCAAATAAAATCGGCATCGTCACCGCCGCGGGCTCTGGCATGGGCCGCGCGGGTGCTTTGCGCTTCGCGCGAGAAGGCGCCTCCGTCGCCGTCGTCGATTTGAACGCCGAGGCGGCGAATGGCGTCGTCAAGGAGATCGAGGCCGCGGGCGGCAAGGCCATCGCGCTCTCCGGCGATCTGACCTCCGACGCTTTCGCGCGGTCGATCGTGCACGACACGGTGAAGGCGTTCGGCGCGCTCGATTTCGTCTGGAACCATGTCGGGCATCCTGGGCCTTCGATGATCGAGGGTGTGGACTGGAAAGACTACGACCTCGCCATGAATCTCAATGTTCGCACGGTTCTCGTGACGACCGAAGCGGCGCTTCCCGAATTGCGCGCGCGGGGCGGCGGGGCGCTGTTGTATACGGCGTCGACGTCGGGGCTGACGGGATCGCAGTTCAGCCCGATCTACAATATCGCGAAATTCGGAATTGTCGGGTTGGTGCATGGGTTGTCGAAGCGTTATGCGCGGGAGAAAATCCGCGTGAACGCGGTCTGCCCAGGGCCGGTGGATACGCCGATGTTGCGGGTGTTCGTGGCGCGGCCGGATAGTCAGTTGCCGCAGGGCGAGACCGCGGAAACCCTGGTCCAGAAGCGTGGCGGGCAGGTGCCCATGGGCCGTCCCGCGCGGCCCGAGGAAATCGCGAACGCGGCGTTGTTCCTGATTTCGGACGAGGCGTCTTATGTGACCGGCGTGGCGCTGCCGGTGGATGGTGGCGCGACGGCGTAACGACAACCGGGCGGCGAGGCGAACTCGCCGCCCGTCCTCGCGAAAAGAGGGAATCCGGGCATGAAAATCGAAAAAGTCGAAGCCATCCCGATCTCCATCCCGCTGACAAAAACCTTCTCCGGCAGTTCCTATCAGGTCGCCAGCCGGGCCACCGTGATCACCCGCATCCACACTTCCGGCGGGCTGGTCAGCGAGGTCTATAACGGCGACGACCGGGTCAACGGCCCGCGTATCGCCGCCATGATCGAGACCGAACTCGCGCCGTTGCTGATCGGGGAGAAAGTCACGTCGTACGAACGTCTCTGGGAGAAGATGTTCGCCACCACCATCGCCCGCCGCGATCAGCCGATCGCCATGCAGGCGCTCGCCTGCGCCGATACCGCCATCTGGGACCTGCTTGGCAAATCGCTTGGCGTTTCCGTCCGCGAACTGCTTGGCGGTTACCGTGAGGCGCTGCCGATTATCACCATCGCCGGTTACTACCTCCCCGGCAAAACCGCCGAAGACCTCGCGGACGAAATGCGCTGGATCAGGTCCGTGGGCATGGCGGGCTGCAAGGTGAAGGTCGGCGGCCTGTCGCCCGAGCAGGACGCCGAGCGCGTTCGTTATGCCCGCGAAGGCGCCGGGCCCGATTTCATTCTGGGCGTCGATGCCAATCGCGGCTGGTCCCCGCGCGAGGCCATTCGCTTCGCCCGCCTGGTGGAACGATACAACATCGAATGGTTCGAGGAGCCCTGTCACTGGCACGACGATGTCAGGGGCATGGCGGAGGTGCGAAAACAAACGTCCATCCCCATCAACGCCGGGCAGAGCGAGATCTCCGCGCATGGCGTCCGCCGCCTGCTCGACGCGGGCGCGGTGGACATCGTCAATTTCGACGCCTCGCATGGCGGCGGCATCACGCCCTGGCGGCATGCCGCCAGCGCCTGCCTGTTGAACCACGTCCGCATGGCGCATCACGAGGAAGCCCAGATCGCCGGGCATTTGCTAGCGTCGATGCCGCACGGAACCTATGTGGAGTGCTTCGCCGATCCCGACCGCGATCCGATCTGGCAATCGGTCTGGGTCAACCGTCCCCCGGTCCGCGACGGCATGACCGACATCGCCAGCGGACCCGGCTTCGGCATCGTGCTCGATTGGGACGCGGTGAGGCGCCATCGGCTGTGACGGCCCTGTCCAAGGGCGCGCCGCCGCGCTAAATCGGGAAAGTATGTCCGACATCGAAGCAAGCAAGGCGGCGGCGCGCGCCTGGATCAAACGCGAGCGCCGCGCGGGGCTGGGCGCGGCACGTCCGGCGATCGCATTGGGGTTCGCCGGGACTGTTCTGGCGATCGGTCAGGCTTTTTGCGCCGCCGCGGTCCTGACCGGTGTGTCCTTCGCGCCCGCATTGACCGGATTCGCGCTTCTGGCCATCGGCCGCGCCGGACTCGGCTACGCCGCCGACCGCATGGGCTTCGCGGCGGGTGCCGCCGCCCGCCGCCGCCTGCGTACCGATATTCTCTCCCGGCTCTCATGGGCTCGCCCCACCCTGGCACGGTCGCGGCACTCCGCCGAACTCGCGGCCGTCGTCGTGGACAAGATCGAAGCCCTGGATGGATTTTTCGCGCGCTTCATCCCGGCGGCGACGCTCGCCGCCGCCGCGCCCATCGCCGTCGCGCTGACCGTGCTATGCGTGGATCGGACGGCGGGCCTGATCCTCGCCGCCGCCGGCTTGCTCGTGCCCGCCGCCATGGCGCTGTCCGGTCTTGGCGCCGCCGCCGCCGCGCGCGACCAGTTCCTGGCGATGACCCGGCTGCAAACACGCTTCCTGGATCGCATCCGCGGCATCGCCACCATCGTTCTGCTGGGACGCGCGGCGGAGGAAACCGCGGCGTTGCGCCGCGCCGCCGACGAACTGCGGACGCGCACGATGAAAGTCCTGCGGGTCGCGTTCCTGTCGTCGGCCGCGCTCGACCTCGCCGCGGCGCTGGCGCTGATCCTCCTGGCGCTCCGCTACGGTCAGCAATGGCGCGCGGGCACGCTCGCCGACCCCATGGCGGCGCTGGCGGTCCTGCTGCTCGTGCCGGAATTCTTCAGCCCATTCCGTGCCTTTTCCGCCGCCTACCAGGACATGTTCCATGCCACCGCCGCGGCCGAGGCCCTCGCGGACGTCCCCCCCATGCCGCCCGCGCCGCCAGTTCGGGAAATCCGGACCCTGGAAACCCACGGGGTCAGCGTTCAGTTCGAAGACGTCCGCCTCACCTGGGATAAATCCCGCGGACCCGCGTTGAATGGGTTGAGTTTCCGTGTCCCGGCCGGGGAAACCGTGGTGTTGGCGGGCCCGTCGGGCGCCGGCAAATCCTCCGCGATCGAACTTCTTCTGGGTTTTGTCCGGCCCGACAGCGGACGGGTCGTGATCAACGGGCGCGATATCGCCGACCTGGTCCCTCAGGCGCTGTCCGGCCTGACCGCCTGGATCGGCCAACGCCCCGTGCTGTTCTCTGGCACAATTCGAGAAAATATCCTGTTCGCGCGCCCCGAGGCCACGCCGGAACAATTTTCCGAGGCGCTCCGCGCCGCCCGCGTCGACAGCTTCGTGGAACAGCTTCCCAACGGGCTCGAGACCACGATCGGCGAAGGCGGGTACGGCCTTTCGGGCGGTCAGGCGCAACGCATCGCCATCGCCCGGGCCTTTCTGAAGAACGCGCCGCTGCTGCTGTTGGACGAGCCCACCGCGCATCTCGACCCCGCCACCGAGTCGGAAGTCCTCGACGGTCTCCGCCGCCTCGCCGCGGGGCGGACCGTCATCATGGCCAGCCATTCCGCCGCCGCGCGGGGCGTGACCGGCCGCCGCCTGGATATCCGCGACGGGCGCATCCAACCCGCGCGAGGTGCCGCGTGATCGCCGACTTCCGCCGTATTTTCGGGTTATGGCGAGGCCGCGCCCTTTGGTTGGGCGCGGGGATCGCCGTGTCGCTGCTGGCGCTGGCGGCGGGCATGGGCCTGATGACGGTGGCGGGCGCGGCGCTGGCCAGCCTCGCTTTGTTCGCCCCAACGTTACTCCGCGGGCTTGGCGTTGTCCGGGTCGCCGCGCGTTATGCCGAGCGGATGGTCACCCATGCCGCCATGTTCCGGGCGCTGGCCGATCTGCGCGTGTGGCTGTTTCAACGGCTGACGATCAATGCCGCGGGCGGGCTCGGGTTTCGCCAGGCCGGAGATGTGTTGGCGCGGCTGGTGAACGATGTGGAGGCGCTGGACGGGCTTTACCTCCGCGTGCTGGTGCCGGTCGCGGGCGCGATTTTTGTTCTGCCGCTGACGCTGATCCTGATCGCGCCCACCGCGCCGTTGCTGGCGCTGGCGGTCGCGATCTTGTTCGTGCTGGCGGCTTTCGTCTTGCCTTTGTCCGCCTATGGCGCGGCGCGCGACGCGGGAACGCGCCTGTCGGGGGCGATGGGGCAACTTCGGGTCGCCGTGCTGGACAGCATGACCGGGTGGCGGGAGATCCGGGCTTTCGGGGCGGAAGGACGGATGCTCGCCGCGGCGCAGGCGCGGGAGGCGGTGGTGTTGCAGGCACAGGACGGCCTGGCGGAAGCGACGGCGCGGGCAGGGGCGGGGGCGTTTTTGTGCGCGCAGGCGGCGGTGTTCGCGGTCTTGTGCGCCGCCGGGGCCGACACCTCTCAGACGATCGTCGCCGCCTTCCTCGTTTTGGCGGCCTTCGAGACCATCGGCGGCCTGCCCCGCGCCGGTGCGTATCTTGGTCACGCGGCGGCGGCGGCGCGGCGGGTGCTGGGGGCGGCGGATGCGCCCGTGCCGGTGGCCGATCCGGCCTCGCCCGCCGAATTGCCCAAGGGCACGCGCCTCGGCTTTGACTCCATCCATTTTCGCTGGCGGCCAGAGCTGCCGCCGGTGTTCGAGGGGCTGACGCTGGACATCGCGCCCGGCACGCGCGTCGCGATCCTTGGCCCCTCCGGGTCGGGCAAATCCACGCTGGCCGCGCTCGCCCTGAAAATCGCCAGCCCGCAATCTGGGCAGGTGATTCTGGGCCGCGTCGATCTCGCCACCCTGACCGCCGCCGATGTCCGGTCCCGCATCGGCTGGCTGAGCCAGACCACGCATCTCTTCGACGATACCATTCGCGCCAACCTGCTGCTCGCCTGCCCCACGGCGGACGAGGCCGCGCTCTGGACCGCGCTCGACGCCGCCCGCATCGGCGACGTCGTCCGCGGCTTACCGGAGGGCCTCGACACCTGGGTTGGCGAGGCCGGCGCCCGCTTCTCCGGCGGGCAAGGCCGCCGCCTGGCCCTGGCGCGCGCGCTGTTGTCGCCCATGCCCATCCTGATCCTGGACGAACCTTGCGCGGGCCTGGACGCCGAAACCGAACGCGACTTCCTGACAACCCTGAACGAGGTGGGCGGCGGCCGGACCATCGTCCTGATCGCCCACCGCCTGACCGGCGTGGAGAAACTCGACCGCATCCACCGCCTGTCCGCCGGTAAAGCCATCGCGGCGGCGGCGTGAGGATGCGTTGGGGCTCCGCCCCAAACCCCGTGGGGGGCGCTGCCCCCTCAACCCCCGCCAAGGCTGGGCCTTGGATGCCATCTGTTTGGGGGAGAGGAAGCAGGGGGGCCTACTCGGACGTTTCAACGTCATGGATGGCCCCCCTGCTTCCTCTCCCCCAATTAAACGGGTCCAGGGATCCCGCCCTGGTGGGGTCGAGGGGCAAAGCCCCCGTGGGGTCTGGGGCGAAGCCCCAGCGCTTCCGCCGCGCCGGCCTCGCGTGGCTTGACCGAATCTTAACCAATGGGTTGGTAATGGGGTGTTATTCTCGGGGACGCTTCATTGTGACCGACCTTTCGCAGACGAGTCGCGCCCGATGCTGACCGCCGCATTGCAGGATGAGCCGGCCGCGGTTTTACGCCGTGTGTTCGGGTTTCCCGGGTTTCGCGGGCGGCAGGAAGCGGTGATCGATCACGTTGTCGCGGGCGGCGACGCGTTGGTTTTGATGCCGACCGGTGGCGGCAAGAGCGTGTGCTACCAAATTCCCGCGTTATGCCGGCCGGGGACGGCGGTCGTGGTCTCGCCGTTGATCGCCTTGATGGACGATCAGGTCGCCGCCATGCGGCAGTTGGGCGTCGCCGCCGGCGCTTTGCATTCCGAATTGCCGCCCGAGGAATCGCGCCATGTCTGGCGCGAACTGGTCGAGGGCCAACTCGATCTTCTCTACGTCTCCCCGGAGCGGCTGCTAACCTCCGGCACCATCGAGGCCCTGTCGCGGCTGGAACTGGCTTTGTTCGCGATCGACGAGGCGCATTGCGTCTCCCAATGGGGCCACGAATTCCGCCCGGAATTCCGCGACCTCGCGCGCCTGGGGGAAATGTTTCCGGGCGTGCCGCGGGTCGCGCTGACGGCCACGGCGGACGAGGCGACCCGCAAGGACATTCTGGCGGCGTTGAAGATGGAGGGGGCGGAGGTTTTCCTCTCCAGCTTCCATCGGCCAAATCTGCACCTGGCGGCGGAACCGAAAGTCGGCGAGACCGCGCAGTTGTTGTCGTTTCTTTCCCGTCACAAGGGCGATTGCGGTATCGTGTATTGCGGCAGCCGGGCGCGGACGGAGCGTGTGGCGGCGAAGCTGGTGGAAAAGGGATTTCCGGCGGTGCCGTTCCATGCGGGCCTCGACCCCGCGAACAAGCGCGCGGCGGCGGAACGATTCCGGTCGGGCGAGCCGTTGGTTGTTGTCGCCACGATCGCGTTTGGTATGGGTATCGACCGGCCCGATGTACGGTTTGTCGTGCATTTGGACATGCCGGACAGTCCCGAATCCTATTACCAGCAGATCGGTCGCGCCGGCCGCGATGGGGATCCCGCCGATACGTTGTTGTTGTTCGATGGGCAGGATGTGGCGCGTGCCAGGCATTGGCTGTCGCAGTCTTCCGCGCCCGCCGCGCAGTTGCGGGTGATGCGGATGCGGCTGGAGGAGATGGTCGCGCAGACGGAGACCGTGACCTGTCGGACGAAGGGGCTGCTCGCCTGTTTCGGCGAGGCGTTGGAGGGGGCGTGCGGACATTGCGACAATTGCGACGACCCGCCGGTAACCCAGGACGCGACGACGGAAGCACGTAAGTTGTTGTCGGCGGTGTATCGCACCGACCAGATTTTCGGCGCGGTGCATACGATCGCGGTGTTGCGTGGCGAGAAGACGGAGGCGGTGCTGCGTCACGGGCATGACCGGTTGTCGGTATTCGGGATTGGCGCCGACCGCTCGGTACCGTGGTGGCGTGGGCTGGTCCGGCAGTTGATTGCCTTGGGCGCGTTGGATGTCGATACGCAGGGGCATGGCGGTTTGTTTTTGGTGGAGGAGAAGGCGCGGCCGATTTTGCGTGGCGAGGTTCCCGTGCTGTTGCGTCAGACGGCGCCACGGAAGGCTGATGCGACGCGGTCGTCCGGCGCGGTTTCGGCGATGCCGGGCGGGTTTGGTCAGGCGCTGTTCGAGGCCTTGCGTTCCTGGCGTTCCACCGAGGCGAAAGCGCAGGCGGTACCGCCTTATGTGATTTTCCACGACGCGACGCTGCGGGAAATCGCGGCGGCGAATCCGTCCAATATGGATGAGTTGGGTGCGATCAAGGGGGTGGGGGCGTCGAAGCTTCAGCGTTATGGGGCGGGTGTGTTGCGACTGTTGGGCATTTCCTGACGCGGGGCGCCGCGCGTTTCGCTGGCGGTGTGGTTTGGAGATTGAAGCGGATCGGTGGTTTGACCTTGGCTGCCGGACTGTCATACTCGCCGGTAGCTTCACAACGATACAGGGTCCAAGCCATGCGCCTCATGTGGTTCCACCTGATGCCCTATACCGAGCTTCCCGACGATTTCCGTCAGAAGCATCCTTCGGTGTGGGTGGATATTCATTCGTCGCTGTTCGATCCGAAGCGCGCGCATTTGATGTACAACGACTTCATGGACGAGTTGGAATACGCCGCCGATGTCGGGTTCGACGCGGTCTGCGTCAACGAACATCATTCCAACGGATACGGGTTGATGCCGTCGCCGAATTTGATCGCGTCGTCGCTGGCGCGGCGGACGACGGACACGGCGATTTGCGTGATGGGCAATTCGCTCGCGCTCTATAATCCGCCGACACGGGTCGCGGAGGAATTCGCGATGATCGACGTGATCTCGGGCGGGCGATTGATCGCCGGTTTCCCCGTGGGCACGCCGATGGATACGACGTTCTGTTACGGTCAGAACCCGTCCACTTTGCGAGAGAAATATCTGGAGGCGCACGATCTGGTGATGCGCGCCTGGACGGACAAGGAAACCTTCGCGTTCAACGGGCGGTTCAACCAGCAGCGTTACGTGAACATTTGGCCGCGGCCGTTGCAGCAGCCGCATCCGCCGGTTTGGATTCCCGGCGGTGGCTCGGTCGAGACGTGGCAGTGGTGCGCGCAGATGGATTACGTTTACGCGTATCTGTCGTATTTCGGGTATAAGGACGGCAAGTCCACGATGGACGGATTTTGGCAGGAGATGGCGCGTCTGGGCAAGGACCGCAATCCGAACCGGGCGGCGTTCCTGCAGTTTGTCGGTGTCGCGGAAACCCGCGAAAAGGCGATGGAACTTTACAAGGAACCGGCGGAGTATTTCTTCGGCCGTTGCCTGTACACCGATCCGATGTGGGCCAATCCGCCGGGTTATGTGACCGAGGCGACGCAACGTCTCGGTATGACCAGCCAGGTCGGCCGTGCCGCGACCCGCGCGCGGTCCCCCACCCGGGCGACGCAAATGGACGATATTGTCCGAGATGGGTATGTGATCATTGGCTCGCCGGAAGAGGTCGTGGAGCAATTGACGGAGGTGGCGACGGAACTGAACGTCGCGCATCTGATGTTGCTGTTGCAGTTCGGCAACATGAACAAGGACCTCGCGAAGTTCAACACGAAGCTGTTCGCGGAGAAGTGTCTGCCCAAGCTGAAACCGCTGTTCAGCGAATGGGAAGACAAATGGTGGCCGCAACCGATCGCGGCGGACAAGCGGGCGGAAATTCCCGCCTTCGTGCCGCCGATCGCCGCGGAGTAAATCGTGGCGAACGGCCCGGTCTGTTGGGACCGGGCCGGGATCGCCGGAGTTACGTGGTGCCGAGAGCGGAGCGGAGATCGCTGACCACCTTGTCAGCGCCTTTCTTCCGCCAGCGGACGCGTTGCCCGATCGGGGTGTTTTCCACTTCCGGCCAGACTTTCAGCGACACGAAGACAGGACCCGGCTTCGCCAGAATATCGGGCAGCGCCTTCGAGAATTCGTCCAGTTCGGAGAAATTGAAGGCGCGCGGGTAGCCCGCTCCTTTCGCGATCATCGCGTAATCGACATTTTTCGAGTTCGGCACGGGTTGCCCGCCCGTGGTGGCGTAGACCTCGTTGTCCAGAATGAAATGGTAGAAATTGGCGGGCGCCTGTTCCGCGATGGTCGGAAGCTGGCCCATGCTCATGAGGATATCGCCCTCTGAGTCAAAGAGGACAACGCGTTTGTCCGGTTGCGCCAGCGCGAGGCCCAGACCGAAGCCGGAATGACCGCCCATCGCGGGATCGCCCAAAGGCAGGTCCATCACGGTGTCCGAAATTTCCATCCAGTGTTTGCCGCCCCGGCCCGAGATGACGATTGCGTCGCCCCGGTGCTGAGCGAAGACTTTCAGCATTTCCGCTGTGTACATCATGTATCCGCGCTCCTACCGGTTGAAGCCGTGATATTCGTCGCCGACCAGGACGACAATGGGCCCTTGGATTTTCTCCGCTTCTTTGAACGCGATGGAGATACGATCTGAATCTCCGTCGTTTTCGACGAGGTAGAAGGGGATGCCGAACGCCATCAGGAATCGTTCCGTGTACGTCGCGGCGGTGTCGGTGTTGACGCCGTGGCGGGTATAGCCGCGGTAGCCGACCATCAGCACGATCGGCACTTTGAGTCCCATTAGCCAGCCACGGATGGAATCGCCGGATTCCATCATGCCGGTGTTTTGGATCAGCATCATCGGCTTTTTGCCGCCCGCGTACAGGCCGGCGGCGATGGAACAGGCATGCCCCTCTCGCGTCACGCCGACGAGGCGCAGGTCCGGATCGGCCTTCATCAACAAATAGAGCCAATTGGTCTCGCTGTCGGGCAGCCAGACAATGTCCGTGACACCGTTCTGTTTCATCTGCCGCATCACCGTTTCCGGGCTCAGCGCCGCCGCTTCGGTCATGGATTTCCCCTCCTCTGGCCCTTCAGGGCGGCCTCAGTTAACATCGGCGCCACGATTTAGGGAAGGAGACATCGGGCCCATGAGTATGACGTTCAAGGCGGGCGACGCCACGATCCACCGGATCATCGAGATGGAATGCGGGTTCACGCCCGCGCTGGAGTTTTTGCCGAACCTGACCAAGGAGCGGCTGGCCGAAAACCGCTCCTGGCTGGCGCCCGCGGCGCTCGACAAGGACGACAATCTGGTGCTGTGCTTCCAGTCTTATGTCGTGCAAATCGGCGGAAAGAACATTCTGGTCGATAGTTGTGTTGGTAACGACAAGGACCGTCCGGCGCGGCCGTTGTGGCATAAAAAGAAAGACGATGCCTTCATGAAGGGGCTCGCCGCCGCGAATCTGACGCCGGACGATATCGACTTCGTGATGTGCACGCATCTTCACGTCGATCACATTGGCTGGAACACGAAACTGGAAAACGGGCGCTGGGTGCCGACCTTCAATAAGGCGCGGTATTTGTTCTCCAAGACCGAACTGGATTATTGGGTCGAGGAAAACAGGAAAACGCCGCTGGCGCAGATCGAGGACAGCGTGATTCCGATCGTCGAGGCGAAAGCCTGCGATCTCGTCACCAGCGATCACAGTCTGAACGATTTGGTGACGTTGATCCCGACGCCGGGCCACACGATCGACCATTATGCCGTGACCATCGGCAAGGGCGGCAAGGACGCGGTGTTCACCGGCGATCTGATCCATACGCCGTTGCAGGCGCGGTATCCGGAACTGACGATGCGCGTCGATTACGATCCGGCGCAGGGCGCGGCGTCGCGGCGGAAGTTTCTGGAGACGTATTGCGATACGAGCACGTTGTGCTGTTTCGCGCATTTCCCGTCGCCGTCCAAGGGCTATGTGAAGCGTTGGGGCGACGGGTTTAAGTGCGATTACGTTAGCTGAAGGCGGCGTCGACCGCCAGGCCCAGGCGGTCGACGATTTCGTCGATTTGGGGGGCGGAGACGATGTAAGGCGCGGCGATTATGTAATGATCGCCCCGTTTTCCGTCGATGGTGCCGCCCATGGGATAGCCGGACAGGCCCCGCGCGAAGGCTTCGCGTTTCACTTTTTCGTTGATTTTCAGACTGGGATCGAAGGGCGCCTTGGTGCCTCGGTCGGCGACGAACTCGATGGCCCAGAACAGGCCGCGTCCCCGGATATCGCCGATATGGCGATGGTTGCCAAAACGATCCACCAGCGCCGCTTCCAGGCGGGCACCCATGGCGCGGACGTTTTCCAGAAGTCCGTCGTCGCGGATGACGTGTTGAACGGCCAAGGCGGCGGCACAGGCGACGGGATGGGCCTGGTAGGTCTGTCCGTGCAGAAAGCCTCCGGTGCCGTTGGCCAGCGCCTGAACGATGCGTTCGGAGATCAGAATTCCGCCGATCGGCTGGTAGCCGCCGCCGAGACCCTTGGCGATCACCTGAATGTCCGGCGTTATGCCTTCCTGTTCCCAGGCGTGCATGGTGCCGGTGCGCCCCATGCCGCACATGACCTCGTCGAGAATCAGCAGGGCGCCGTGCCGGTCGCAGATCTCGCGGACACGTTTAAAATATCCGGGGATGGCGGCGACGCAGCCGGTGGTCGCGCCGACGACGGGCTCGGCGAGGAACGCGATCACCGTTTCCGGTCCGACGCGTTGGAATTCGGCTTCCAGTTCGGCGGACAACCGGTCCAGATAGGCATCGTCGGTTTCGCCGTCGTATTTGAACCGATACGAAAAGCACGGTGAAACAAGACTGTGCGCCTGGCTCAGGATGGGTTCGAAATATTCCCGGCGCATCATGTTCCCGCCCGCCGCCAGGGCGCCAAGCGTGGTGCCATGATAGGACTGCCGCCGGGCGATGGTGCGGACCCGGCCGGGTTGACCGATTTCCAGAAAATACTGGCGGGCGAGTTTCAGCGCGGCCTCGTTGCCTTCCGACCCCGAGGAGCAGAACCAGGCGCGCGTCAGCCCGCCGGGCTCGTGTCCAACCAGGATGTCCGCGAGGTCCTCGGCGGGCTGGTTCGAAAACGTGCCGGTATGGGCATAGGCCATCGAAGCGGCCTGGCGCGCGATAGCCTCGGCCACGCGGCGGTTCCCGTGGCCGATCGCCGCCACGGCCGCGCCGCCGGAGGCGTCGAGAATGGCGCGGCCGTCCGCGGTGTGCAGGTAAATCCCCTCGCCGCGGACCGCGACGGGGGGAATGGCGCCGGAGCGATGAAGAACCCGGCTCATGCCGGCGTCAGATGTTTAATCCGGGGCGCCACGTCCTGGGCAAGCATGCGCAGGGAATTGTGCCAAACCCCGGGGTTGTCGGCATAGTCGAAGCCGAACACCAGCAGCCCGCCGAAACCGCCGACATCGTTGTATACGCCTTCGAGTTTGTCGGCGACGGTTTTCGGCGAACCGATCAGCCAGTTATGCTTCGCGCAATATTCCGGAGTCACATCGGAATCCGGCACGGACGGGTCGTGCTTCAGATATTGCAAAAATCCGAACTGTCCGAGAAGCGGCAGGAAATATTCCCGCATCATGCGGCCCATCATGCCGCCCACCGAAAGATCGAGCGCCTGTTGATCGGATTCGGCGACGAAGACCTCGCGGACCATTTTCCAGTCGCGGCGGCTGGGGGTTTTGCCGGACCGCCTCGCGCCTTCCTCGACCGCGGCCCAATGCGTCGCGACATAGGCGGGGTTGAGGTTCAGGCTCAGCGGCATGAAGCCGTGCTCGCCCGCCATTTTCAAGGTGTCGGAGTTGGTGGAAAGGCCGGCGACGCCGATGCGCGGATGCGGTTTCTGCAACGGTTTGATGTGCGGCTTCAGAAAGCCGTACATCAGCTCCGGTTTGGAGACGTTCCAGTATTTTCCTTTGAAGTCGAAGGAAGGTTCGTCGCTCCAAAGACGGAGGATGATGTCCAGGGCCTCGCGCGTCATTTCGCGGTTCTGGCCGGACATGCCGTCCACGCCGAACATGGCCCAGTCGGAGGGGAGGCCGGAGGCGGCGACGCCGAACAGCAGGCGGCCGTCCGAGATATGGTCGAGCATGGCGACCCGGTTCGCGAGTTCCGCCGGATGGTGGTAGGGCAACAGGAAGCCGCCCGGCCCGATCTTGATGTTTTTCGTCTGCAAAAACGCCTGCGCGATCAGCAGATCGGGCGCCGGGTGCGGTTCCCAGGGCGCGGTGTGATGTTCGCCGATCCAGGCTTCCGTGAAGCCGAGTTCGTCAAGCCAGCGCAACGTTTGCAAATCCCACTCGTGACCGGCCTTCAGGGCGCGCTCGGGGGGATGGGACGGCATCGAGAAGTAACCGAGGTCCATGAGAATTCTCCAGTTTTGGATGGATACGGGGCGACGCGCCTAGCGTCAAACGGACAGCGCGCCGACGTCGCCAAGCCGGTAGAAACGCGCGGCGGAACCGGCGAACAGATCGGATTTTTCGCTGTCCGAGCAACCCGCGGCGATGCGCTTGAAGGCATTCCAGACGGAGACATAAGAGCACATGCCTTTGTCGACCGGGAAATTACTCTCGAACATGCAACGGTTGGCGCCGAAGGTCTCGATGCAGGTTTCCATCACCGGACGCCAGGCATTCGCCATTTCGCCGGAGGAGGGCGGCAGGATCCCTTCATGGAAGGACACGCCCCGGATGGTCATCGCCTGACCGCCGAGCTTCAGGAAAACATTCGGGCAGGCGGCCAGTTCGCGCATTCCGTCCCGCCAGCGGGCGAACGTCTCGGAAAGGTTTTCGCCATGCGGGCCGATGGCGATATATCCCCCGCAATGGTTGGCCAGAATGGGCAGGTCCGGAAGCGCCCGCGCCAGGGCCGCGAGTTCCGGGAGTTGCGGGTGGTAGAGGGAGCTTTCGTACGAAAGTCCGAATTTCCCAAGGCGCGCGAGGCCGCCGCGGAACGCGGGATCGGCGAGAAGACCAGGCTCGGCGGGCGCGGAGGTTTGCGTGAGGATGGCGGGATCCCAGCCGGCGCTTTGACGGATGCCGCGGAACCGGCCGCGGCCCGCCGCGACATGGGCTTCCAGAACCGCCTCGACCCGCTCGCCCATTCGGAAGTCGGTATAACCGACGATCCCCGCGCACACGCCGGGCCCGCCCGCCGCGGCGATATTGGCGACGGTCTCGGTCTCTCCCACGGGTTTCATTTCCGCCGGGCCATCGGCGCGATAGCCATAGCCGCACTGGATGAACACCGTGCCGCGAACGTTATGTCCCGCGCCAAGATCGGCTTTCAGTTGGGGCCATAAATAGACACCGGTGGCGCGCTCCCACAGGTGGTGGTGCGCGTCGATTATCGGCAGTTTCGGTTCCAGCACGTCTTCTCGTAACCGGGCGAGCCAGGCGTCGTTCACGTGCGGGTGCGGGTAGGCCTTTTGCGCGACGGCCATGGTGGGACTCTCCCGGTTGGTTTCCGGGCCCGAGCATACCTTGGTGCAACGCTCAGGTCACGCCGCCAGAGGGGTCTCGTCGAGTGGAAGCTCGCGAACGATGGCGGCGGCGCGGGCGACCTCCGCGCGCATTGAGGATACGGTGGCGACGGTGGCTTCGACACGCTGAAATTGCTCGCGCACCAGGTCTCGCAAGGCCGCGGCCTCGCCGCCCGTGGAGACGGCGTCGCGCAAGGCCACCAAACTGGGCTGAACGAAGCTGCGGACAGCGGCCTCCCGGCGATCGATGTGGTCGCGAATGGCGAGGATACGGGCGACGATTTCCGCCTCCGGGCGGTCGTCGTCGGTTTGCGCGATCCGGGCGGCGGCGATGGTGGCGTCGAGATCGGCCGCGGCCCCGCGCATTTCCGCGAGGCCCAGCCGGACCGCGCTGGCCGCGGTACTTAACGTGGAGGGCGGAGCGGAGGCCGGGGTTTCGAACATCGCGATCGCGGATTCGATGCCTTTCGACAGGCGGGCGACTTCTTCTTCCAGTTGCCTGGCGGGCTTTTCGACGGCCAGGACAATGCCCGAGGCCTCGCGCAACGTATGCAGCCGCTGGCGCGCCGCCATGCGTTGGCGCAACGCCGTCGCGTCGGCGATCAGCGCGGCATGGCGCAGGGTCTCCACGGCCACCACCATGTCCGCGATTTCACGCGTTCCGGTGCGCAACGTCAGCGGCGTGGCGCGGTCGCCAGCCGCGATGCGGGTAATCGCCATGCCCAACCGCGCGAGCGGGCGCACGACACGCCAATGCAACAAAGCCAGGGAGGCGAGGGTCGCCAGCACCACGGCGCCGGACGCCAAACTGACAAGCCAGAGATGACGGATGCGGGCATGCTGC
>CANJJS010000029.1 GCA_947474705.1 Acetobacteraceae bacterium | reverse complement strand
TAGATGCCCATTGGGCCGATATTCACCGCCTCGCCCTTGGTCCAGCCGAACAGGCCCGCGTAAAAATCGAAGGCCGCCGCGCCATCCGCCGCGTGTAATTCGTGCCATCCGCCGTGGCCCGGCGTGCCCGGCGGCGGCGGGTCTCCGGACATGTCCATGAGCGGCGTGCAGGGGATAAAGATCGCCCCCTGGGGGTCGGAGACAACGGAAAACCGGATAACACCCGGAATATCCATGGGCGCCTTGTGAATGCCGCCGCCGGCATCGGCGGTCTGGCGCGTCGTGGCATCGACGTCGTCCACCGCGATATAGCCCATCCAGCCGGGAGTCGCGCCTTGTGCGCGCGCTTCCTCTGGGAGTTCCATGATCCCGCCCATGCCCACGCCGCCCGCGGAAACCACGGTATACGACATTCCCGGCATTCCGGAATCCTGGGCTTCCCAGCCGATGGCTTTTTTGTAAAAAGCCTCCGCTGCGGCCGTGTCCGATGTCATGAGTTCGTACCAGACGAATTTTCCACGCGTCGATGCCATGTCTTTTGCTCCTGTCAGGATGACGCGCCGCCGCTGAGCAGCGCCGCGAGTTGATCGGTGGCTTTGCCCCAGCCCTCGTGGAAGCCCATTTTTTCATGCGCTTCCCGGTCTTCGGCGGTCCAGTGACGGACGCGGGCGGTGTATTGGGTTTTTCCGCCCAGGTCGTCGAAGGTCAGGATGGTGGTCATGAAGGGTTTGGGGGAGGGAACCCAGGCGGAGACGAAGGCGTCGGTGATGACGAGGCGTTGGTTGGGGACGACCTCCAGGTAGACGCCGTGGCAGGGCATTTCGGTCCCGTCGGGGCCGCGCATGACGATCAGGCTGGCGCCGCCGGGCCGGACATCGGTTTCGGCGGAGCTCACGGTCCAGGGCGCGGGCGTGAACCATTGTTTCAGCAGCGCCGGATCGGTCCAGGCCTGGTAGACGCGCGACGGCGGCGCGGCGATCGCGCGTGTCAGTACGAGTTCGTGCATGGCGCTTGTCCTTTTAGCTTGTCGCCGCGGCATCGCGAAGCGTTTGAATGTCGATCTTTCCCATCCGCATCAGCGCGCCCATGACCCGGCCCGCCGCGGCGCCCGTCATCAGCGACGCCAGAACCGAGGGCACGATCTGCCAGGACAGGCCGTACTTGTCCTTCAGCCAGCCGCATCGGCTTTCCTGTCCGCCCTCGGTCAGCGCGGTCCAGTAACGGTCGATTTCGTCCTGGGAGCCGCAGGTGACGGTCATCGAGATCGCTTCCGTGAAGTGGAACATCGGTCCGCCGTTCAGCGCCAGGAACGGGCGTCCGGCGAGTTCGAAGGCGACCGTCAGCGCGCTGCCGGGCCGCTGGCCGGAGGCTTTCGCGGAGTCCTCGCCGTGCCAGGAGATGTCGCCGATCCGGGAATTGGGGATCAGCGCGATGTAGAACCGGGCGGCTTCTTCCGCCTGGCCGTCGAACCACAGGGTTGGGACGATGTCGGTCATGGCCTGGGGGTGTCCTTCGTTTCGGGTGCGGGCGCGCCGAACAGGGAAACAAGATAAAGTTTCAGGTGTGTCAGGCTTTCGGCCACGACGGCGGCATCCTGTTTCGCCTTGGCGAAGATGAAGGCGCCCTGGAGGACCGATTGCATGAAATACCCGAGACTTTCCGCGCTCCACGCCGCGTCCGGAGCGTGGAGCGCCTTCGCGGCGGCGATGTCGCGCGTCAATGCCGCGATATGGCTGGCCATGCCGGCCTCGCAGGCGTCGCGCAGGGCGGGGTGGGTCGCGTGGATCTCCTGGACCAGCGTGCCCAGCAGGCAGGTGAACAGGGGGATTTCGCGGTTCAAGAGGGCGATGCGGACATCGAGGTAGCCCAGCAGCCGGTCTCTCGGGTCGGGCAAGGCGGCGAAGGGCGCGGCGAAAAGCCTGGACGCCATGTCGTTGAACGCCTCGATGGCGTCCAGGCCGAGCCGTTCCTTGCTGGGGAAATGGTGGAAGAAGGCGCCTTTGGTGACACCGGCGGCGGCGCAAATATCGTCCACCGTGGTCGCGGCGTAGCCTTTGGCGCGGATGACGTCTCGCGCCGCCTCCAGCAGCCGGGCGCGGGTCGCTTCGGTTCGGGAGGAGGCTGTTTTCGGCGGGGTCATTGTCCGGTTCATACCAACTGGTTGGTATGTTTGGCCGATCGGAAAACCCGTGTCAAGGCTTTGTGCGCGAAAAAATCGCGCCGGTGTTTCAGACGGCCGGGTCGAGCCGCCGCCGCAGGCTCGCGGCGATCGCGGCGGCACGCGGGGCTTCGGTGTCCTCCAGCGCCGCCAAAACAAGCGGCGCGAGGCTCGGGTTCCGGGCCGCCGCCTGGCTCAGGCGGACCCATTCGTCCTCTCCGGCCACTTGTATCAACGCCTCGGCGACGTCGCGGGAGGGTGTTTCCGCCAGTTGGCGCAGCAGATTCGCGATGCCCTCCCGCCGCCCCAGCCGTCCCAGGGCGCGGGCGGCGGCCTGGGATACATGAGTATGCAGGTCGCTCAGCAGATCGATCAGCAATGGGACGATATCGAGGCCTGGGCGGGCGTGGGCGCAGGCGGCCGCGCGCAGGTGGGGATCGTCGTCACGTAGCCCCTCGGCCACCAGTTCCGGCGCGAGATCGCATCCCAGCGCCGCCGCCGCGTCGTACGCCCAACGGCGGCCGGGTCCTCGGACCACGCGGGCATGGATCAGGCGGGTGACCGAGTCTTTGGCGCCCAGCGCGGTCAGGGCTTGCAGCGCCGCGATTTGTTCGGCGATCGGGTGGTCCAGTCCGAAGCCGGCGAAGCGGCGGCACAATGTCTCCAGCGCGGGCACGGCTGTCTGAAGGTTCCGGCGCGCCGCTTCGCCGGCCAGTGTGGCGGCCTCGGCCTGGCCCGCCAGAGGGATTGCCGCGACCAGATCCGCGTCGGGCAAAGCGCGGGGATCGCGGACCGGCGTTTCCGCCGCGGTGGCGGGCGCGGCACTGGCGGCGGGGGGCGTCAGGCCCCGGTCCGCGAACAGATCGAGTTGTCTGGGCGTGGCCATGCGCCCGACTTCATGGCAAAACCGGCGGACACGCAAGCGTCCCAAAGGCCCCCACCCATGAGCGTCATCGAAACCGGCGGCATCGACTGCGATCTGCACCCCGCCGTGCCCAGTCTGAAGGCTCTGTTTCCGTATTTGTCCGACCATTGGCGGGACATCGCGATACAGCGCGGCATGGGGGAGCTGGATTCGATCGCCTATCCCGTGAACGCGCCGATTTCCGCGCGCCCGGACTGGCGGATCGACGGCCAGAAGCCTGGCTCGAGTCTGGAGCTGTTGCGCCGGCACGCGCTGGACCCGTTTCGCACCAGCATCGCGATCGCGAATTGTTTGTATGGCGTGCAATTGCTGTTCAGCGAGGATCTGGGTGCGGGGTTCGCCAAGGCGCTGAATGACTGGATGGCGGCGGAGTGGCTGGACAAGGAGCCCAGGCTGCGGGCGAGTATTGTGGTGCCGGCGCAAAACCCTGAAATGGCGGTGGACGAGATCAATCGGGTGGCGGGCGATAAACGTTTCGTCCAGGTTCTGATGCTGGTGATGGGCGACATGCCGCTGGGCAAGCGCCATTACTGGCCGATCTACGCGGCGGCCCAGAAGCATGGGCTTCCGATCGGCATCCACGCCGGGAGTTCGTACCGTCATCCCGTGACGTCGATCGGCTGGCCGTCCTATTACACGGAAGATTACGCCGCGCAGGCGGCCGCGTTCCAACAGGCGTTGTCGAGTTTAATTTGCGAGGGTGTTTTCACGAAGTTTCCCGATTTGAAGGTTGTCCTGCTGGAGTCGGGATTTACGTGGCTCCCCGCGCATTTGTGGCGTCTGACCAAATTCTGGCGCGGGTTGCGGATGGAAGTGCCGTGGGTCGATCGCGCGCCGGCGGAAATCGTGAAATCCAATGTCCGCCTGACCATCCAGCCCTGCGACGGTCCGCCGACGGAGGAAATGTTTCAGAAGCTGATGGAGCACATGGACAGCGACGAGTTGTTGTTGTTTTCCACGGATTATCCGCATTGGCAGTTCGATGGCGAGGATGTGCTGCCGCCCGGCCTGTCGCGGGAGCTGGTGCGGAAGATCATGATCGACAATCCGCGGGCGACGTATGGGCGGCTGGCGGGCGGCGGCTGAGGCGCCGCCTTGCGGCGGGGCCGGGCTGCGCTTACTTCGCCGCGTTGTTCATGAAGGTCGTCGGGTCCGCGCCGACGCGTCCGCTCTCGCCCGGATCGGCTTTCCCAAGCCGGAAATCGTAACGCACCGCGCGGATGCCTTTCATCGGTGAATCCGGATCGTCCTTGGCCATCACCACCAGCGATTGCGACACGCCGAACACCGTGTCCGAGCCGATGAAATCGTCGTCGCCGAAGTAAAGCGCGGTGACCAGTTCGCGATGCCCAGGCGCGCCGATCAGCATGTGGATGTGGGAGGGGCGCATGCCGTGGCGGCCCTGTGCCTGGACCAGCGCGCCCACCGGTCCGTCCATTGGGATGGAGTATCCCTTGGGGCGCACCGTCCGGAAATGGTATCGACCGTCCGCGCCGGTGCGGAAATTGCCGCGCATATCCATGGACTCGCCGTTGCGTTCCTGCAGGTCGTAGAGGCCGCGTTCGCTGGTTTGCCAGACCTGGATGAAGGCATTGGCGACCGGCGCGCCCGTCGTGTCGGTAATGGTGCCGTGGACGGCCAGCTCTTCCTCCGTGGGTTTTTCGACGATTTGCGCGCCCATGGGCAGTTCCGGCGCGCCTTCCCGGAAGAAGGGGCCCAGCAGGCTGCTTTGCGAGCCCAGCTCCTTGGCTTTTTTGTCGTGCAGCGCGTTGACGACGGCGGACACGCCGAGCACGTCGGACAGCAGGATGAATTCCTGGCGGATCGGTGTGCAGGCCTGGCCGATGGCGGTGAGGAATTGCAGGCCCTGGATCCATTCCTCGGGCGTCAGATCGACCTCGCGCACGAAGTCGTGCAGGTGGCGCACGGCGGCGTCCATGATCTGTTTCAGCCGCGGGTTGGCGGTACCGGCCATTTGTTCCAGCGCGGCGGTTGTGACGGTGTTTTCGTCGAGATCGACCATGGGTGCCTCCCTTTAACGGTGGTCGTCTACCGCGGATGGCGTTCGCGGGTCCATCGTGCCGGCGACGGGTCGCGGGGCGTGCCTGGCGGTGCCGCTTCCGGTAGCCCGGTCAGGCCGGGCTATGACGAGGGGGCTGGTGACCCCTCGACGCGCGTGAGGGAACGGGTAATCCTGGTGGCGAGGAGCGTTCCGATGTCCGTGACCCTACAGAAGCCCCCGCCCGTTCTGTTCATGCCGCCGAAGCAGCCGGCCATGCCTCTGACGAAGCGGCTGAAGGTCGTCTCTCATTACGAACCGGCGGGGGACCAGCCCACGGCGATCGCCGAGCTTGTCCGTGGCGTCGAGGCCGCGGAGCGCGACCAGGTTCTGTTGGGTGTCACGGGTTCCGGCAAGACCTTTACCATGGCGAAGGTGATCGAGGTGGTGCAGAAGCCGACCTTGATTCTCGCCCCGAACAAGACCCTCGCCGCGCAATTGTACGGTGAAATGAAAAGCTTCTTTCCCGACAACGCGGTCGAATATTTCGTCAGTTACTACGATTACTTCCAGCCCGAGGCTTACGTTCCGCGCACCGACACCTATATTGAAAAAGACGCGATGGTGAACGAGCAGATCGACCGCATGCGCCACGCCGCGACGCAGGCGCTGCTGGAGCGGAACGATGTCGTGATCGTCGCGTCGGTATCGTGCATTTACGGTATCGGCTCCGTGGAAACCTATTCGCGGATGGTGGTGAAGCTGGAGGTTGGCGGGCGCATCGATCGCGACACGCTGGCGCGCGCGCTGGTCGATCTGCAATACCGCCGCAACGACACCGCCTTTCAGCGCGGCGCCTTCCGCCTGCGTGGCGACCAGATCGATATTTTCCCCGCGCATTACGAAGACCGCGCCTGGCGGGTCACCTTGTTCGGCGACGACATCGAATCGATCCACGAATTCGATCCACTGACCGGCGAGAAAGCCGCCGATCTCAAGGAAATCACCGTCTACGCCAACAGCCATTATGTCACGCCGCGCCCCACGCTGGCGCAGGCGATCAAGGACATTAAAATCGAACTGAAACAGCGGATCGAAGAGCTTTCCGCCGAAGGCAAGCTGCTGGAGATCGAGCGCCTCACGCAACGCACGACCTTCGACATCGAAATGATGGAGACGACCGGCGTCTGCAAGGGCATTGAGAATTATTCCAGATATCTCACGGGACGCGCGCCCGGCGAGCCACCGCCGACCTTGTTCGAATACCTGCCCGAAAACGCGCTGCTTATCGTTGACGAATCCCACGTCACCGTACCCCAGCTCGGCGGCATGTATCGCGGCGACTTCAACCGCAAATCCGTCCTGTCCGAATTCGGCTTCCGGCTTCCCTCCTGCATCGACAACCGGCCGCTGAAATTCGAGGAATGGGAGCGCTTCCGCCCGCAGACCGTCTTTGTCTCCGCCACCCCCGGCCCCTGGGAGATGGAACGCACCGGAGGCACCTTCGCCGAGCAGGTGATCCGCCCCACCGGCCTGATCGATCCCATCACCGAGATACGGCCGGTGGAACACCAGGTCGACGATCTCCTCGCCGAATGCCGCGCCATGGCCGCGCTTGGCAACCGTGTCCTGGTCACCACGCTGACCAAACGCATGGCCGAGGATTTGACGGATTATTTCACCGAGAACGGCGTCAAGGTCCGCTACCTCCATTCCGATATCGACACGCTGGAACGCATCGAGATCATCCGCGATTTGCGTGTCGGGGTCTTCGACGTCCTTGTCGGGATCAACCTGTTGCGCGAGGGTCTGGACATTCCGGAATGCGCGCTGGTGGCCATTCTCGATGCCGACAAGGAAGGGTTTTTGCGGTCTCAGACGTCTCTTATCCAGACCATCGGGCGCGCCGCGCGCAATGTCGATGGGCGAGTGATTCTTTACGCTGACACACTCACCCGCTCGCTCCGCGCCGCCATCGAGGAAACCGAACGGCGCCGTAACAAACAACGGTCCTGGAACGAGGCCAACGGGATCACGCCGCAATCCGTCCGCAAACAAATCGGCCAGGTGCTGGAAAGCGTCTTCGAGCAGGATTATGTCACCGTCGCCCCGGTCAAGGACTCCACGGCCAAGGAATTCGTCGGCAAGGACCTCGCGACCGCCATCGCCGATCTGGAAAAGCGTATGCGTGCCGCGGCCGCGGATCTGGAATTCGAGGAAGCCGCCCGCCTCCGCGACGAGCTCAAACGACTCGAAGCGCTGAATTTGGGTCTGGAACCTCCGCCGCGCGCCAGCGCCACCTTGCGGCCAAGGAAGGATCGGACGCCGGAACCGATGGGACCCGGTGGCGGCGGGTACGATCCGGCGCAAAAGAAGCGTGGCCGCGGTGGCATGAAACGGCGCGGGCCATGAGCTTCGCCATCCCGGATTCCATTCCTCGCGCGGCGCTGGTCACTGGCGGCGATGGCCCCAAGGGCCGGGCCATCGCGGAGGCTCTGACCCGGAACGGCTTCGCGGTCGCCGTGCAGACCCGCGCCGCGACGCCGGGATTGGGCCATGCGCATCTGATCGCGGATCTTGGGGAGGAAGCCCAGGCGGCGGCGTTGCCGGGAAGAGCGGCGGCGGCGGTGGGGCCGCTGGGGGTGTTGGTGAACGCGGCGACGCTCGCCCTGCGGGATACCTGGCGGGACGAATGCCCGGACACCTGGAACGCGCACATGGCGATCAACCTTCGCGCGCCCTTCGTGCTGATCCGGCATTTCGCGATGTCTCTGCCGCCTGGGCGGGAAGGCGTCGCGATCAATCTGCTGGACCGCGATCTTCAGACTCTGGCCCCTGGCCAACTGTCCTTTGCCTTGTCGAAGTCGGCGCTGTGGTCCCTGACGCAAACCCTGGCGCTTGCGTTGGCGCCGGGCATCCGGGTGAACGGGATCTCCGGTGGCGGCCCGGAGGAAATCGCCCGCGCGACCCTCGCCATCCTTGCCTTTCGCTCCATGACTGGCCAGATGATCCGTCCGGATGGCGTTCCGCCGCCGGGGCCGGACGGCGTCCCGTCGCCGGGGCCGGACGGCGCCCCTCCGCCGGAGCCGGAGGCCTGACACACTGGCCCGCCCGGGTTTTGGATAAGGAACCGCCATGGACAGCCCCCGCATCGCCGATGCCGCCCGAGGCCTGCGTCACGTCTTTCTCCGCGACATGGTCCTGCGCGCGAGTATCGGCGTGCACCCGCCGGAACACGAAACCCTCCAGCGCATCCGCGTCAATGTCGACCTTGGCGTGGAAGACGATGGGGCCCGGCCCCTGTCCCGCACCCCTGTTGGCCGCGACGACCTGACCCGGGTCGTCGATTACGAAAAGATCGCCAACGCCGTGCGCGGCATCGTCGCGGCCGGTCATGTCCGGCTGGTGGAAACCTTGGCTGAACGAATCGCCGACTCCTGCCTGCTCGACCCGCGTGTCCATCTTGTGAGAATTCGTGTCGAGAAGCTTGATATTTTCGACGACTCGACATCGGCGGGAGTCGAAATCGAACGCCGCCGCTGAAATTGATCACAACCCGCGAGATCGCTCTTTGACGTCCGCCTGACGCCGCGCCGTGCCCCGATTGATTTGCTATTGACGCTAAAATACAGCGTAAAATCAATGTGTTACAGACAGCCCAAAAAACTGGCAATACCTAAAAACCTGAGGTTTTCCGCCGGATTCACGGCGTTTCCGAAAACCTTGTCCACGGACTTATCCACAGGTTCGGTGGATGAACCGGTAACCCTTTGATAGTGGCCAGGGACGCTATCTCCATCGCCCAGGCCGGGTGGGTTGAGGGGCGCTGAGGGGCGATTCGCGACGTGAAGGACGCACCACTTGAGGTTGTATTTTTGCCTCTCCCCGAACGCGGGGAGGACGCGGTAGATTGCCCGCCATGAACGATCCGGACCCACAGCCTCCCGACCCTCCGAAAGGCGTCGCGGTCATCGAGGCCGCGATGGCCACGATGCCCGGCAACCCTGGCGTCTACCGGATGCTCGACCGCAAGGGCGAGGCGCTTTACGTCGGCAAAGCCCGCAACCTGAAACGCCGCGTCCTGAATTACACCCAGATCGCCCGGCTGGGGGAACGGCTGCGGCGCATGGTGTCGGAAACCGTGTCGATGGAAATCGTCACGACGCATACCGAGGCCGAGGCACTGCTGCTCGAAGCCAACCTCATCAAGCGCCTCAAGCCGCGCTACAACATCCTGCTGCGGGACGACAAATCCTACCCCTGGCTGATGCTGACGGAGGATCATCCCTATCCGCAAATCGCCAAGCATCGCGGCGCCCACACCCGCCAGGGCACCTATCACGGTCCGTTCGCCTCCGCCTGGGCCGTCAACCAGACGGTGACCGCGATGCAGCGCGTGTTCCTGCTGCGGTCCTGCGCCGACACCGTCTTCGCCAACCGCGCGCGCCCCTGCCTGCTGTACCAAATCAAGCGCTGCTCCGCCCCCTGCGTGGAACGGATTTCCCGCGAGGAGTACGGCAAACTGATCGCGCAGGCGAAATCGTTCCTGGCGGGCAAATCCGCCGCCGTGCAACAGGAACTCGCCGCCGAAATGGAAACGGCGGCGGAGGCGCTGGAATTCGAACGCGCCGCCGCCATCCGCGATCGCATCCGCGGCCTGACCTTCGTCCAGGGCAACGACGTCGTGAACCCCGCGAGCCTGGAAGACGCCGATATCGTCGCCGCCTGGCAAATCGCCGGCCAGACCTGCGTGCAGGTGTTCTTCATTCGCGGCGGGCGGAATTACGGCAACCGCGCCTTCTACCCCTCCCACGGGCGCGCGGAGGAAGCACCGGAGGTTCTGACCGCCTTCATCGCGCAGTTTTACGACGACAAACCGCCGCCGCCGCTGATCCTGATCAACCACGATCTGCCGGAACACGATCTGATCGCGGAGGCACTGAGCCTCAAGGCCGGTCGGAAAGTGGAAATCCACCGGCCCCAGCGCGGTGAAAAGCACGCGGTCATCCTGCACGCGGAGGTCAACGCGCGCGAGGCGCTGGAACGCAAGCTCGCGGAAACGGCGGGGCAGGCGAAACTGCTGGAGGGGGTGGCGAAGCTATTCGGCATGGCGCGGCCACCTCAGCGGATCGAGGTTTACGATAACTCTCACATCATGGGCACGAACGCTTACGGCGCGATGATCGTGGCGGGGCCCGAGGGGTTCGACAAATCGGCCTACCGGAAGTTTTCGATCCGTGGCCCGATTACGCCGGGCGACGATTTCGCGATGATGAAGGAAGTGCTCACGCGCCGCTTCGCCCGCGCGTTGAAGGAACGGGCGGAGGGCGCGCTGAAGGACCGCGGCGACGGCGCGGTGGCGGAGGACGGCACCAGCGCCTTGGCCGAGGGCGGGACGCCCGTGGGGTGGCCGGATATCGTGCTGATCGACGGCGGTATGGGGCAACTCTCGGCGGTGCGGGCGGTGCTGGATGAGCTGGGGGTCACGGATGTGAAACTGATCGCCATCGCCAAAGGCCCCGATCGGGACGCGGGGCGGGAGTGGCTGCACACTGACGGTATGGCGCCATTCCAGTTGCCGCCGCGCGATCCCGTGCTGTATTTTTTACAGCGCATCCGCGACGAGGCGCACCGCTTCGTGATTACCACTCATCGCGCGGGACGGTCGAAGAACATCCGGCAGAGCGAGCTGGACGAAATTCAGGGCATCGGCGCCGCCCGCAAACGCGCTCTGCTGAACCATTTCGGGTCGGCGCGCGGGGTGAAAATGGCGGGCCTCGCGGACCTGGAGGCGGCGCCAGGCATTAATAAGGAAATCGCGCGGCGGGTGTATGGGTTTTTCCATCCGGGGGTGCGGATGGAAAACCCGGCCTGAGCAGGCGTCAGACCCCCTTACCATCCCGCTGAATCGACGCTTTCCGCCGCAGTTCGCGGATCGTATGCCGCGACGCGAGTTCCACCCGCTCCGAGATCAACCGTCGCCGGACGTCGTCCCGGGATTCCACCGCCGTGTTTTTCTGTTCCTTGGAACAAACGACGATCACCGCGATCCCGTCGACCGCGACCAGAGGCTGGCTCGCCTCGCCAGGCTTCAGCTTCGACAGCATTTCACGAAATGGCGGTGGATTGACGGTCTCCAGCCGGACTTCGCCGGGGTCCGCCGGCCGGTTCGAGGGATTGACCTTCGCGGTCTGCTCCATCTGCGCGCAGGTTTTCACGCTGGTGGAAATGGAGCGTGCCTTTTCCAGCGCGAGACGTTGCTGCTCGGTGGGGCGCTGTGGGTCCAAGGGTTCGGCGAAGGGCAGGAAGACCTGGCGCAGCGACACCATGGTGCCGATATCGCGGCCGATTTCGCGTTTGGCGCGGACGGTGACGATGGCGAAACCGCCGGGAACCTTCACGGGGTTGCTGACGGCGCCCGGCGGCATTTGCACCACCAGGCGCGCCACCTGGGGGTCCAACTGATCGGGCTGCATCCAGCCGACCTCGCCGCCTTCCAGCGCGCTTTGCGTCTGGCTGAACTGCGCGGCCACCGCCGCGAACGGCGCGCCCGCGCGCAATTCCGCGATCACCGTCTCCGCGAAACGCCGCGCGTCGGCGAGGTTGGCGGGATCGTCGACGGGGACGAAGATTTCGCCGACACTATATTCCGGTTTGCCGATCTGGCGGGTGTGCTGGCGGATTTTCTCGTCCACGTCCGCGTCGGAGATGTTCAGCTTGTCCGCCAGTTGCTCCCGCAACACCTGCGTCCAGGCCAGTTGCACCCGGATCTGATCGATCATGGTGCGGTGACTGACGCCCAGAGAGGCCAGCTTCTGCCGCAGCCCGCCGTCCGGCATGTTGTTGCGCTGCTCGACCTCGCGGATCGCGGCGGCGATCTGCTTGTCGGGCACGACGATCTTACGCCGCTGCGCTTCCTGCAGGCGCAGCCGCTCGTCGATCAACTGGTTGGCGATTTGCGATTTCAGACGCTCCAGAACCTCCGGCGTCGTGGACAGGCCCGTGGAGATCGCGAACAGGCGGGCACGGTTGTCCACATCCCCGCTGGTGATCACGTCGCCATTGACCACCGCCACGATGCGGGTCCCAGGTAGAGGCGTCTGCGCCAAAGACGGCGCGGCCGGCAATGTCAGCAGCACGCAGGCCGCCAACATCCCGCGCCACCGCGCGGCGGACCGCGAAATCCAGGTCATCGCGAGCGGGTCGCGAAGCGATCGGGCGGTGTCGGACATCGATGGCATCCCCGTTTCAGAACGCACGGTAGCCAACCTGGCCGACCGTTTTGAAGGTGAAGAAAAACAGCAACGCGGTCGAACCGTTATCGCCCAAAAGCGAGGTGAGCCGGCGCGTGAACCGCACGTCGAAGATGAAGCACTCGTCCTCGTAGGCGCCGGTGAAGCCATAATAATCCATCTGGTTCGTGGCGAGATTGCGCCGGACATAGGCCGAAAGCCGGTAATTGCTCCAGCGGCTGGAGATCGAGGCGCTGACCTCGTTGCGTGGCGTGAAATAGGCCGACGTGGGCGCCAGGGGCTGGGCCGCCGTGTAGAAGAAGAACGGGTTGAAGGCGCTGTATAAATACCCGCCGGTGAGCTGCAATTTCGGCCCGCCGACGGTGACGGAGGCATCCGCCATGCGGATTTGCATGCTCTTTTTGTCGAGCCTGGTCCGGTATGTCATGTCCAGCCAGTTCGCCGGCGAAAATGTTCCGCGCGCGACGATATCCGACACGGTGTCGCGCAGGCCCGAGCCCGTGGGAAACAGCCTGTCCGGCGCGGTTTGGTAGGACTGGCCGACGAGGGCGTCGAACATCGTCCCGCCCAGATACCAGGCGCCATGCAGCGCCGCGTTGACCCTTGTGCCGCCTTCCAGCCGGTCGATGCCATTGAACCGGTTCAGACCGAACAGGTTTTGATCGCTGAACTCGAACGAAAGGCTGTCCTCGTTCGGCACGCGCGAGATCTGGCTGTCGCCTTTGCGCGGGGAGACGACGAGCTGGGCCATGGGTTCGATCACCTGCACCCCCCAGGGGCCGGCGTCGCGCATGAAGGGCCAGCGGAAATCCAGCGCCATGCCAACCTGTCCGGTGGCCGTCGAGATGTTACGGCGCGGGCCGAAATTGGGCTGGCGCTGGAAGCTGGTGGCGTCGTAGCCGGCGGTGTCGCCGCGCATGGACAGTTTCCACAGATCGCCCAGCGGGCCCTGGAACGGCCGCTCCCAGTTCATCGTCAGACTGGCCCGCCGCGTGCTGCTTCCGTCGTACCGCACGACGTTGAACAACGACGTATCGACCGACAGACGCCCGCCCAGCCGGTCCGGTTCGCCCGTGAAGCTGTATGAGTAGCGGGGCGCGACCACCGGCAACTGCGCGATCGCGACCGCGCTGCTCAGCGCCTGATAGGCCTTCATGTCCAGCCGGGAATACGATCCCTGGCCGAATCCCTCCAGGTAGACGGTGCTCGGCAGGATGTACGAGTCACCGGTCAGACCCAGCAGCATATGCTGGTTCAGGACGAACCGCGCCAAGGAGGCGCGATTGATGTCGAACCCCCATCGCCAGGTGTCGTCGATGGCGAACTGGCCTTTGGCGGCGAAACTGCCTTGCGGCGACCGGCCCTGGTATCCGGCGGCGGCGTTCACCGTCAGCGTGCCTTCGTTCAGTCTCAGCCGGTATTTGGCGTCCAGCAATCCGCCGGTGCGGGTCGTCATCATCGGCGTCAGGGTGACGTCGGATTTGCCATCGATGACCCAGTAGTAGGGTTGGGCGTAAAACCCGCCAAGGCTGGAGGACAGGCCGAAACTGGGCGGCAGCAGCCCGGATTGCCGGGGCACGGTGGGATCGGGATGCCAGAAGAATGGCGCGTAGGCGATCGGGATGCCGTACATGCGCATCGTGGCGTCGCGGTATTCGATTGTCTTGTGCTCGGTGTCCTGAACCGCCGAACCGGCTTCCAGTTGCCACAGCAGGGGGCGGTTGGGGTTGTCTTTGCAGGCGTCGCAGACCGAGTAGACGATCCGGGAAAACTCGTTCAGCAATCCGCCGGTGCGGCGCATGCCGTTGGCCGCCAGGCGGGCATTGTGTTCCAGGCGGCCGCTGACGGCTTTCAGGATGCCTTCGCTCATGTCCCGGCTGAGTTCGGCGTATTGCGCGAACAGGACCTGGCCGTTGGGTTCGATCATCGCGACGTTGCCGGTGGCGATCGAGACTCCGGTGTTGCGGTCGAAGGTCATTTGGTCGGCGCGGAGCACGCGTCCGGCCTGCCAGGCTTCCACGTGGCCGCGCGCGGTCACCACGGCGCGGTCGCGGTCGTATTCGACCTGATCGGCGGTGAAGGTCACCGGTTCGTCGCGGCTGGCCGCCGGCGCCGCGCCGGTGGCCGCCAGTTGTCCCAGTTGCGCCTGGGAGGGGCGTGTCGCGGCCAAAGCCAGGACGATCCCGGCGAGCAGACATATTCCGGGCCAGGTACGAAACGAACAGGTCATGCTCAGCCGTCTTCCGTGTGTAACAACAGCGCCACTGCCAGCATGAGGCCCGCGGCGGCGGGCGCCCAGGCCGCGAGGGGCACGGGGAGGGCGCCGGATTGGCCGAATTCCTCGGCGACTTTGGAGATCACGAACAGCGCGAATCCGACCGACACGCCGCCACCGATCATCTTGGCGACGCCGCCGCGCCGGGTCGGCCGCATGGAGAAGCCGGCGGACACCAGGGCCATGGTCGCCGCCAGCAAAGGCAGTGCCAGCAGCGCGTGGAAGTGCAGCCGGTGCCGGACCGAGGAGAACCCTGACCGCTCCAGCAACGCGATGAAGTCGGGCAGCACCCAGACCGACAGCGTGTCGGGCTTGGCGAAACTGTCCTGTACCCGTCCCACCGTTAGATCGGTGGTCAGGCGGAGTTCCTGGACCGGTTCGGGCAACTGGTCCGGCCGCACCGCGCGGGCATCGCCGAAGGTCCAGTATCCCATCGCGAGAGAGGCCGAGCCGGCCTCGATCCGCGACAACAACCGGTCGGCGTCGTCCAGCCGGAAGACGCTGACCTGGCCGGTGGTGAGTTGCTGCCCGCGCAGGGCCACCGAGCTGGCGTGGATGATCGCGACGCCCTTCGGGTTCAGTTCCCGGTCGGACTGGCGCAACCAGAGTTGTCCGCCGTTCAGCGCCAGCGGTCCGCCGCCGGTGCGCAGATACGCGGTTTCCAGTGCCTCCGCGCGCGCCAGCATCGCCGACGACAAGGGGCTGAGCGCCGCCGTCGCCACCACGCCGAGGAAGGCCGCGCAGAGTGTGGGGACGGTCAGGAACTCCCACGCCGAGACGCCCGCGGCGCGCGCGACGATCAGTTCCGAGGTTCGGGTCAGCCGCCAGAAGCAGACCAGGCCGCCCAGCAGCACGGCGAAGGGCAGGATTTGCATCATGATGAAGGGCACGCGCAGCGCCGCGATCTCCACGACCAGGGAGAAGGTGGCGTCGGGTTTGCTGGCGGAGCGGCGCAGCAATTCGATGAAGTCGAACATCGCCACCAGCGCCGCCAGCGCGGCCCATGCGGAGCCGACCGCGAGCAGGAAATGCCGCGCGATATAGCGCGACAGGGTCAGGGTCACGATCACGCCGCGGCGCTCCGGGCGCGGTTCGAACGCCTGGTTTCCTCGCCGCCGCCGGATCGCAACGCCGGTCCGAACAGGATCGCCGCGCAGATCGCGCCGGGCAACACCGCTCTGACCCAGATCAGCGGGATCAACGTGTTGTCGCGGGCCGCGAGGCCGTCGATGGTCAGCCCCACGGCGACCAGCAGCACGACCGCGAGGACCGAGACCAACGGCCGGTAAAATCCGCCATGGCGCTGGAAGGCGCCGGTCAGCACGGACACCAGCGCCACCAGCGCGTAGGACAGCGAGCCGAGCGGTCCGGCGAGCCGTTTATGGGCTTCCGCGATCCATTTCGGCGCGTCGCGCGCCATGGCGCGTTTGGGGTTCAGCAGGTCCGAAATGCCGACCTCCGACATATCCGGCGGGCGGACGGCTTCCGGGCCGGAGGCGTTGGCGAGGTCGATTTCGTTTTCCCGGAAGGTCAGGACGTTCAGACGGCCGGTTTGGCGGTCGATTTCCTGGCGGCTGCCGTTCAGCAGCAGCACCCGCGGCCCATGCGCGCCTTCCAGCAACTGGCCGGATTCGGCGAGGATGGTGGCGTGCACCTGTGGGTCGCGCGCGTCGTCGACCAGGATTCCGTGCAGGGTTCCATCCGTGGATCGTGTGCGTACATAGACCACCAGCTTGTCGGAAATCGATGTGAACACGCCTTCCTGCAGCAGGAAGGCAGCCACCTTGTTGCGGATTTCCCACTGAAATTCCTTGAACGCCGCCAGGGTCGAGGGCACCACGTATAAATTGAGCAGGTAGCCCGAGACCATCGCCAGAAACGCCAGCCCCAGCGCCGGACGCGCCAGCGCGAAGGGCGACAGGCCGGCGGCGCGCATGACCGTCACTTCCCGATCGCCCGCCAGGCGTTGATACACGAACTGAATGACCACATACGTCGTGATGGGCAGAATCACCGCGATGAAGCTGGGGATCAGCAGCCCCGTCAACCGCATGAAGACCACAAGGGAGAGGCCGCGATTTACCACCAGTTCCACGAACCGCAGCGACTGAGTCAGCCAGATCAGCGCGGTCAGCCCAAGCGTTACCGCGACCAGCGCCCAAAAGAGCTGACGGAAAATATACCGGTCGAGCCGCGTCGGCTGGGGCGGGAAACGCATGGGGTGTTTCTGCGGTACAGCGCAAGCCGATGCAACCCGGGCCTCGCGGGGATTGGGCGGATATGGGGTGTCGGCGGGGGAGTCCATGTTTGACGTATCCGGACTGCCGCCGCTTCGCGATGTCATCGCCCGGCACGGGCTCGACGCGCGGCATTCGTTGGGCCAGCATTTTCTGCTCGACGGCAATCTCACCGCGCGGATCGCCCGCGCCGCCGGGGATCTGACGGGGCGCCATGTCGTCGAGGTCGGGCCGGGGCCGGGCGGGCTGACGCGCGCGTTGCTCGCCAGTGGCGGCGCCAGTGTCACGGCGATCGAGATCGATCGTCGCGCGGTTGGGGCGGCGCATGAGCTGGCGGCGGCATCCAACGGTCTTTTGACGGTGATCGAGGGCGACGCGACGCGGATCGACCTCGCCGGTCTGGTGCCGGCGCCGCGGCAGATCGTCGCCAATCTTCCTTATAACGTGGCGTCGCCGTTGCTGGTGCGCTGGCTCCGCCAGGCGGCGGCGTTCGAGCGTATGACCCTGATGTTCCAAAAGGAGGTCGCCGAACGCATCGCCGCGGCGCCGGATACGGCGGCTTATGGGCGGTTGTCCGTGCTGGCGGGGTGGACCTGCGAGACTCATATCGCGCTGCGTTTGCCGCCCACCGCTTTCGTGCCTCCGCCGAAAGTTTGGTCGGCCGTCGTCGTGCTGACGCCGCGTCCGGAGCAGCCGCCAGGGGATCTTTTCGCCACCATGGAGCGGTTGACCGCCGCCGCGTTTGGGCAGCGCCGCAAGATGCTGCGGGGATCGTTGAAATCGCTTGGCGGGGAGGCCTTGCTGGCGCGCGCGGACATCGCGCCGGAGCGGCGGGCGGAGACCCTCAGCGTGGCGGAATTCGACCGTCTCGCGCGGTTGCTGTGACCGACCGTGCCTGGGCGCGGCGTGGCGCACATATTGTCATTTTGGGGCGTTCCAGGCTTAATTCGCGCGGTGGCGCGCCCGCGGCACCCGAAAAGAACAGAAACTCAGGAAACGACCGGACGGAGATCCTCTCCGTGGGGTACCGAGAAAGAGAGACCGCCATCATGCCGATTTCCCGCCGGACCATGCTCGGCGCCGCGGCCGCGACCGCCGCCGTGGCGCCTTTTCGACGCTCGCGCGCCCAGACGCGGCCGGTTATTAAGATCGGGGTCATCAACGACCAGTCGGGTCCGTATCGGGATGTCAATGGTCCGACCTCGATTGCCTGCACGCGGCAGGCCATTCAGGAATTCGCGGCCGGCGGCTTCGATGTGGAGGTTCTGACGGCGGACCATCAGAACAAGCCGGATGTCGGCGCGGCCATCGTGAAGCAGTGGATCGACCGGGATGGTGTCGATTTCGTTCAGGATGGCGCGTCCTCCGCGGTCGCGCTGGCGATCACGGCGATTTGCCGGGACCGGAACAAGGTGTTCGTGCCGACCAGCACCGCGACCTCCGATCTGACCGGAAAATCCTGCACGCCCAATACCGTCCATTGGGTTTACGACACGTTCATGGAGGCGCGCTCCACCGGCGGCGCCATGGTCAAGGCCGGCGGCACGAGCTGGTTTTTCATTACCCCAAACTATGCCGCCGGGCTCGCGTTTCAGCGCGACACCACGCGCTTCGTTGAGGCGAATGGCGGCAAGGTCATGGGCGCGCACCAATATCCGTTCCCGGAAACCACCGATTTTTCCGGCCCGCTGATCGAGGCGAAGGCCTCGGGCGCCAAAATACTGGGCGTGTCGGGCGCGGGCAGCGATCTGATCAACATCGTTAAGCAGGCACATGAATTCGGCGTGCAAAAGTCGATGAACATCGCCGCGCTGATCGCCTATTCCCAGGATGTCCATTCGATCGGACTGGAAACCGCGCAGGGGTTACGGCTGTCGGAAACCTATTACTGGGATCTGAACGACCGCACCCGCTCGTTCCAAAATCGGATTAAGAGCAAGGTCACGCTGTGGCCGAACATGTCGCAGGCGGGGAATTACTCCTGCACCCTGCACTACCTGAAAGCCGTGCAATCCCTGGGCGCCGTGGCGGCGAAGGCCAGCGGCGCCGAGACGGTCGCGCGCATGAAATCCATGCCGACCGACGACGATTGCTTCGGGCCGGGGAAAATCCGCGAAGACGGGCGGAAAATGCACCCGGTGTATTTGTTCGAGGTGAAGAAGCCCTCGGAAAGCAAACACGAGTGGGATATTTACAAGCTGATCGCCACCACGCCGGCGGAGGATGCCTGGCGGCCCTTGTCCGAGGGCGGTTGTCCGCTGATCAAGGCCTGACACGCGGCGCCTGGATCGGCGGATCCAGGCGCCGCGCGGCGGTTGTTCAGGTGTGATCCGGTTCCGGCGCGGCGGCGGGCACGGGCGCGGGGTCCGTGATCATGCTGATCTTGCCACTGAGTTGCCCGCCGTCCTCAACCTGCAGGCGGCGGCAACGCGCTTCCCCGATGACCTGGCCGGACCCGCGTAGCACCAGGCTGCCACGCACCGTCAGAATGCCGTCCATCAGGCCGGAGATTTCCGCGTCCTCGACTTCCACCTGCCCCTTGAGGACTCCGCCAGGCGCGATCTGCAATTCCGCCGCGTTCAGCGACGAGGCCTCAACCGTGCCTTCCACGACGAGGCGTTCCGCGTCCTGGATGGTGCCCTGCACGCTGATACCGCGGCCGACGACCAGCGTCCGGCGCTCGCCGGCGAGCGGTGCCACTCTGGCCGGGGCCATGGGCGCGCGGGCCATGCCCTGCGGAGCGGGCGGCGCGGACGGTGTCGGCTGCAACGGCGGACGAGACATGAGGGTCGGTTCCTTTTGCTGCGGCGGCGCGGACGCGGCCTGAGAGGGAGGTTGAACGGGAATCGAGGGGATGCCGATGGTGGAATCGCCTTTGGGCAAAGCCGCGGCGGGCGAGTCGAATATGCCGTGTTGACCGGCATCCCGGCCGGGCGGCCCCACGGGTGTTTCAGGCGCGGCCTGGGCGGCATTGCCCCGCGGCGCGGGCGGTTCTTCGGGTTTGCGGCGTTTGAACACGGTGACCCCATCTGCCAGACGACCAAGCGATGACCGGCAGGTAACACGCGGGCGTCGCTGACCACAACCGCCGCCTGGCCCGGTGTGCGTTTTCAGTCGAACAGGGAACTGACCGAGGACTCATCGCTGATGCGCCGCATTGCCTCCGCCAGCAGGGGCGCGATCGTCAATTGGCGGATGTTCGCCGCGCCGGCGACTTCGTTGGTGGCCATGATGGAATCGGTGATGGTCATCATCTTCAGCGGCGAGGCCATGACCCGCGCCACCGCGCCTCCGGATAACACGCCATGCGTGACATAGGCGCTGGCGGACCGCGCCCCATGGGCCATCAACGCGTTCGCCGCGTTGCAGTGGGTACCGCCGGAGTCGACGATGTCGTCGATCAGCACGCAATCCCGGCCCTCGACGTCGCCGATCACGTTCATCACCTCGGAATGGCCGGCCCGCTGGCGGCGTTTGTCGATGATGGCGAGGTCGCGGTTCAGCCGGCTGGCGATCGCCCGTGCCCGCACCACGCCGCCGACGTCGGGGGAGACGATCATCAGGTCGCGGCCGTCGTATTGTTCCTGAATGTCGCGCGCGAACAGCGGCGCGGCGAACAAATTATCCACCGGGATATCGAAGAATCCCTGAATTTGGCCGGCGTGCAGGTCCATGGTCAGCACGCGGTGCGCGCCGGCCTCGGTGATCAGGTTCGCCACCAGCTTGGCGCTGATCGGGGTGCGCGATCCCGACTTCCGGTCCTGCCGCGCATATCCGAAATAGGGAATCACCGCGGTGATTCGCCGCGCGGAGGCCCGGCGCAGCGCGTCCAGCGTGATCAGAAGTTCCATCAGGTTGTCGTTGGCCGGAAACGACGTCGACTGGATCACGAACACGTCCTCGCCCCGGACGTTTTCGAGAATCTCGACGAACACCTCCATATCGGCGAAGCGGCGGATCTGCGCCTTGGTCAGCGGGATCCCGAGATTGACGGCGACCGCCTCTGCGAGGGGACGGTTGCTGTTGCAGGCGACAATCTTCATGGGGCGGCGCCGTTTGGCTGGAGGGAGGACCGGAGCGAACCGGCGCTTCTAAGCAGAAAACCCGCGGCGGCGCCACCCGGGCGGGCCTGGCCGCTTCATGGACAGGCGCGGCGGGGCGGGGCATGGTGACGCGAAACGGGACGTCCTGGGGGTAACATGCGCTTATTGGCCCGCCGCCTGTGGGTTGGCTGCCTGGCATTCGGGCTGTGTGCCGCGGGTCTGGCCGGATCCGTCCGGGCAGCCGGCGAACCCGCCAATACCAAGGCCGTGCTGGTTTTTTTCGATGCCTCCGGCAATCAGTCTCTGGACCCGGCGGAGCCGCAGAGCACCAGCGGTATCGCGCAACTGCCGTTGATCGCCGTCTACGACTCGCTGGTGGGTCTGGACCCGGCGGGCGGATTGCAGCCAAAGCTGGCGTTGTCGTGGACATATAATGCCGATCTGACCGAGTTCACGTTGACCCTGAGGCCAGGTGTCACGTTCCACGACGGCACGAAATTCGATGCCGCCGCTGTCGCCGCCAATCTGAACCGGGGCAAGGCGCTGGGTTCCAAGGCCGGCACGACGATCCTCGACACGGTCAATCGCATCGCGGCGGTGGAGGTGTTGTCGCCCGGCACGGTTCGTCTGAAGCTGAACGAGCCCAATGGCCAGATGCCCTATTTGCTGGCGGCCCAGGGCGGGATGATGATCGGGCCGGCGGCGCTGACGCCGGATGCGTTTGGCGCGACCCTGAAGCCCATTGGCGCGGGTCCCTATCGCGTGACGTCGTTCGATGCCGCCGTCCGGATGAAAACGGAACGGTTCGAGGCCTATTGGGGTGGGATCGAGGGCCGGCCGGCGGGGTTGGAGCATCGTTTCGTTCCCGAAGCCGCCGCGCGGTTGAACGCGTTGCGGTCCGGGCAGATCAATCTGGCGTTGATCGATCCGCGGCAGATTCCCGATGCCAAAGCCGCCGGGCTCGCGGTGCAGGTGAACGAAAAAGACAGTGTTTGGGATATTTATCCGAACACCGGCCGCCCGCCGTTCAACAATCTGAAAGTGCGTCAGGCGCTGATGCATGCGCTCAACCGTCCCGAAATCGCCGACGCGCTGGGATTTGGCGCCGCGAAACCGACGGTGCAGCTTTATTCCGCCGCTTCGCCGTTTTACGATCCCGCTTTGGAAAAACTCTATCCTTACGACACGGCGAAAGCCCGGGCCTTGCTGGCCGAGGCGGGTTACAAGGATGGCATCGATATCAACTGGCTGGTGCTCAACACCAGCGAATATAAGCTGCTGACTCAGGCGATTCAGGCCATGGCGGCGGAGTCGGGGTTTCGGCTGAAATTCGATATCGTCGATGTTTCGCAATATACGCAATTCCATAAGCCGCCGGGCCGTGGCGACATGTTCATGGGGCGTTGGGGCGGGCGCGGCGATCCGTTGCAAACATTTCAGGAGGTTGGTGGCACCGGCGGGTCCGTCAACGCCGGCGGCGCCGTTGTGCCCGAGATCGATAAGCTGCTGCGGGAGGCGCGGCTGCTGGATGCCACCGACCCGAGGCGCGTCGTCATTCTGCGAAATGTCGCGCGGATCATGACTGAGCAGGTCTCCCACATTCCGGTCATGACCCGGTCCAACGTCTATGCGTTTCGCCCCGGCTGCATTTCGAATCTGCCGGCCTACCTCCCCACCGGAAGCGATCGTTTGAACGACACGCGCATTGGAGCGAACTGCAAATGAACCGTCCAGGACGCAGAGAATTTCTGGCATTGGTTGGTACCGCCGCTGGTTTGGGAGCGCAGGCGCAAACGCTACCGAAAAGGGGAGGGGTGCTGCGGGTTTCGGCGCCGACCAATCCTTCTTCGCTGGATCCCGTGACCGGGACCGCGGGGAGCGATCATGTTTACCTTTATACGCTCTACGATACGTTGGTGGAATGGGATCCGGCGACGCTGGAGCCGCGGCCCGGCCTTGCCTCGGCGTGGTCGTTTCCGACTCCTTTGAGCATGGTGCTCGACATTCGGCCTGGCGTGGTTTTTCACGACGGTACTCCGCTCGACGCCAACGCGGTGAAATTCAATCTCGATCGCGCCCGTGGCGGCGCGATGTCGAATGTGAAGACCGATCTCGCGACCATTCGCGACGTGCGGGTCACCGGGCCGATGCAGGTGACGCTCGATCTCAGCGAGCCTGACACGGCTTTGCCGCTGATTCTGTCCGATCGTTCCGGCATGATCGTGTCGCCGGCGGCGGCGGCGGAGCGGGGGGGCAGGCATTCTCGCGAGCCCGTTGGTTCTGGCCCGTGGAAGTTCGTTTCCTGGGCCGACAACGAGAAAGTCGTGGTGACGCGTCACGAGCGTTATTGGAAGCCGGGTTTGCCGTATCTCGATGGGGTCGAGCTGGCCGCCATTCCGGAGGTCAACACCGGTCTGCGTTCGGTCATCGCGGGTCAGAACGATTTTGTCTTTTTCCTGTCGCCGCAGCAAAAAGCCATTGTCGATCGGGCGAAGAGTCTGGTTCCCGTGACCGGGCCGACGTTGTGGTGCATTCAGATGTTCCTCAATTTTGGCCGCAAGCCGCTGAACGATGTGCGTGTCCGCCAGGCCCTGAATTACGCCGTCGATCGCGAGGCCTTCAATAAGGCCACCGCCAACGGTTTGGCCGAACCGGCGCATTTGATGGTTCCCACTTCCCATTGGGCGTACGATAAAGAGGCCGCCAGTCTTTATCCGTACGATCCCGACAAGGCGAAATATCTGTTGAATCAGGCCGGATATAAGGACGGTTTCGAACTGGATATTCAAGGTACTTCCGACCAGCGCGCGGTGCAGAGGGAGGAGGTTCTGATTGAGCAGTTCCAGAAGTCTGGCATTCGCGCGAAATTCACCAACGGCGTGATTCCCAGTTCCACCAGTGCCTTTTTCGTGGAAAAAAAGCACGACGCGTATCTCAGTTCCTGGACCGGCCGTCCGGATCCGACTCAGACCTATCAGCTTATGTTCGGGAAGGATGCGTTTTACAACGTCGGGCGCGCCGATCCGGTGCCTGAACTGGCCCAGGCGCTGGCGGATACGCGGAGGGATCAGGGAATTCCGGAGAGGAAAAAGGCGTTCGCGCGGATGCAAAAGCTGGTGTTCGAGAATGCCTTGGTTGTGCCGTTGCAATTCCAGTTTGAAATGGATGCTCACACCGCCAAGGTAAAAGGTTTCAAACCAAACCTTCTTGGCAAACCCCGCTTCGAAGCGGTTTGGCTGGACGCATGAACGGCGAACCGCTCCTTGCCGTTTCCGGTCTTGGCGTCCATTTCCGCATGGGCCGCCAGGAGGTTCAGGCCACCAGGGACGTTGCGTTCTCGATCCAGCCGGGCGAGCGGGTTGGTATTGTTGGCGAATCCGGCTGTGGCAAGACCGTCACGGGGCTCGCGCTGTTGGGGTTGTTGCCGGCCGCGACCAGCCGTGTCGAGGGCAGCGCGATGTTCGAGGGGCAGAACATCATCGGTCTGGCGCCGCGTGCGTTGCGCCGGGTCCGGGGGCGCAAGATCGGCATGATTTTCCAGGAGCCGATGAGCGCGCTCGACCCTGTTTTCACCATTGGCCAGCAGATTGGCGAGACCATTCGTGTGCATTTCGGCGCGACGCGGGAGGATGCGCGGACTCGCGCCGTCGCCGCGCTGGCCAGCGTAGGCATTTCCAGTCCGGAACGTGTCCATGACTCTTACCCGCATCAGCTTTCCGGCGGGATGCGTCAGCGCGCGATGATCGCGATCGCGTTGGTTTGCGAACCGCGGCTTCTTATCGCCGACGAACCGACGACGGCGCTGGACGTCACCATCCAGGCGCAAATTATCGACCTTCTTCTCGATCTCTCGTCGCGCACTGGCACGGCGCTGTTGTTTATATCGCACGATCTGGGTGTGATCGCGGAAACCTGTACGCGGATGATCACGATGTACGCGGGGCAGGTCGTCGAGGACGCGCCGGTGGATTTCGCGTTGGTCCGTCCGCGTCATCCTTACACATCGGGATTGTTACGGTCTCTCCCGAGATTGTCGCCAAGGGGCGCGGCGCTGCCTTCGATTTCTGGCCGGGTGCCGTCGCTTCGCGACATGCCCGCCGGTTGCCGGTTCGCGGCGCGTTGCGCGCATGCTCAACCTGGGTGCGATGCCCCTCAAATCATGGCATCCGCCGCGCCAGACCATCTGGTTCGCTGTGCCAGACACGCGGACCTGGATTTGCCGGGTGCTTTGACAGAGCTGGAAAAAGTCGCATGACCCAGCCCATCGTCGCCGTCGAAAATTTGCGGGTTCTTTTTCCCACCCGCGACCGCAAGGAAACCGTGAAGGCCGTCGATGGTGTCAGCTTCGCCGTGCAACCCGGCGAGACGTTCGGCATCATCGGCGAGTCCGGTTCGGGCAAATCCACCTTGGGCCGCGCGGTCGTTTGCCTGCTGAAACCGACGGAGGGACGGGTTCTCCACAATGGGGGTAATCCGCACGATCTCTCCGCCGCCGAGCTCCGGCGCGCCCGCCGCGAGTATCAGATTGTGTTCCAGGACCCCAACGCCGCGTTGAATCCGCGCATGACCATTTTGCGCTCCGTCCGCGAACCGCTCGATATCGCGGGCACGGTTCCGTCTGGGGACAGAGACCGGGTCGCGCTGGAGATGCTGGACCGTGTCGGGATCGCGCCGGAATTTTCGACACGCTATCCGCACGAGCTCTCCGGAGGTCAGAAGCAGCGCGTCAATATCGCCCGCGTTTTGACGGTCCGGCCGAAACTGATTGTTTGCGACGAGGTTGTGGCGGCCCTGGACGTTTCCATCCGCGCCGGAATTCTGAACCTGTTCGCCGATCTGCAACGCGAATTCGGGCTGACCTATCTGTTCATTACCCACGATCTTGGCGTCGTCTCCCACGTCAGTTCGCGCATCGCCGTCATGTATCTTGGCGCCTTCATGGAGCTTGGCGCGCCCGAGGCGCTGGTTTCTCGTCCCTACCATCCCTACACCGAAGCGCTGATGTCGGCGGAGCCCGTCCCGCTGCCCTCCCACATGCGCACGGGCCAACGCATCGTCCTCCAGGGAGAAATCCCCAGTCCCACCAACCCGCCTTCCGGCTGCCGGTTCCGCACGCGATGCCCGATCGCCAAGGACCTCTGCGCGTCCAAAACGCCGGACTGGCGAGAAATGGAACCCGGACATTTCGCCGCCTGCCACTTCGCCGAACCACGGCCATGACCAATGGATCCAAGCCAATGACCGAACTCGACCGCCGTGCTTTTCTGGCCGTCCTCGCCGCCGGCGCCACCGTATCGGGCACCGCCAACGCGGCGCCGCGAAAAGGCGGCGTTTTGAGAGTTTCCGCCTGGACCAACCCAACGACCCTCGATCCCACCACCGGGAGCGGCGGCTCCGACCATATTTTCCTTTATACGATGTTCGATTCGCTGGTTGCTTTCGACTACGCGACGCTGGAACCGAAGCCGGGCCTGGCTTTATCCTGGTCTTATCCTGACCCACTGACTTTCGTCCTGAACCTGCGGCCCGGAATTGTGTTCCACGACGATACATCCTGCGATGCCGACGCGGTAAAGTTCAATCTCGATCGTATTCGCGAAGACCCGCGGTCCAACGTCAAACCCGACCTCGCCACTGTCGCCTCCGTCGCCGTAACCGGCCCGCTTCAGGTCACATTGAAACTCAGCCAGCCCGACACCGCGCTGCCGCTGATCCTGTCGGACCGCGCGGGCATGATGTGTTCGCCCACGGCTGTGAAAGCGCTCGGGAAGGACCACGACCGCAAACCGGTTGGCGCCGGTCCCTGGAAATTCGTGAGTTGGGCCGATAGCGAGAAAATCGTCGTCACCCGTCACGAGAAATACTGGGACCCAAAACGCCCTTACCTCGACGGCGTCGAATTCAGCGTGATCCAGGAGGTCAACACCGGCCTCCGCTCCGTCATCGCCGGTCAGAACGATCTGGTTTACTACCTGTCGCCGCAACAAAAGCCGATCGTGGATCGGTCGAAGAACCTTGTCTCCGTCACGGGTCCGACGCTGTATTGCATCCAGCTCTATATCAATTTCGGCCGCAAGCCGATGAACGATGTTCGCGTCCGTCAGGCGATCAATTACGCCATCGATCGTGAGGAATTCAACAAGGCCACCATGGCCGGTCTGTCCGAACCCGCGACCTTGTCGTTGCCCAAATCCCACTGGGCGCACGACGCGGAAATGGCGAAGGCCTATCCATACGATCCGGCGAAGGCGAAGAAGCTGCTGGGCGACGCGGGTTATCCCGATGGGCTGGATGTCAATATCGCTGTTTATTCCGACCAGCGGTCGCAGCAGCGGCTTGAAGTGTTGATCGAGCAATTTCGAAAAATCGGGATCAGGGTGACGTCCTACGCCGGCACCATCCCGCAACAGACCAACGCTTTCTTCGCCGAGAAAAAAGGCGACCTCTACCTCAGTGCCTGGACCGGCCGCCCCGACCCCAGCCAAACCTATAAGCTCATGTTCGGCGCCGGGTCCTTCTATAACGCCAGCCGCATCGAGACGGTTCCCGAAATCGGGCCCGCGCTGCTGGAGACCCGCGGATACGAGGACATTCCCAGCCGCAAAAAGGCATTTTCCAAATTGCAAAAAATCGTGACGGAAAACGCTCTGGTTGTCCCGCTGGTCTTCCAGTTCGAACTCGACGCCCACACCCAAAAGGTCAAGGATTTCCGCCCGAACCTTCTGGGAAAATGCAAATTCGAAGACGTCTGGCTGGAAGCCTGATCCCATGATCGGGCGGCGCCTTCTGCAAATTCTTCCCGTGATCGTGCTGGCGACCTTCGTCGTCTTCGGCCTGCTGCAACTCGTCCCCGGCGACATCGCCGTCACCCTCGCGGGCGAGAACGCGACCGACGCCCGCATCGCCCAGATCCGCCAGGCATACGGCCTGGATCAGCCATTTTTCGTGCAATACGGAAAATGGCTGTGGAACGCCGCCCATTTGGACCTGTCCCGCTCCTACCTTTCGAACGAGCCTGTCCTCGATCAAATTCTGCACCGTTTCCCCACGACTCTTCTTATTGTCTCCCTGTCCCTGACAATCTCTTTGGTCGTCGGTATCCCGCTTGGCATCGTCGCCGCCACCAGACCCGGCTCCCGCCTCGACACATTTGTGACCAGTTTCGCTTCCCTTGGTGTCGCTTTGCCAAACTTTTGGCTCGCCATGATCCTGGTCGCCACTTTCGCCCTTAATTGGAACATTTTTCCGGCCACCGGGGCCGTGGCATTGTCGAAAGACCCATCCAAAGCGCTGCTCCACGCGGCGCTCCCGGCCTTCGCCCTCGCCGCTGGCGGCATCGCCGAAGTCGCGCGCCAGCTTCGCTCCGCTTTAATCGAAATCCTCTCCTCCCAATACGTCCGCACTTTGCACGCCAAAGGCCTGTCTCCCACCGCCATCCTGTGGAAACATGGCCTGAAAAATGTCTCCGTCACCCTCCTCACCGTCGTCGGCCTCCTGGTAAACCGCCTTCTGGGCGCTACAGTCGTCGTCGAGGCCGTGTTCGCCATTCCCGGCATGGGCAGCCTGATCGTCCACGCCGCCATCCACAAAGACTTTCCGGTTGTGCAAGGAGTCGTCCTGTCGATGGTCGTCATCGTCATCTGCATGAATTTGCTCATCGACATTCTCTACGCGGTCCTCGATCCGCGGGTCGGCCGCGCATGATCCGTGCTCTGTTCGATTGGATGCGAGATCGGCCCGCCGCCGGCCTAAGCTTGGTCTTCCTCGCCGGCCTCTTCGTCCTCGCGATCTTCGCGCCCGCGATCGCGCCGTACCTTCCCACCGCCCAAAACGCGAACGATACCCTCGCGGAACCAACCCTGGCCCACCTCCTGGGCACCGACGATCTGGGACGCGACGTCTTCAGCCGCCTCATCCACGGCGCCCCCGCCACCCTCTATGCCAGTTTTCTGGCGGTGGCCGTCGCCTCGTTGCTTGGCATTCCCGTCGGGCTCCTCGCCGGCTTCCTTGGCGGCTGGGTCGACGACATCGTCAGCCGGATCATCGACACCTTGCTGTCTTTCCCGGCTATCGTCCTCGCCATTGGAGTCACTGGCGCCCTCGGCATCGGTCTTACGAACGGAATGATCGCCGTCGGGATCGTCTTTTCCCCGCAGCTCGCCCGCCTCGTCCGAGCCCAAACCTTGGTCGTCAAACAAGAACTCTACGTCGACGCCGCCCGCTGCTTCGGCGCCAGCGCCTGGCGAATCATCCCCCGCCACATCATGCCCAACGCCATTCAGCCGGTGATTGTGCAAATTACCTTGCTTCTCGCCGTCGCCCTCCTCGCCGAAGCCTCCCTCAGCTTCCTCGGCCTGGGCGTCCAGCCCCCACAACCCAGTTGGGGCTCCATGCTCGCCCGAGCCTACAACTACATGGAAATCGCGCCCGAACAGATGTACCCGCCCGGCATCGCCATCCTTCTCACGGCGCTCGCCTTCAACACACTCGGCGAAGCACTACGAGAGGCCCTCGACCCCACCGCGCGCCGGCGCTGAAACCGGCACCGGCCTTTAACCGCGCCGCCAAAAATGCCATGGTCCCCCCATGGTACCTCTCTCCGTTCTCGACCTCTCCCCCATCGCCGAAGGCAGCGACGCCGGCACGGCTCTCCGAAATTCCCTCGACCTCGCCCAACACGTCGAGGCCCTGGGCTTTCGCCGCTACTGGATGGCCGAGCATCACAACCTGCCCGGCATCGCCAGCGCCGCGACCGCCGTCGCACTCGCGCACGTCGCCGCCGGGACCAAAACGATCACGATCGGGTCCGGCGGCATCATGCTGCCCAACCACGCCCCCCTGCTGATCGCGGAACAATTCGGCACCCTCGCCGCGCTGCACCCCGGCCGCGTCGAACTCGGCCTTGGCAGAGCCCCCGGCTCCGACCAGATCACCGCCCGCGCCATGCGCCGCAATCTCAACAGTTCCGGCGACGAATTCCCCCAGGACGTCGTCGAACTCATGGCCTACTTCCAGCCGGTCCAGGAAAATCAGGCTGTCCAGGCGGTGCCCGGCGCGGGCCTGAACATTCCGGTCTGGATTCTTGGGTCCAGCACCTACGGCGCCCAACTCGCCGCCATTCTCGGCCTACCCTACGCCTTCGCGTCCCATTTCGCACCAGGAATGATGATGGAGGCCATCGCCACCTACCGCCAACACTTCCGCCCCTCCGCCCAACTCACCAAACCCAACGTCATGCTGGGCCTGAACGTGGTCGCCGCCGACACGGACGAGGAAGCACGCTACCTCTTCTCGTCCCAGCAACAATCTTTTCTGAATATTCGCAGGGGACGTCCCGCCCGCCTGCCGCCCCCCATCCCGGATCTTGAGTCCCGCATCGACCATTACGGCCGCGCGATGCTCGCGGACTCCCTGTCCGCCGCCGTTGTTGGCTCCATGGAAACCGTCCGCGCGGGGCTGAACGCCTTCGCCGAACGCACCGGCGCCGACGAACTCATCGTCACCGGCAATGTCTTCGATCACGAGAAGCGCAAGCGCTCCTTCGCGATTGTCGCCGAAGCGCATGGCGGCATGAGATGACGCCGTCGGGGGTGGCATCACGCCACCCCCAAAAACCTCTCAATTCGCCGTCATACCCCCGTCGATCACCAACTCGCTGCCAGTCACCCAGACCGCGTCGTCCGACGCCAAATACAAACACCCCAGGGCGATATCGCTCGGCTTTCCAAAACGCCCCAACGGCGTCGCATCCATCCGGGCCTTCCCACTCTCATTGCCCAACAAACCGGGCCGGGCCATCGGCGTATCCACAAATCCAGGGTGTACTGAATTCACCCGAATCTGGTCCTTCGCGTACTGCAACGCCGCCGACTTCGAGAAAATCCGCACGGCACCCTTGGACGCGTGATACGCCGCGTTCGCGAACGACCCCACGATCCCGCAAATGGACGAAATATTCACAATCGACCCGCCACCCGCGCGTTGCATCGCCGGAATGACGCTCTTCGTCCCCAGAAACACGCCGGTGGAATTCACCTCCATGATCCGGTTCCAGTTCTCCAGCGTCTGCTCGGCGAGACCCGTCCCGGTCATGACCCCACTCGCCTGCACCGTCATTGACGCGGGCCGCCCGGAAATCCCCGCGATATTCCCCAGAATATCGATTTTTCCGTACTTCTTCTCGACGTCGGCGGCCAAGGCGATCCACTGATCCTCCTTCGTCACATCCAGCGTGCGGTACTCCGCCACCCCGCCGTTATCGCGAATTTCCTGAGCAACCGTCAGACCCAACTCATCCTGCATATCGCACAGCACCACACTGGCGCCGTGCAACGCGAAAATCCGCGCCGTTTCCGCTCCAATCCCAGAGGCCCCACCCGTGATAATCGCGACCTTTCCTGGCAACCGCTTCCCTGGTTCCATGTTCTTATCCTCCCTCAACGGCATTTCGCCGAGACCCGCACATCGTTGAACCGATCCGCGCCCCCAGGCAAATACGCCCGTAAATTCGTCACGCATCCCGGTTTGAACGCGTAAACATTCGCTCGCGTCATCACCGGCACCAGCGCAACCAAATCCGACGCCATCTCCACCGCCTGGCCCAAAACCGCGTCTCGCCGCGGATCGTTGGACGCCAACACCCGCGCCGCGCCAATCGACTTATCCAACTCCGGCGAAACCGACCCGCCCGGCGAAAACGGCCCACCCGAGGCCACCAGTTCGAACAACATCTGCACGGGCTCGCTACGTCCCCCGTACCGCCCCATCAGCATGTCGCCCCGCGCCGTCGGCTGAAAAAACTGAGTAAACTGCGACACATCGACCATGTCGAACTTCACCCGTATCCCCGCCTCCAACAACATCGCCTGCATCGCTTCCGCGAGCGGCCGGAATTCCGAATTGTTCAACACCAGCAGCGAAATATCGATCCCATCCTTGAACCCCGCCTCCGCCAGCAAGCTTTTCGCCTTCGCCGGATCGTAAGCATATCGTTTGTCCAACGCCGGAACGTTCAACGGAGAGGACACCGCGAAAATCTGCTCTGTCCCCCGGGCGCTGCCAAACGTCAGCGCCCCGGCCAAGGCCTCGCGGTCCAGCGCGTGCATGAACGCCCGCCGCACCCGGACATCTCGTAACCCCGCCTTGGCGAGATTGAAATACATTACCCAGAACGCGTTCTTTTCGGTGATCGTCAGCTCCAGACCGGCCGCCTTGGCCTCCGGAATCTGCCGCGCGTCCAGTAGCGCCACCGTCGCCTGGCCCGAGCGCACCGCGTTCAGCCGTGCCCGCCCGTCCGGGACATAATGGAACTCAATTCCCGCCGGCCGCCCCTCGACCCCGCCCCAATAGGCCTCGTGCCGGACGACGCTCACCCGCGCGTTCGACTCGAACCGCGTTACCTTAAACGGGCCCGCACCAATCGGCCGGAACGTCGCGCCCACCGCGCCATCCGCGTAAGCCGCCGGACTGACGATCATCCCGGACGGGCCGCCCAACCAGGCGTCGATCTGTCCGTTCGGTTGCTTCAGAACCAGCCGGACCGTGTCCTCGCCAACCGCTTCCATCGACGCGATCAGCCCCATCGTTTCGACGACGCCACTTCCCGCGCGTTTGCCCAGAGCCAGATTCCGCTCGAAGGTCGCGACAACCGTCTGGGCCGTCAGCTTCGTTCCGTCGTGAAACACCACGTTGGGCCGCAGCTTCAGCGTCAGGTCCGTCAGATCGGCATTCCGCGTCCAGGACTCGGCGAGGCCCGGAACCGGCGTGCCCCGGTCGTCCAGCCGGATCAACGTATCGTAAATCGACAGTAATGTATCGTGCGCGTAACTCGACCCGTTCTGGGTATCCGTTGGGTCCAGCGTCTGGTTTCCCGCCAGGTTGTAATAAACCAGCGTCGCTGCCGGGTCGCCCTCCGCCGCGCGCGCCGGTCCGGACATCAGCCCGAACCAGATTGCCGCGGCCAGAGCCCAGCGCATCACAGGAACCCGATGGAAATCCACGGCACCGCCGCGACCACGATCAACCCGATCAGCATCGCCAGCAGATACGCCATGATTGGCTTTAACCCCAGATTGGGATCGACTCGTCCGATCGCCGCCGCGGCATAGAACCCCACCCCGAACGGCGGCGCGAACAGCCCGATGCCCATCGCGAGCACCGTCACCATCGCGTAATGGACCTCGTGAATCCCCATCTTCTGCGCGATCGGAAACAGCAACGGTCCAAACAACACGATGACCGGAATCCCTTCCAGCACACTGCCCAATACGACAAACGCGAGGATCGACACACCCATGAAGGTGAATTTCCCGCCCGGCAAGATTGCCATCGTATCCGCGAGTTGTTGCGAGAATCCCGACTGCGTCAAAGCCCATGCCATCGACGTCGCCGCGCCCACGATCAGCAAGATCGCGCCGGACAATGACGCCGTTTCCACCAGCATCGGAATCATCCGGCCCCAATCGAATTGCTTGTAAACCAGCAACCCGATCACCAGCGTGTAGGCGATGCCAATGGTGGAGACTTCCGTCGCGGTCGCGACGCCCTCCACCACCATGAAACGGATGACAAACGGCAATGCCAGAGCCGGGACCGACGCGACAAATGCCCGTCCAATCTCGGCGCTTGTCGCCCGCCGGATCTTCGACATGTCTTCGTTACGGTAGCGATGCCGCACCACCAGGCACAGCGCCACGCCCAACACGATGCTTGGCAGCAGCCCGCCGGTGAACAGCGCGGCGATCGAGACGCCCGTCACCGAGCCGATCGTGATCAGCACCAAAGACGGTGGCACCGTTTCTGTTTGCGCTCCCGTCGCCGAGAGCAGCGCGACCAGGTCGCCCGGTTTCGCGCCCCGCCGGATCATTTCGGGAAACAGCGCGGGGGCCACCGCCGCCATATCCGCGGCTTTCGACCCGGAGATACCCGACACGAGATACATCGCGCCGACCAGAACGTAAGACAATCCGCCGCGCACGTGCCCCAGCAGGGACGCCAGGAACGCCACCATTGCCTTCGCCATCCCGGTCATCTCGATCAATAAGCCCAGGAAGACGAACAAAGGGACGGCGAGGAGGATCAGATGCGACATGCCTTCATAGTAACGGCCAACAAACAGTAGCATCGGCACATCGGTCGTCATGACCATGTAGGCGAAGGTCGCGACCGAGAACGCAATGGATATCGGCACCCCTGTCAGCACTGCCGCGCCGACGATCAGCACGAAGAAGATCACCAGATTGGCGTTGCCCAACCGTTCCATATACGGATCGGCCAGCGGCGCGAACCAGGCGGCCAGCGCCGCCAGCGCGATGATTCCGATCGCCACGGGCGCCGGCATCTGCCGGAACAACCGCGGCACCGCGATCCCGATCATCAGCGCGAAGCCCACCGGCAGTGGCGCCGTCAGCCACGCCTTGGAAACCTCCAGGCCCGGCATCATGATTCGCGAGACTTCCTCGACATATTCGATCGAGGGCCGGATGACCACCGCCAGGAACACCAGTCCCGCGGCGGCCGAAAACACCTCCATGATCAGGCGGCCGGCCGGGCCCGCGCGTGCGGTCAGCGCGGTCATTCGCATATGCTCGCCGCGGTTTAGCGCGACGGCAGAGCCGATCATGCCCAACCAGAGGAAGATCGCCTGCGCGAGTTCGTCCGTCCAGATCAGCGGACTGTGAAACACATACCGTGCCGCGACGCCCACGAACAGGATCACGACCTCGGCGATGACCAGCATCGCCGCGATCAGTTCCAGCACCCGCGCCAAGGGACGTTCGAACGCGCCCGCCACCGCCGCGATCCCGGTTGCGCGGACCGCGCCGTCAGACGTTTCCATGGTCGTGTTCCCTCAGACGATCGGACCGGCGATGTCTTCCAACGCCTTCCAGGCCTCATCGCCCATTTTCTGCTTCCATTCCGCGTAGAAGCCGACCTCTTTCAGCTTCGCCCGGAACGGCGCGACGTCGGCGACCTTGTTCATGATCATGCCTTTTTCGACCATGAATTTTTTGGCTTCCTCGTTCAGCGCCAGCAGATCCTTGCGCGCGTCGAGACCGGCCTGGTCGTATTCCGCCATCACCAGGTCCTGCATGTCTTTCGGCAGGCGCCCGAACGCGCGCGGATTGATCAGCACGAACCACCCGTCCCAGAGATGCGAGGTCAATGAGAGATATTTCTGCACCTCGTAAAGGCGCGTCGTCTTCATCAACGATGTCGAGGCTTCCTGCCCGTCGACAACGCCCGTCTGCAACGCGGTATAAAGCTCGGAAAAATTCATCGACGTCGGCGCCGATCCGATCGCCTTCCACATCGACACCTGGATCGGGCTGGGTGGGGCGCGCATCTTGAAGCCCTGCAAATCCGCGACCGTATTGATCGGCCCTTTCGCCGCGGACGACGTGATCTCGTGGAACCCATTATCGAGAATTTTGTTCGTGGTCAGATAGCCCGCCTTCTCCAGATCCTTGCGCAGAATCTGGCCCAGTTTGCCGTCGGCGGCGGCCCAGACCTGCTCGTAATTCTTGAAGGCGAAGGGAATGCTGAATGTCGAGCTCAGCGGCGCCGCCGTCGCGGTGATCACGTTCGACAGCACCATCATGTGCACGCCGCCGATTCGGACCTGCGTGTAAGTGTCGATATCCGTGCCCAACTGGCCCGAATGGAACACGGTGATTTCGAACTTTCCGCCCGATTTTTGCTTAACCCGCTCCGCCGCTTCCATGAAGCGCACGCTGGACGGATGCACGGCCGGCTGCGAACTGGTGAACTTCCAGTTGATCTCGGCGGCGTTGCCGTAGCGCGGCAGCAGAATCGAGGCACCGGTGGCCACACCGGCCCTCAGAGCGCGGCGTCGGGTCAACAAAGTCATCGGACGTTTCCCATACAATTTGTCCGGAAGCTATCACGGCCTGGGCGGCTGGCAAGGCACCCTCCGATTGCGGCGTCCGGGAAAATCCAACATCCTGCCGGAATGTTACATCCGAGCCCTCGTTCGCCCGGCCTGCTCCACTCGCCCCTGCGCAATCTCGTACTGGGCATCGGTTTCACGCTGACGGTGATCGTCCTCGCCACGCTCGCATACACCCTCGCGGGCTGGTCCTTGGGCGACGCCTTCTACATGGTCATTATCACCGTCTATACCGTCGGCTACGGCGAAACCCGGCCGATCGACAGCGGACTTCTGCGCGCCATCACCCTCGCCACCATCGTCTTTGGCGGCACCAGCATGATCTTCGTCACCGGCGCGCTTGTGCAGTTCTTCACGCTCAATCAACTCGCCCAAATATTTGGACTTAAGCGCATGAGCACACAGATCGAAAAGCTTGACCGCCACGTCATCGTCTGCGGATTCGGCCGCATCGGTACCGCGCTCGCCAAGGACCTGCACGCCGCTGGCGCGCCCTTCGTCATTTTGGAGGTGAACGAAACCGACGCGCAACACGCGCGCGACCTCGGATATCCCTATCTCTGCGCCGACGCGACGGACGAGGACACGTTGCGCGCGGCCGGTATCGACCGCGCCCGCACGCTGGTCACCGTCCTCGCCAACGATGCCGCCAACGTGTTCATCACCCTCAGCGCCCGCAGCCTGAATTCTCATATCGAGATCATCGCCCGCGGCGAACTGCCCAGCACGGAACGGAAGCTTCTTCAGGCGGGCGCGCACCGGGTCATCATGCCCACCCATATCGGCGCCGAACGCATCGCCGAAATGATCCTGTTCCGGGAGACGGCGAAATTTATTCTCGACTCGGAACGTGTGCAGAACTTCGAGCGGGTCCTGCGGTCCCTGGGGCTCGATCTGGAAGTCGTCATCGCCGCGGAAAACAGCCCCGTCGCCGGACAGACCGTGTCATGGGTCGAGGACCAGGCGCGTGGCGCGTTCTTCGTCGTGCAGATCAATCACCGCGACGGCGAAGCCATCAACCAGCCGGCGCCCGAGACCGTCGTCGCGCCCGGGGACGGTCTTGTTATTGTCGGCCGCGGCGCGCGGGCGCACGCGTTGAGCGGGTTGTTCGCGCCGGTTCCCGAACGGCGCGGGAGGTGGTTTGGGTCCTCGCCTGGATAAGCGGGGTTGTCGCGAACGCGCGCTTCCGAGGCGGCGGCGGGCGGGTGGGGAGCGGCCGGTCGCGGCGTCCCGCCGGATCGAATTGAAGGGATGGCCAGTCTTTTGTGTCTCGCCTGGCGGCTTCCAACAAAAAAGCCCCGGACTCGCGTCCGGGGCTTCTTCGTTCGCGGCCGGAAGAAACTTACTTCAGCCAGCCCGCCAGCACCGCCAGCAGCAGCAGCGCCACGATGTTGGCGATCTTGATCATCGGATTGACAGCCGGACCGGCGGTGTCCTTGTACGGGTCGCCAACGGTATCGCCGGTCACCGCCGCCTTGTGGGCGTCGGAACCTTTGCCGCCGTGATGGCCTTCTTCGATGTATTTCTTCGCGTTATCCCAGGCGCCGCCGCCGGACGTCATGGACAGCGCGACGAACAGGCCGGTCACGATCGTGCCCATGAGCATGGCGCCCAGAGCGGCGAAGGCGGCCGAACGGCCGGCGATGATGTCGATGATGACCCAAAGCACGATCGGGGCGAGCACGGGCAGCAGCGACGGCGCGATCATCTCCTTGATCGCGGCCTTCGTCAGCAGGTCGACGGCCGCGCCGTATTCCGGCTTCGCGGTGCCTTCCATAATGCCGGGAATGTCCCGGAACTGACGCCGGACCTCGACGACCACCGCGCCGGCCGCACGGCCCACGGCCGTCATGCCCATCGCGCCGAACAGGTACGGGAGCATGCCGCCGATGAACAGGCCGATGACGACGAAGGGGTTCGTCAGGCCGAAATCGACCACCATTTTCGGGAAGTAATGCGCGAGGTCCTGGGTGTAGGCGGCGAACAGCACCAGCGACGCCAGACCGGCGGAGCCGATGGCGTAGCCTTTGGTGACCGCTTTGGTGGTGTTACCGACCGCGTCCAGGGCGTCCGTGGTGACACGCACTTCCTTGGGCAGGTCGGCCATTTCGGCGATGCCGCCGGCGTTGTCGGTCACCGGGCCGTAGGCGTCCAGCGCGACGATCATCCCCGCCAGCGACAGCATCGTCGTCGCCGCGATCGCGATGCCGAACAGGCCCGCCATCATATAGGTGACGATGATGCCGATGGAGATGAGCACGACCGGCAGCGCCGTGGCTTCCATGGAAATCGCGAGGCCCTGGATCACGTTGGTGCCGTGACCCGTGGTGGAGCTTTGCGCGATCGAGCGGACCGGCCGGTATTCGGTGGAGGTGTAGTATTCCGTCACCCACACCAGCGCGCCGGTGACGGCGAGGCCGACCAGGGCGCAGATGAACAGCGCCATGCCCGTGGTGGCGGTGCCGCCCGCGATCGGCAGCGGGGTGCTGAAGCCGCCGGCGAACATGTTGATGATGACGGCGACGCCCGCGATGGACAGCACGCCGGTCACGATCAGGCCCTTGTATAGCGCCCACATGATGCCGTTATCGGCGCCGAGTTTGACGAAGTAGGTGCCGACGATCGAGGTCAGGATACAGATGCCGCCGATGCCAAGGGGCAGCATCAGCATCTGGTCGCGAACCGGGCCGGTGAAGAAGATGCCGGCCAGCAGCATGGTGGCGACGATGGTGACAGCGTAGGTCTCGAACAAATCGGCGGCCATGCCGGCGCAATCGCCGACGTTGTCGCCCACGTTGTCGGCGATCACGGCGGGGTTACGGGGGTCGTCCTCGGGGATGCCGGCTTCGACTTTACCCACCAGGTCCGCGCCGACGTCGGCGCCCTTGGTGAAGATACCGCCACCGAGGCGGGCGAAGATGGAGATCAGCGAGCCGCCGAAGCCGAGGGCGACCATGGCTTCCAGCACCTTGCGAAGCTGTTCGTCGGTGATGGCGGCGCCGTAGCTGCCGCGCAGAATGAAGTAGTAGCCGGCGACGCCCAGGAGGCCGAGGCCGACGACGAGCATGCCGGTGATGGCGCCCGCTTTGAAGGCGACGTCCAGACCGGCGGCCAGGCCGTTGCGCGAGGCCTGCGCGGTGCGGCAGTTGGCGCGCACGGAGACGTTCATGCCGATGTACCCGGCCGCGGCGGACAGCACCGCGCCGATCACGAAGCCGATCGCGGTATGCATGCCCAGCACGGCGGCGAGAACGATCAGGATGACGACGCCGACCATGGCGATGGTGGTGTATTGCCGGTTCAGGTAGGCGGCGGCGCCTTCCTGCACGGCCGCGGCGATTTCCTGCATCCGGGCGTTACCGGGATCTTGCGCGAGCACTTGCCGCGCGGTGATCAGGCCATAGATCAACGCCGCGACTCCGCAGGCGAGGACCAATATCTGGGCCGTTTGCATCCGAGGTGTTCCCCTTGGCTGTCTTATGAAAGTCTCTCTGGGTCGCGCGCGAACGCGACCAGCCCAGAGAGATGGGTGGAAGTTGGCGCGGCGGTATGCCAGTTCCGTCGGCCGGTGGCAAATCCGATTGACGCGATTTGGCTGGTTTTCCGCGCCGCGGGCGGATTTTCAGCGGGTCGCGCAGACTTTCGCGCGTTCGTTGACCCAACAGGCGCCCTGGCGCGTCAAGGTTCCGAGCGGGTCATGGGCGTGAGTGCCGCCATCGGGGCCGCTCCACCAGCCATCGGCGGTTCCGGCCGCTTTGTCGATCGAGACCATGGCGAAGTATTTTCCGGCCTTGGTCCCGTCGGTGCCGATCGTGAAGTCGCCGCCTTTTTCGACGGACATCGGGCATGGGCCGTTCAGGTAGGTCTTGCCATCGACCTGAAGCACGCATTTGCCGGTGAAGGCATGGGCCGTATGCGCGGCGAGGAGGAAGGCGGCGGCGAGAAGCAGGCGCGGCATGGGCGTGGGTTCCGTTGTGTCAGTTTTTTCCGCCGGTGGCGGCGCGGGTCATGCGGCGGATGGACCAGCCATCGGCGCCGGGCGTGCGGATGTCGTCGAGTTTCCAGTCCGCGCCTTCCAGCACGAAGTCGTAATCGACGTTCGCCAGGGGCGTGCCCGGCCCGGTCCGGAAACTGGCGCGGACGGTGGATTTGTCCGCGGCCGCCGCGGTGGCGGCGATCTTCAGGCCGATGACGGTGGGGTCCTGGGAGTTCGAGATGGGGTCGAAGTCGAGCCAGCCGATCTCGCCCTTGCGGTTCTTCGCGTCGGCGGCGCGGACAGCCTGTGCCAGCCCCTTCGAGAAGGTGGATTTACGGAAATCCGGCTTCAGGAAGGCGGAGGGGCCGTTCCATTTGCCATCGGCGCCGGCGGAGATCCGGTAGATCTTTTCGACGATTTGCACCGGCGTGTCGGCGGCGTGGACCGGGCTGGCGGTCAGGGTGGCGGCGGCGAGGGTGGCCAGGAGGGGGCGGCGGCGCATGGGGTCTCCGGGGCGATCAGGCGGCTTTCTGGGCTTCGCTGAGGTGGACGTAGTTCCGGTCGGCATACCAGGACGCGTAGTCGTGGTACGAGATGGGCTCGTATTTCGGCGGATTGCCGGGGGACTGGCAACTCGGCAGGCAGGAGATGACCGTGTCCGGGTGGGAGTCGAAGAAATAGGGAATGGCGTACCGCGCGCGGCCCGAGACGTTGGTCGCCCGGTGCGGTGTGGACAGGAACCGGTCGTTGGTCCAGCGCCGTAGGATGTCGCCGCCGTTGACGACGAAACAATCGGGCGCGGGGTCGGCGTCGATCCAGGTCTCGTTGGGCAGCCGTATCTGCAGGCCGGGGACCTCGGACGGCGCGAGCATGGTCATGAAGCCGGAATCGGTGTGCGGGGCGATGGAGAATTCGTTGTCCTCGTATTCCGGGCGCGCGGGGTAGTGGGTCATGCGCTGGATCATATTGGGACACGCGAAGGCCGCGTCGAAGTAGTCGGCGGGGAGGTCCAGGGCGACGGCGTAGATTCGGACCATGCGGCGGCCCAGATGTTCCATGGCGGACATGTAGGCGAGCGCGGTTTCGCGGAAGCCGGGCAGGTCCATGGGCCATTGGTTCAGGCCGCGGAAGCGGATGCCGGCGACGACGTCGGGATCGTCCGGCGCGCGCTCCCGCCGGAGGAAATAGGCTTCGTTCACACTGGGTTTGGTGTTGTTGTTGACCTTGGAGGAGCGGGCGATCGAGCCTCCGAGCGGCATGTAGCCGATGTTGTGGCGGTCGATTTTCAGCGTGAGCTTTTTGTCCATCGGCTGGTCGTGGAAGCGTTTGCATGCCGCGAACATGGCGTCGATCAGGGTCTGGGGGATACCGTGTCCGCGCAGATGGTAGAAGCCGACATTTTCGAAGGCGTCCCGGAGTTCCGCGCCGAGACGGGCCAGCTCGGCGGTGTCGCCGGCGAGGTAGCGGGAGACGTCGAGGATGGGGATCATGGGCGCGGTCCTTGGTGGGATGGGCGGAGGATGCCAGAGGCAATCGGAGCGGGCCAGCCGGAAATTGGCGGATCGCGCGGTTCCTGGTAGGGTTTTTGAAGGACGGGTAAGCTCAGGGGAGGATGCGATGCTGACGGCGGCTCAGATCGAGGAATACAATGAGGTTGGCGCCATTGTCGTGCCGGACGTGTTGACGCCGGAGGAAGTGGCGAATTTGCGCGCCGTTACCGATGGGTTTGTCGAGCGGGCGCGGGGGCTGACCGGGCACACGGATGTGTACGACCTTGAGGACAGCCATAGCGCCGACAACCCGCGGGTCCGGCGGATCAAGGCGGCGCATCTGCGCGATCCCGCTTATGGCGATCTGACGCGGCATCCGAAGATTTTGGCGGTGCTGCGAGACCTCTGGGGCCAGGACATCCGTTTCGACACCGCGAAGCTGAACCTGAAATGCGCGGGTTTCGGCGCCCCCGTCGAATGGCATCAGGACTGGGCTTTCTATCCGCACACGAACGATGACCTCGCCGCGGTCGGGGTGATGTTCGACGATATGGCGATGGAGAGTGGGCCGTTGATGATCATGCCGGGCAGTCATCGCGGGCCGGTTTACGACCATCACGCGGATGGGGCGTTCTGCGGGGCGATGGACCCTTCCCATAACGATGTCGATTACAGCAAGGCCGTGCCGCTTTTGGGTAAGGCGGGCTCGATCACCGTGCATCATGTGCGCGCGGTGCATGGGTCCGCGCCGAACGTGTCTGACAAGGACCGGCGGTTGTTGCTGTTCCAGTTCCGGGCCGCCGATGCCTGGCCGTTGTTGGGATTCCCGGGCGGTATCGAGGCCTTCGACAAGTTGATGGTGTCGGGCCAAACGCGCGAGCCGCGGCTGGAGAATGTGCCGGTGCGGCTGCCTCTGCCGCCCGCCGCGAAGCAGGGGTCTTTGTATGAAAACCAGAAGGGCATGAAGAACCGATTCTTCGCGATACCCGACGCGGCGCGCGCGCCAGAGATGGCGAAATGAGCGGGCGTCTGCCGGTCGAACCGATCTTCGACACCTCGCCGCATCTGTTCGGCGACGGGTTGCCGAGCCCGGTGGTTTACGATGCCTCTGAGCGCGCATTGCGCCAGCGCACGGCGAATTTCGCGGCGAAACGTTACGTGGACATGATGTTCGTCAGCGGTCTGGATCGCGACACGGCGGACCGGCATTTCCGCCCGCGCGCGGCGCTGGTGCCGGGCGGGCTGAGCGGGCGTCCGGCGGGTCTGAATGTCCAGGATGCGTTGAACGCGGCGGTGAAAGAGGGCCGTTTCTCGGTGCGGACCGATGCGGCGGACCGGCGGGCCGTCGCGACCTGGACCGATCCCGCGTTTGGCGAACCGGTAACGGGCCAGGCGGTCGCGCGGGCCGGTTATGGCGGGGTTGTCCTGGGGGAGGCGGTGGCGCCGCGTTTCGACGCGGTGGCGGTGCCACGCGCGGCGGGGACGCCTGAGAAGGCCTGGCCTTTGGGGGACGCGGTGGAGACACCGGCCGCGCCGCCCGCGGCGATGACGGCGGCCCTGGATGCGTTCATGGTGAGTTCGCCGGGGGTGTACGGGGTTGTCGTGGGCTCGCCAGAGCGATTGTTACTGGAGCGGTACAGCGCGTTCGCAACGCCGGCGCGGGCGACGCCGAGCTGGTCGATGACCAAGGCGATCACGGCGACGATTATCGGGCGGATGATCCAGGAGGGATGGTTTCATTCGATCCACGATCCGGCGCCCGCGCCGTTGTGGCGGGACCCTCGGGGGATTCACCGGCTGATCACGCTCGACCATCTGGTGCGGATGCGGTCGGGGCTCGGGTTTCCGATCCGGCACGGGGATGGATCGGTTTCGTTGGGGTTTGAGAACAGCGCGGTCTATCAGGATGGCACCGACGCGTTCGAGATGGCGCAGCGGATGATCGTCGCGACGCTTCCGGGTTCGGTGTTCCGTTACGTGAACAGCGGGATGAACGTGTTGGGGTCGGTGATTCGTTCCGAGATCGAAAAGCGGGGGTTGCCATATCACGCCACGGTTTATGGGATGCTGGCGGACCGGCTGGGGATGCGGACCTACCAGCATTCGGCGGATATCGCGGGGAATTTCATTGGGTCGGGGGCGGGCTTCGCCTCGGCGCGGGATTACGCGAAATTCGGGCTGCTTTATGTGAACGACGGGGTCTGGAACGGGGAACGGCTGTTGCCGCCGGGATGGGTCGATTACGCCACCCATGCGACGCATAACGGGACGTCTTACGCGGCCTGTTTCCGCACCAATATCGACCGCCGTTTTCCGTCCTTGCCGGTGGAGACGGCATGGGCCGCGGGGGCCTCGGATCAGCGGATTTTCATTCTGCGGCGGCATCGGCTGTCGGTCGCGGTGACCAACGAAACCGACCATCCCATGGACCTGGTGGCATTGGACCGGATGATCGCCGCCGCCATCGAGGCCTTCGCGTGAGATGACGGAGGAGGAACGGTTCCTCCGGCTCCTGACGCTCCGGCCAGAGGACCTGTCGCGTTGGACAAAGCTGTGCCGGACGGTCATCCAGGAGGTGCGCATCGCGCATCCGGGATATCCGCCGCTGACGGAGATGCAATTGATGTCCTACGTGAAGCGGATGCTCCCGAAGATCCGGGCGATGGGGGCGGAGCCGCCCTGACAACTCGGGTTGATTGCGCTATCGAAGGCGATCTTCCGGAGGAAACATCATGACCGTTCGTAACGTGGCGCGCGAGAAACTCGAGCAGGGGCAGCTTTCTTTGGGTGTGGGCGTCCGCCTGACCCGTAGCGTGGAGATCGCGCCGGCGATGGCCGCCGCCGGGTTCGACTGGCTGTTCCTGGACATGGAGCATGGCACGATGTCGCTGGATGCCTGCGCGCAGATTTGTGTCGCGGCGCTGGCGGCCGGGATCGCGCCGATCGCGCGGGTGCCGAACGGGCAATATTCGATCGCGACCCGGGCGCTGGACAACGGCGCCATGGGCATCGTGATGCCGCATGTCGATACCGCCGCCGAGGCGCGGGAAGTGGTCGAAAAGCTGAAATATCCGCCGGTCGGCCATCGCTCCATGGGCGGGATCGGGCCGCATTACGGGCTGCGGGACGCGAGCGTCGGCGATGCCGCGAAGGCGCTGAACGCGTCCAATCTGACGGTGGTCATGTTGGAGACGCCCACGGCGATCGCCAATGCCGAGGAGATCGCGGCCGTGCCCGGCGTGGATGTGCTGTTGATCGGGACGAACGATCTGTGCGCGGAAATGGGTATTCACGGGGATTTCGGTAACGACCGGGTCGCGGATGCCTATGGCAAGATGATCGCGGCTTGTAAAAAGCATAATAAATTCCCGGGCATGGCGGGAATTTACAACGAGGCGATCATGCCGCGGTATATCGAGATGGGCGCGCGGTTTATTCTCTCGGGTCAGGACGCGAATTTTTTGATGGCTGGCGCGGCGTCGCGGACGGGGTTTTTGCGCAAGACGCACGGCGGGTGAGGGATCGGGCCCTCTGGATCGTTGGTCCGGAGGGCCGCTATTACTCCGCCGCCACTGGCATCGCGCCGCCGCCGCGGCCGGAGGAGGCTTTCGCCGATCCGCCGCAGAGCAGGCTGACGAACAGGATTCCGGCGGCGAGCATCAGCACCATCTGCGGGTAGCCTTTGTCGATCAGGAACCCGAAGGGGATGGGCGTTAGCGCGGAGCCCAGGGGGAGGCCGGAGCTGACGAAGCCGAAGACCTTGCCGATTTGTCCCGGCGGGGCGGCGTCTTTCAGGAGCACGTCCCGGGGGGTGCGGGAGGCGCCGAGCGACAGGCCCGCGATGAAGGTGACCGGCACGATGGCGAGGCCGGGCATGTTCACCCAGTCGATCACGAGCATCATGGTCGCCGACAGGCACACGAGGCCGGTGACGAAGTGCAGGATGTGCTCGCGGTATTTGTCCGCGAACCAGCCGCCGACGAGCACGCCCAAGGTGGAGCCGACCATGTAGGCGGTGAGGGCGGTAGCGGCGAGGGTGAGTTCGATGCCTTTCACCGTGTGAAGGATGGTGACGAGCCAGGCCTGCATGGCGCCACCCGCCATGGCGCCGAACAGGAAGAACAGGAAGAACAGGATCATGGTCCGGTTCAGCAGCAGTTCCTTGCCGGACAGCACGCTGGCGCCGGCTTTCGCGGGCCCGCGGGTCTGGTCTTTCAGGATCGAGCTTTGCAGCAGGATCGACAGGACGACGGGGACACCGGCCAGGCCGACGGTGGCGAGGGCGCCTCGCCAGCCGACGGAGGCCATCAGGAAAGCGGTGATCGGCGCGCCAAGGGCGAAGCCGAGGTTGCCGCTGAAGGTGTGCATCGCGAAGGACCGGCCCATTTTGTCCTTTTCGATCGAGCCGGACAGGATCGCGTAATCGGCGGGATGGACGACGGAATTGCCAATGCCCGACATCATGGCCAGGATCTGGATTTGCCAGAACTCGGTGGCGAGCGACATGCCGGCGATCGACAGCGACATCAGCAGGGTGCCGCCGACCAGGAACAGGCGGGCGCCGTATTTGTCGACGAGGAACCCGACGGGTGTTTGCAGGATGGCGGTCATCGCCGACATCATGGCGAGGGTCATGCCGAGTTGGGCGAAGCTGACCTGGAAGGCGTCTCGCCAGGTCAGGAACATCGTTGGCATGCACAGCACGTAGAAGTGCGACAGGAAGTGCCCGTTCGAGATAAGAAGGTTCACGCGGGTCGAGCGGCTGAGCGCCATGCGGCTTGGTCCTCGGTCTGGCTTTTGGCGACGATGCCGGTCTGGATTGGCGTTCGTCAACCGGTGGGGACGCATGGCGGGATTGTTTGGGCGCCCAAACCCCCGTTTGACTTCCGCCCCCAACCGCGCCAACATCTCTGATCACCGAGGGGAGCCCCGCCGATGGGGCTGAGAGGCCGTAAGCCCGGAACCAACCGGCGGCGCGGAAACCCTTGAACCTGAACCGGATCATGCCGGCGGAGGGACGGGAGCGACAAGGCACTCTCTTTCCGTCCGGCATAACCATGCGACGATGAGGAGACGCCAAATGACGGTCCAGTCGAAGTCCGCCGCCCGCCCGAGTGAAGTCACGACCGGGCCGATCGTCGGCTCTCACAAGATTTATACGTCGCCGGAAGGCCGCCCCGACATTCGGGTGCCGTTCCGGGAAATCCCGCTCGATCCCTCGGCGAAGGAAGAGCCGTACCGGGCTTACGACTGCTCGGGGCCTTATACGGATACTGGCGCGCAGATCGATCTGGAGGCGGGATTGCCGCCGATCCGCGCGGAATGGCTGGCGAAGCGCGGGTTCGACCGGATCGCGGCGCGGGCGGTGAAGCCGGAAGACAATGGCAACATTGGCGCCGACAAGCTGGTGCCGGCCTGCCCCGCGGAATTGCCGGTGTATGGCGGCAAGCCGGGCCAGATGGTGACGCAGTACGAGTTCGCGCGCGCCGGAATCATCACCGAAGAGATGATGTACGTGGCCCATCGCGAAAACATGGGCCGCACCAAGATGATCGAGGGCGCGGAAGAACGCGTCGCCGACGGCGAGAGCTTCGGCGCCGAGATCCCGGCCTTTATCACGCCGGAATTCGTGCGCTCGGAGATCGCCCGGGGCCGCGCGATCATTCCCGCGAACATCAATCACCCGGAACTGGAGCCGGTCATCATCGGCCGCAATTTCCTGGTCAAGATCAATGCGAACATCGGCAACTCCGCCGTGACCTCTGGTGTCGCGGAAGAAGTGGAGAAGTTGGTGTGGTCGACGCGGTGGGGCGCCGACACTGTGATGGATCTGTCCACGGGCCGGAATATTCATAATATCCGCGGCTGGATCATGCGGAATTCGCCGGTGCCGATTGGAACGGTGCCGATCTACCAGGCGCTGGAGAAGGTCGATGGCGATCCGACGAAGCTCGATTGGGAAGTGTTCAAGGACACGCTGATCGAGCAGGCGGAGCAGGGCGTCGATTATTTCACGATCCATGCCGGCGTGCGGTTGAAGTATGTGCCGCTGACGGCGAAGCGGGTGACCGGCATCGTCTCGCGCGGCGGGTCGATCATGGCGAAATGGTGCCTGTCGCATCACAAGGAATCGTTCCTGTACGAACGCTTCGACGAGATCTGCGACATCATGCGGAAGTATGACGTGTCGTTCTCGTTGGGCGACGGTCTGCGTCCGGGGTCGAACGCCGATGCCAACGACGCGGCGCAGTTCGGCGAGTTGGAGACGTTGGGCGAACTGACCAAGGTGGCATGGGACAAGGGCTGCCAGGTCATGATCGAAGGGCCCGGCCATGTGCCGATGCACAAGATCAAGGTCAACATGGACAAGCAACTCCGCGAATGCGGCGAAGCCCCGTTCTATACACTTGGCCCGCTCACGACGGATATCGCGCCGGGTTACGATCACATCACCTCCGCCATCGGCGCGGCGATGATTGGGTGGTTCGGGACGGCGATGCTCTGCTACGTGACGCCGAAGGAGCATCTGGGTCTGCCGGATCGCGACGACGTGAAGACGGGTGTCATCACCTATCGCATCGCGGCGCATGCGGCCGATCTGGCCAAGGGGCATCCGGCGGCGAAGCTGCGGGACGACGCGGTTTCCCGCGCGCGGTTCGAATTCCGGTGGGAGGATCAGTTCAATCTGGGCCTCGATCCGGACACCGCCCGGAAATTCCATGACGAGACGTTGCCGAAGGAAGCGCACAAGGTCGCGCATTTCTGCTCCATGTGCGGGCCGAAATTCTGCTCGATGAAAATCACGCAGGACCTCCGGGTCGAGGCCGAACGCATGAGCGGCATGGAGGCGAAGAAGGAAGAATTCCTCGCCAAGGGCGCGGAAATCTATCTGCCGGAAGCCGCGGCCGAGTAAGGGGACGATGTCCGATCCAAGGGAGGCGCTCGAGGCGATCGGGCGCCTCCCGGACACGGAGATCGACATTGGCGACGCGGCGTTGCAGTTCGCGCGGATCGATGCGCCCGAGGCCGACTGGGAAGCGGCGCGGGCGCATTTGTCCGATATCGCGCGTTCCGCGACGGCGATGGCGGCCACCATCGACGAGGACAATCTGGCGGAACGCGCGATCGGGCTGTCCGGCGTTGTCGGCGGGCGGTTCGGGTATCGTGGGGATGCGCGGACTTACGACGATCTCGCCAACGCGAATCTGATCCGAGTGATCGAACGCCGCCGGGGCTTGCCGGTGGCGTTGGGCGTTTTGTGGCTTCATGCCGCGCAGGCCGCTGGGTGGGCCGCGCATGGGGTGGATTTTCCCGCGCATTTTTTGATCGCCATGCCGGGTCCCGGCGGGCAATCGGTGCTGGATGTGTTCCATGGCGGCACGCCGCTGACCAGCAAGGATTTGCGGGCGCTGCTGAAACGGGTCGAGGGGCCGGACGCTGAACTCCGGCCGGGTCTGCTGCGGCCTATGAGCGCGCGGCGGGTGTTGCTGCGCCTGCAGAACAATATTCTGACGCGGCGGCTGTCCGCGAACGATGTCGAGGGCGCGCTTGCCTGCGGCGAGGACATGCTGCGGATCGCGCCGGATCACGCCAGCCTGTGGCAGCAGGCGGCGATGTTGAACCAGAAGCTGGATCGAATTGGCGCGGCGTTGCGGTGCCTCGACCGGTTTCTGGCGCTGGTCCCCGAAGGCGAGGCGGCACGCGAGGCTCGAGCCGCGGCGTCCGGGTTGCGCGGGCGGTTGAATTAGCATGTGGCGGCCTGTTCCGAACCGGCGCGGTGTCTCGATCCCGATCTGGCGGCGGAACCGGGATCGCGTGTAGATACCTATGGCGCGATTCACCACTGGGGCCCTGTAGCAACCTATGCGCGAGACCTTTCCGCGGGAGGCCGCGGCCAATCCAGAGGCTTTCACCGGCGAACGGCTGACCGCCGATATTCATGGTCAGGTGGAGATCGAGCATTATCACCGGTATTTGTTCGCGCGCGGATTTTGCCGGGACCGGTATGTGTTGGATGTCGCGAGTGGCGAAGGGTATGGCGCCGCGCATCTCGCCGGGGTGGCGCGGTATGTCGTGGGTGTCGAGTATGCCGGCGCCACGGCGCGTAACGCCGCGGAGAATTTTTCGCGTGGCAATCTGCGTTTTATCCAGAGTGACGCGCGGCGGCTGCCTTTGGCGGATGGCGCGGTCGATGTCGCGACCTCTTTCGAAACGATCGAGCATTTCGACCGGCAGGAGGAGTTTGTCGCCGAGATCCGGCGGGTGCTGCGGCCCGAGGGGTGTTTTATCGTCAGCACGCCGGATCGCGACATTTATAATCCGCCGGGATCGGAGCCGAACCCTTTCCATGTGCGGGAGTTTTCGCGCGCCGAGTTTCTGGATCTGCTGCACCGGCACTTTACCTATGTCGCCTTGGTCCGGCAGCGGCCGGTCCTGGCGTCCGTGTTGATTCCCGAGGAGATGGCCTCGGTCGCGCCGATGCTGTTTCAGCGCGATGGGGAGGCGGATTTTCGCGCGGACACGGCTTTGCCGGATGCGCCGTATTTGATCGCGCTGGCGTCCAATGTCGCGCCGCCGGTGGCCCCGTTCAGCCTGTTGGTGGAACGCAGCGATCTCGACAATGTGCGGTTTGGCGACCGGGAGGCGGCGATCGTGGTGGCAGCCCAGGCGCTGGACGTCGCGCGGCGGGCGGCGGAACGGTCGGAGGAGGAGGCGCGGGCCGCGAAGGAAACATTGGCGCATACGCGGGCGGTGCTGGCTCAGGCGACCAGCGATCTGGATCGTGTCATACCAACTGACCTAACCATTGACCGATGCCCATTCACGCGTCCCAATCGACTGAATACGTTCTGGATCGTCGATCAAAAATTGCCAAGCGGCTCTGCAGGCCTCGACGATCGCATCATAAGTGTCCCAAACGAGGCCGCATAACTT
>CANJJS010000028.1 GCA_947474705.1 Acetobacteraceae bacterium | reverse complement strand
TCGATGGCGGCGAACCGGTACATTTGCAGATTGGCGGTGGCATAGCCCAGCACCAGACCGCCAAGGCACATCGTGATGAAATCGGAGCGGTACAATCCGAAGGCGCAAAGCCCCGCGCCGATCATCCCCATGACCGAGCCCGCCTGGAACCCGATCCGCCGCCCCAGCCGCTGCATCAGCATCGAGGCCGGAAACACCGACAACATGATGCCGAGATGGCGGAGCGTGATGGGCAGCGTCGCCAGTTCCCGGTCCGACATGAAGGTCACCACCGACAGCGCCGTCGCGGTGAACATCATCGTGTTGGACGCCTGACCCACCGCCTGGCACGACGCCAGCAGCAGCAAATTCCGTTTCGAAAACGTTTGGCTCTGAGCTTGCATTGCGTTTCTCTGACTTTCTCGAAAAACCCGGCTTTATCGAAAAACCGTAACCGGTCACCAGCCGTCGACGCAGGGCCGCCGCTTGCCCTCGCGCACCGGCGCCGGCGGCAGGCTGCGCAGACCCGCGATCAGCCAACGGCGAGTTTCCGAAGGATCGATCACCTCGTCCACGTCGAACAGGCTGCCCGCGTTCAGGGCTTTGCCGCGTTCGTACAGTTCGGCGACCATCCGTTCGTAGGCAGTCAGGCGTTCCGCCGGGTCTTCGATGGCCGCCAGTTCGCGGCGGCGGCCCAATTTGACCTGGCCTTCGAGGCCCATGCCGCCGAACTCGCCGGTGGGCCAGGCGACCGCGAACATGCCCACGCGCATGCCACCCCCGGTCATGGCGAGCTTTCCCAGGCCATAAGATTTGCGCGTCATCACGAAGAAAGTCGGAATGGTCAGGTTGGCGCCGACCAAATAAGCGCGGCAGCAATGGCGCACCAAAGCGGTCTTCTCCGCCTCCGGCCCGACCATGTTGCCGGGATTATCGTTGAGCGACAGCAACGGCACGTCGTGCGCGTCGCAGAGCTGCATGAACCGCGCCGCCTTGTCCGCCGCGTCCGAGTCGATCGCGCCCCCCAGATGCATGGGATTATTGGCGATGACTCCCATCGGCCTTCCCTCAACGCGAATAAACGCGGTGATCATCCCATGCCCAAAGCCTTTGCGTATCTCCAGCATGGATCCGTCGTCGGCGATCGTTTCCACAACCGCGCGCATGTCGTAACCGCGCAGACGATTTTCCGGCACGATATGCCGGAGCTTCCGTTGATCCGGACAGGTCCATTCCGCCACACGCCCCTGAAAATAGGACATGTACTGACGCGCGACCTTAACCGCCTCCACCTCGTCCTTGACCAGAATATCGACGACCCCGTTGGGAACCTGCACCGACATCGGGCCGACCTCCTCCGGCCGGTACACCCCGAGCCCGCCGCCCTCGATCATCGCCGGTCCCGCCATGCCAATCGTGGACCCTTCCGTGGCGATAATGACGTCGCAACACCCAAGCAGCACGGCGTTACCGGCGAAGCAACGGCCCGAGGCGATGCCGACCAGCGGCACAAGCCCGGACAAACGCGGCAACCGATGAAACGTGTCGCTGAACGAAACCAAATTATCCGTATCGGACCCTCGCCCGCCGCCGCCCTCGCAGAAAATCACCACCGGCAGGCGCCATTTCTCCGCCATTTCGAACATGCGGTCCTGCTTGTGATGCCCCATATGCCCCTGAGTGCCCGCCATGACCGTGTAATCGTAGGATACAACGACCGCCCGGCTTTTCTCCTCCGGAAACCATTGGTTGTTGATCTGCGCGAGACCCATGATCAGCCCGTCGGCGGGCGACTCGTCGATCAACTGCTCCATCGGCACCGTCCGCCGCCGCGCCGACAACACCAGCGAGCCGTATTCCACGAACGTGCCGGGATCGCACACATCGGAAATATTTTCGCGCGCCGTGCGCTGGCCCGTGGCGCGGCGGCGGGCGACCGCCTTCGGCCGCGCTTCATCCATCGCGCGGGCACGCCGGTCCAACACATCCTTCAGATCGGGCCTGATATAATCCGGATCGATCGCCTCCTCCCGCGCCGCGCCGCCGCCGAGATCGGCGCGCTCCTCGATGAACGCCAAGGGATGATCTTCGAACACGGTATCGCCGGCGGCGACGGTGAAGGCGCGCACGATGCCGGCCGTCGCCGCGGTCACCGCGTGCTGCATTTTCATCGCTTCCAGGATGAGCACCTCCTGACCCGCCGAGACCGTCGCGCCTTCCTCGACGCTCAGCGCGACGATCGTGCCCTGCATCGGCGCGCGCAAAGCCACCGTCCCTTCGGGTCCGGAAATATCGTCCGGTGCTTCCTCCTCGGCCGGCACGGGCGCGCCGGATTTCCCGTAAAGCACGACTCCCAGTGGATCCGCGGTCTCCAGGCGCGCGCCGGGACGGCGCGGCGCCGCGGTCTGGGTTTCGAAATACCGGGCCGGTTCCGCCTCCGCCGCGACCAGCGCGGCGGCATTCTCGTCGATGAAGCGCGTGTGCATTCCGCCAGTCAAAACCGTCGAGTCGCGCAGAAACGTCCGCAGAAAGGAAATATTCGTGGCGACACCGGAAATCCGGAATTCCGATAAAGCCCGCGCGGTTTTCGCCGCCGCGTCCTCGAACCGGTTCGTCGGCGAATGGACAATGACTTTCGCCAGCAGCGAATCGAAACGCGGATTGGTGCGGTATCCGGCGTAACCATACCCATCGACACGCACGCCCCGCCCCGACGGCGGCTCGTAGACCGAAATCGTCCCGCCCGCCGAGCGAACCGATCCATCCGCCTGCATCGTTTCCAGATTGACCCGCGCCTGGATGGCGAAACCCCGCGCCGCCGGAATATCCTGTTGCCGCAACTCAAGCCCCGCCAGAGTCCCCCCCGCGGCGATCTCCAGTTGCGCCCGCACCAGATCGATCCCAGTGATTTCCTCGGTGACGGTGTGCTCAACCTGCAACCGCACGTTCGCCTCGATGAAGGCGATCGCGGCGGTATCGGAATCATCGGCGGCATCGACCAGAAATTCGAAAGTCCCCGCGTTCAGGTACTTACCCGCGGACGCCAGCGCCGTCGCCGCCGCCAGCAACCGGTCGCGAATGACGGGCCGCAAGAACGGCGCGGGGGCAATCTCCAAAATTTTCTGCCGTTCGCGCTGCACGCTGCACTCGCGTTCCCACAGATGCGACACCGCGCCGGTCCCGTCGCCGAGAATCTGCGCTTCCACATGCCGCGCCCTCGGGAAAAGGCGTTCCACATAAACATCGCCATTACCAAACGATTGCAGCGCCTCCGACCGGCACCGCTCCATCGCGCCCGCGAGTTGCCCCGCGTCCGTCACCGCCCGCATCCCCCGCCCGCCGCCGCCCGCGATCGCCTTCACCATCACCGCCGCGTTCTCACCCAACGAGTCCATGAACGCCCGCGCCCGCTCGTACGTCGTCGGACCCGACGTGCCCGGAACGATCGGCACCCCGTGCCGCGCCGCGAAGTCCCGCGCCCGGCCCTTGTCGCCGAACAGCGCCAGCGTCTCGGGCCGCGGCCCAACGAAAATCAGACCGGCCTCGCCGCAAAGACGCGCGAAATCCGCGTTCTCGCTCAGAAATCCATAGCCCGGATGGATCGCGTCGCAGCCCGCCTCCCGCGCCGCCGCGACAATCGCCGCGCCATTCAAATAAGCCGCGGCGCCAGTGCCCGCGAGCGGGACAGCGGTATCGGCGATACGTGTGTGCAACGACTGCGCGTCGTCCGCCGAATGGACCGCGACCGTCGCGATCCCCATGTCCGCCGCCGTCCTGGCGATCCGGACCGCGATCTCCCCACGATTCGCGATGAGAAGTTTCTTGAGGGCGTGTCCCATGATTTTTCCGATGTCAGCCGTTTCCGCCGCTGAGTTTGGCCGCGTGGCACCGCGCTGGCAACGGCGGCGGGCGATCGAGGCGCGCGACGGGAAACGCCGGAGCTCCGTCCCCCCCCTGTATCGCACCGGAAGGAGTTGGGTTACATTCCGCCCGACTATAAGGCGGGCCCATCCCAACGGACACCGCCACGGGAGCAACGCGCTTGGCGAGACGAATCGCATGCTGATGTACATAGGCCGCCGGCTGTCGCTGGCCCTGCTGACCTGCGTCGCCATCTCCATTTTGACCTTTATCATCATCCGCCTGCCGCCGGGCGATTTCGTCGATGCCTATATCGCGAACCTCGCGGCCAGCGGCGGCACCGTCACGGCCGAGCAGGCGCAGTCGATGCGGCACGAATACGGCCTCGACCGGCCCGTCTACATTCAATACGCGCTGTGGATATCTCGCGTCGTGCAGGGCGATTTCGGCGTGTCGATGATGTGGCGACGGCCGGTGACGGAGGTGATTGGCGACCGTCTCTGGCTGACGATGGTGGTTTCGTTCGCGGCGTTGTTCCTGACCTGGACCATCGCCTTGCCGATCGGCATTTATTCCGCCGTCCGCCAATATTCCATCGGCGATTATATCGCCACCATGCTGGGCTTCATCGGCCTCGCCGTGCCGAATTTTCTTCTGGCATTGATCCTGATGTATTTCGGCTTCCGCTATCTGGGCCTGAGCGTCGGGGGACTGTTCTCGGCGGAATACGCGCAGGCGCCATGGGGCTGGGATAAGGTGTGGGATTTGGCGAAGCATGTGCCCTTGCCGGCGGCGGTGCTGGCGCTCGCGGGCTCGGCCCATCAAATCCGGATCATGCGCGCGAACCTCCTTGACGAGCTGCGAAAACCCTACGTCATCACCGCGCGCGCCAAGGGCATCCCGGAACTTCGGGTGATCATGAAATACCCGGTCCGCGCCGCGCTGAACCCCTTCGCCAGTTCGATCGCCTATGTGTTTCCGTATCTGGTCTCCGGCAGCATCATCGTGTCCCTCGTCCTTGGCCTGCCAACGGTCGGGCCGCTGCTGCTCCAGGCCCTGGTCGCGCAGGACATGTTCCTGGCGGGAACGATCGTGCTTCTTCTCGGTATCATGACGGTGGTGGGAACCTTGATCTCGGATCTGTTGTTGATGTGGATCGAGCCGCGGCTGCGGCTCACGGGGCGGTCATGAGCGGGTCGCTCGCCGACGATAAACTCGCATCCGCGGGTCAGCTTCGCCTGACCTGGCTGCGGTTCAAGCGGCACAAGCTGGCCTTTATCAGCCTGTTCATCGTCGCGCTGTTCTATTCCGTGGCGATCTTCGCCGATTTCCTGGCGATCAACGACCCGCACGCGGTCGATGCGCGCCGGGGGTATTTGCCGCCGCAGGCCATCCACTTCTTCGACGACAGCGGTTTCAACCCGCATGTCAACGGGATGAAGGGCCAGCGAGACATGAAGACCTTTAAACAGGTCTACGTGCCCGACCCCAACAAGAAACTGCCGGTCACGCTGTTCGCGCATGGGTATCGCTACGAGTTGTTCGGCCTGTTCTCCACCGACATCCATCTCATTGGCCTCTCGACCCCACAAACCCTCGACGGAATCTATCTCCTCGGCACCGACGCCCTGGGCCGCGATCTCTTCTCCCGCATCCTCGTCGCGACCCGAATCTCGTTGTCGATCGGCCTCGTCAGCGTCGGCCTGAGTCTGGTACTGGGCATCCTCCTTGGCGGCATCTCCGGCCTTTACGGCGGCCTCGTCGATCTCTTCGTCCAACGAGTCATCGAGGTCATACGATCGATCCCGACCATCCCGCTCTGGATGGGCCTCGCGGCGGCGCTGCCCAACACCTGGAGCGTGATCCAGGTCTATTTCGCCATCACCATCATCATCTCCCTGATCGGCTGGACCGAACTCGCCCGCGTCGTGCGCGGCCGCTTTTTGGCCTTGCGAGAAGAAGACTTCGTCATCGCCGCCGAACTCGTGGGCGCGAGCCAGTTGCGGATCATGCTGCGGCACATGCTGCCCTCCTTCACGAGCCACGTGATCGCGGCGGTCTCTCTCGCCCTCCCCGCCATGATCATCTCCGAAACCTCTTTGTCCTTCCTGGGCCTTGGCCTCCGTCCGCCCGCGATTTCCTGGGGCATCCTGTTGCAGGACGCGCAGAACGTGCAGGTCCTCGCGGGCGCGCCCTGGCTGCTGCTGGCGGCGGTGCCGGTCGTGGTGGTGATCCTGGCCTTCAACTTCCTTGGCGACGGACTACGCGACGCGGCGGACCCCTATGGTTGATCCCATGAACCATCCCATTGTCTCGGTCCGCGACCTCGCCGTGGAATTCCGCCAGCACACCGGCACCGTCCGGGCGCTGGAAGCCGTCAGCCTGGACCTGCATCCGGGCCGGGTGCTCGGCATCGTCGGCGAATCGGGCTGCGGCAAAAGCGTCACCGCGCGCGCCATGCTGCGCATCCTCGACCGCAACGGCTCGATCGTCGCGGGCAAGGTCACGCTCGACCCCGGCACCAGCCACGAACAGGACCTGACCGCGCTGGCGCCGGAAGGATCGGAAATCCGCTCTGTCCGCGGCGGACGGATCGGCCTGATCTTCCAGGAGCCGATGGCCGCGCTGTCGATGCAATACACCGTCGGCAACCAGTTGATGGAGGCCATCCGCGTCCACCGCGACCCCGGCAAGGAAAAAGCCCGCGAACGCGCGATCGCGCTGCTGAACGAGGTCGGCATTCCCCGGCCCGAAACCCGCGTCGACGCCTACCCGTTCCAGCTCAGCGGCGGGTTGCGCCAGCGCGTTGGCATCGCCCTCGCTCTGGCCGCCGAACCGGACGTGCTGATCGCGGACGAACCGACCACGGCCCTGGATGTCACCACACAGGCGCAAATCCTGGCGCTGCTGCGGCGCCTGCAACGGGACAAGCAAATCGCGCTGATGCTGATCACCCACGACATGGGCGTGATCGCGCAAATGGCCGACGATGTCGCGGTCATGTATCTTGGCCGGGTGATCGAGTTCGCGCCGGTCCGCGAATTGTTCCGCGCGCCGCGCCATCCCTACACGAAGGCCCTGCTCCGCTCCGTCCCCGACCTGGACGCCAAACCGCGCCAGCGCCTGGCCACCATCGGCGGCGCCGTCCCGCAGCCCGGCGCCCGTCCCAGCGGCTGCCCCTTTCACCCACGCTGTCCCGACGCCATGCCGGGCCGTTGCGACACCAAGGCCCCCGCCCCCGTCGCCCCCGGCGCGGCCGGCGCGGCCTGTTTCCTGGTCGAGGATGCCGCGGCATGAACGTGCTGGAAGTCAGCGGACTGTCGAAACATTACCCCATCGTCGCGGGCCTGATGCGCCGCGAGGTCGGCCGTGTCCGCGCCGCCGACGACGTCAATTTCGTCATCCAGAAAGGCGAGACCTTGGCGCTGGTCGGCGAGTCCGGCTGCGGCAAGACCACCGTCGCCCGCTGCATCCTGCGCGCGCAACGCCCGACCGCCGGCGAAATCCGTTTTTCGCCCGCCGACGGCGAAACGATCGATCTGGCGCCATTGTCCCGGCGCGCGCTGCGGCCTTTGCGGCGGCACATCCAGATGATCTTTCAGGATCCCTATGCCTCCCTGAACCCGCGGATGATGGTCGGCGACATCATCGCCGAGCCCCTGGTCGTGAACGGCATCCCCGCGGCGCAACGCCAGGCCCGGGTGCTGGAATTGCTGGACCTGGTCGGCCTGCCCGCCGTCGCCCGCCTGCGCTTCCCGCACGCGTTTTCCGGCGGCCAGCGCCAGCGCATCGGCATCGCCCGCGCGCTGGCCCTGAACCCCAGGCTGATCGTCGCGGACGAACCGGTCTCCGCGCTCGACGTCTCCGTGCAGGCGCAGATCGTAAACCTGCTGCTCGATCTCCAGGACCAGCTTGGCCTGTCCATGCTGTTCGTCGCGCACGATCTCGGCGTCGTCCGCCATGTCAGCGACCGCGTCGCCGTCATGTATGTCGGCCGTATCGTCGAGGTCGCGCCAACGGTCGAACTCTACGCCACCCCGCGCCACCCCTACACGCGCGCGCTGCTGGCCGCCGTCCCCAAATCCGATCCCGACGCCCGCGACGCCGCCGAGGCGCCCCGCGGCGAGGTCGCCGACCCCGCCAATCCGCCCCCCGGCTGCGCCTTCCACCCCCGCTGCCCCTTCGCCATCGACCGCTGCCGCGTCGAACGCCCGGAACTCGCCGAAATCGCCCCAGGCCATTTCAGCGCGTGCCTCCGCGCCACCGAACTGCCGGTCTGATGGCAAAGAAACCAGGAGAGATCATGCGAAAGACCCCGATCTGGCTGGCCGCCGCCTTCGCCTTGCTCGCGGCCGGCGCCAACGCGCAGAACAGCGCCTTCGAGCAATCCGGCCTGGTCGGCAAACTTGAAGCGCCAGATATTATCACCGACCCCGCGAAATGGCCGAAGCCGGTGGGCGAGGCCCCGCAACTCGCCGCGCGCGTGAAGGAAGGCAAATTGCCACCGGTGGCGGAACGCGTCCCATCCGAACCCCTGGTCTTGAAACCCCTGCACAGCATCGGCCGCTACGGCGGCACCTGGCGCCGCGGCTTTCTGGGCCGCGGCGACGGCGAGAACGGCAACCGCATCCGCGCCGCCGATAAACTGCTGTACTGGGACGCCTCCGGCACCAAAATCGTGCCCAGCGTGGCCAAAGGCTACGAATTATCCGCCGACGGCAAGAAAACCACATTGTTCCTGCGCAAGGGCATGAAATGGTCCGACGGATCGCCCTTCACCGCCGACGATTTCATGTTCTGGTACGAGGACATGTACCAGAACAAGGAAATCGTCTCCGCGCCCGCGCCCGAAATGGCCGTGAACGGCAAACAGGGACGCATCGTCAAAATCGACGAAACCACCATCGCCTTCGAATTCGACGCGCCGAATTTCCTGTTTCCCCGCCTGATCGCGGGCGACACCCAGGTCGGCGGCGGCCAGTCCCGGCTGCAATCCGACGGCCGCGAACTCGGCCCCTACGCCCCCGCGCATTACCTGAAACAGTTCCTGCCGAAATACAGCTCCGTCGAGGCCGTGACGGCGAAAGCCAAAGCCGCCGGTTACAACAACTGGGTCGAGCATCTGAAATTCAGATCCGACTGGCAGTTGAACGCGGAAGTCCCAACCATCGCCGCCTGGGTCATGACCAGCGCCATCAACACCCAGTCCTGGGTTTTGGAGCGCAACCCATACTACTACGCCATCGATACCGCCGGTAATCAGTTGCCCTATATCGACAAGGTGCAACTGACGCTGGCGGAAAATCCGGAGGTCATCAATCTCCGCGCCATCGCCGGCGAGTACGACTACATGGAACGCTTCATCGATCTGGCGAAACTGCCGGTGTTTCTGGAAAACGCCGCGCGCGGCGGATACCGGGTCCGGCTCGATCCAGGCTTCAACGGATCGGACTCGCAACTTTACGTCAACCTGGCCTTCAAACAGGACCCCGAACTGCGGAAATGGTTTCAAATGGCCGATTTCCGCCGCGCCCTGGCGCTGGGCATCGATCGGGGCCAGTTGAACGACGCTTTCTGGCTCGGACTGGGCGTGATCAGCACGCCCATGCCCGCCGCCATCATCCCGGAAAGTCCCGGCGAGGACTATCGCCTCCGCTGGGCCACGCTGGACGTGAAAAAAGCCAACGCCATGCTGGACGCGATCGGCCTAAGCAAAAAGGACGCCGACGGCTTCCGCCTGCGCACCGACAACGGCCAACGGTTGCGTATCCAGATCGACGTCGCCCAGACCCTGACCCCGACCTGGCCGCAACAGGCCGAAATGATCATCCAACAATGGAAAGCCATCGGCATCTGGGCCGACGCCAAATTGTTCGAGCGCAGCTTGTTCTACACGCGCATCCGTAACGACGACCACCAGATGACCATCTTCTCCAACAACGGGTCGGAGGCGTTGTTCCTCTACACCGCCCCCGTGCTGCCGAACGATCCGCAGTCCAGCCAGGGCGGCGTCGGCCACGCGAAATGGTACGTTTCGAACGGCGAGCAAGGCCTGAAGCCGGAAAGCCCGGAAATGCTGAAAGCCTACGATCTGCTGCGGTCCGCGGTCTCCGCGCCGGAAAACCAGCGCGACAAAATCGCGCAGGAAATCTGGAAACTCGCCGTCGATCAGGTCTGGACGATCGGGCTCGTGGGCCTCTCGCCCACCTATATGGGCACCCGCGTCGTCAACCTGAAACTGGAAAACGTGCCCGAACGCGTCTGCGTTTCGCAACATTGCCGTACGCCCTGGAGCGCCCGGCCCGACCAATGGTACTTCAAGCCATGACCCGCCTCCGCCTGCTCGCCGCGCTTCTGCCCTTGTTCTGCGGCGAAGCCGCGGCGCAGCCGGTGGACCTGAAACAAATCAGCGTCGTCGGCACGCTGGAAGCGCCGGAGATCGTCACCGACCCGGCGCGCCTCCCGAAAAAATTCCAGGAATCCCCCGATCTCGCCGCGCAGGTGAAAGCAGGCAAACTTCCCCCCGTCGAGCAGCGCCTGCCCGCCGAACCGCTGGTGCTGAAACCGCTGCGCCACACCGGCAAATACGGCGGCACCTGGCGCCGCGCCTTCCTCGGGCCCGGCGACAGCGAGAACGGCAACCGCATCCGGTCCGGCGACAAACCCTTGTTCTGGGACGTGACGGGCACGAAACTCGCCCCCCAGGTCGCGAAATCCTGGTCTATCGACGCGGACGGCAAACGCACGACCCTGTTCCTCCGCAAGGGCATGAAATGGTCGGACGGATCGCCCTTCACCGCCGACGATTTCGTGTTCTGGTTCGAGGAGATTTACCTCAACAAGGAACTCACGACCTCGCCAACCCCGGAAATGGCCGCCGGCGGGAAACAAGGCCGCGTGGTGAAGATCGACGAGACCACGGTCGCCTTCGAATTCGACGCCCCGCATTTTCTGTTTCCGCAACTGCTGGCGGGCGATACCGCCGTCGGCGGCGGTCAGTCGCGGCAGCAATCCGACGGCCTGACCTACGGCCTTTACGCCCCGGCGCATTATCTGCGCCAGTTCCTGCCGAAATTCTCATCCGTCGAGGACGCGGCCGCGCGCGCGAAAGCCGCCGGTTACGCGAACTGGGTGCAATGGGTCCGCTATAAAATGGACTGGCGCCTAAACCCGGAATTGCCGACCGTCGCCGCCTGGAAAATGACCCAGCCGATCAACACCCAGACCTGGATGCTGGAACGCAACCCGTATTTTTACGAGGTCGATACGGAGGGCAACCAACTCCCCTACATCGACCGCGTCCAACTGACTCTGGCCGAAAATCCGGAGGTCGTGAACCTCCGCGCCATCGCCGGCGAATACGACATGCAGGAACGCTTCATCGACATCGCCAAACTGCCAGTGTTCCTGGAAAACGCGAGCCGCGGCAATTACACCTTCCATCTCGATCCCGGCTTCAACGGCAGCGACTCCCAGCTTGTCTTCAACATGTCCTATCGCGGCGATCCCGAACTCGCGAAATGGTTCGCCAACGCCGATTTCCGCCGCGCGCTGTCGATCGCCATCGATCGCGACCAGTTGAACGAGGCGTTCTGGCTGGGCCTTGGCACCCCCGGATCGGGCGTCCCGTCGGAGGTCGTGCCGGAAAGCCCCGGCAAGGAATACATCGCGAAATGGTCGAACTTCGATCCGAAGAAGGCCAACGCGATGCTCGACGCGATCGGCCTGACCAAGAAGGATCGCGACGGCTACCGCCTCCGGACCGACAACGGCGAACGGTTGCGCATCCAGATCGATGTCGCGCAAACCCTGAACCCCACCTGGCCGCAGCAGGTGGAAATGGTGATCCAGCAATGGCGCGCCGTGGGCATCGCCGCCGACATGAAATTGCTGGAACGCAGCCTGTTCTCCATCCGCCGCCAGAACGATCAGCATCAAATGGTGCTGTTCTCCAACAGCGGCTCGGAGAGCCTGTTCCTGTTCCCCGTCCTCGCGCTGCCCGTCGATGCCTCCGCCAGCCTCATGGGCTCCGCGTGGGCGCAGTGGTATGTGACCGAGGGCAAGGCGGGCATGAAGCCCGAAGACCCGCACATGTTGCGCGTTTTCGACCTGCTCCGCGCCGCCGCCAGCAAGCCCGAGGCGGAACGCAACGCCACCGCTCAGGAAATCTGGCGCATCGTCGCGGACCAAAAATGGCAAATCGGCCTGGTCGGTCAGGCGCCCGGCAGTCAGGGCAACCGGATCGTCAGCAACAAACTGGAAAACATTCCGGGACGCGTCTGCATCTCCCAACATTGCCGCCCGCCGTGGAGCGGACGGCCCGAGCAATGGTTCTTCAAATGATCCTGGGCCGCCGCTTCGCCGCGGGACGGAGCAAAGCCTCCACCGCGATGGAGCGCGCGACCGCGCCGGCACTGGCGAACGCCTCGTGATTCGCCTCGATGGTGTCAGGGTCGTACAGATAATTCACCATGATCCCATACGACTCTTTTAACCCGCGCGGCGCCAGGTTGCCGCGCCAGTTCAATCGTTCCAGCCTCGCGCCATTGCCCAAATGAAAGCGGGCGACCGGATCCGCCGGGCCCCGGCCCGGAATGGTTTCGGTGAGGTATTGGGCGCAAAGCCGGATCAATGGCGTTTCCAGCGCGTCCGGATCGGCCAAGGCGGCGGGCTCCAAGGGCGGATCGGGTTGTTTCAGACGGTTATCCAGCCAGCGGCGGAAGCCAGGAATGGGCGACAGCGTGGAAAACCGGGTCAGACCCGGAAGTTCGGCTTTCAGTTCCTCGACGACCTGTTTAATCAGGAAATTGCCGAAGGAAATCCCGCGCAAACCGTCCTGGCAGTTGGAAATCGAGAAGAAGATCGCGGTATCCGCGCGCCCTGCCCGCTCGCGCTGCGCGGCCTCGTCGGTATCCGGCGCCAGCAGCGGCTGGATCGAGTCGGCGAGTCCTCGCACAAGCGCGACTTCCACGAAAATCAGCGGATCGCCGGGCAGCGCGGGATGGAAAAACCCGAAGCAGCGGCGATCGGGGGCAAGACGGCGGCGCAAATCGTCCCATCCCAGAATTTCGTGGACGGCTTCGTAGGCGATCAATTTTTCGAGGACGGCGGCCGGCGTGTTCCAATCGATCCGGCGCAGTTCCAGAAAGCCGCGATTGAACCAGGACGCGAACAAATGACGGAGGTCGCGATCCAGCGGCGCGAGATCCGGTTCGTTACGCAGAGCGTCCAAAACTTCGCGGCGGAGCGCGACCAGCGCCGCCGTGCCGCCGCGCGCCTGGTTCATCCGCCGCAGCAGTTCCTGCCGAGGCGGCTCGGCCGTGCGCGACAGAACCTCCGCCCGCGCCGGGGTCGGATCCGCCAGCCAGGCCTCCGCCGCCGCGCGTAAGGCCGCGTCGTCCGGCATGAAACCGGTGGAAAGATACCGGCAGAATTCCAGACGCTCGGCCGGCGTCAGCGCCGCCAGCGCCGCGATCGATTCGCGCGCCAGAGCCGCGCCGGAGGCCTCGCCCCGTCCGCTTAACAACGCTTCCACCAGGCGGCGGACGCGATCCAACGGCGGCAAAGACGCCGCCGGCACGTTGGCGAACGCGCGGCCGCGATCGGCGACCGTGGTCCATAACCGTTCCAGCCAATGGGCGGTCTGCCCCACGATCGTGTCGGTTTGCATGCGTGCTTGCCCATCGTCGTCGTTCGGACGGTCAGACTAAACCGGACCGGGCGTGGACTGACATGAAATCTCCGGTGTACGCGCTTTGGGGCGACAGTCCGGTCCGGCCGCGATACTCTGCCGATGCGATGGCCTTCACGGAAAGCCCCCTGCCCCATGACGCCTGATCTTGCCGGCTCGCCCAGGCCGATCTCCGACCGTGACCTCGTGTCGCGGTTCGAAAACCTTGGCGATAACTGCGAACTCGGCTTCGCGCAGCGCCTGGCCGGCGCCGAGCCACTGGGATTGCTGCGGTTTTCCTCCACGCCGCTCCGCCATATTCTGGCCGCGTTGCACGGCCGGCTGGAAGGACTGGCGGACCCGGACAATGTCGAGCTGACGGTCTCGCGTGGCGAGTATATGGTCTCGCTGACGAAATACGGTTTTTTTTACCACACCCACCAACGGGAAGGAGAGACCGATCCCGGCGCGCTCTATCGCCAGCAATTGGCCGTGCTCCCGTTTCTGCGGAACAAGTTCCTTCGCGACCTGGAAGAGGGCGACAAAATTCTCGTCTTCCGGCAAAACGAACCGCTGGCGGCGGCGGGGTTGCTGGAGCTACGGAGCGCGCTGAACCTCTATGGCAACGCGCCGTTGTTATGGGTCCAGGACGAACGCCCAGGCCGTCCCGCCGGCACGGTCGCGTATGTCGCTCCCAACCTGGCGATGGGCTTCGTCCGGCGGCTGGCGCCCAGGGAACTGGTGCCGAGTTTGGATTTGCCGTCGTGGCTGACAATGATGCGGGCGGCCTGTGCCATGCGGCCGGCGACGGCCACCTCAGGCGCCACCGCCCCGCCTCCGCCACGGCGCATCGACCTCGTGTTCGGCGACAATGGCAACGCCCGCGCCTACACCGTATCCGGCTGGTCTCCCTCCGAGGCCGACGGCACCTGGGCGGTCGACACCAGCAGCCATCTTCGCCTGCCGATGCCCGCGCCGGCCACTCAGTACCGGCTGAACATCGATGCGATACCCTTCGTCTGTCCCCCAGCCCTGCCTGGACAACGGGCGGCAATCGCGGTGAACGACGAGACAGTACGCACCTTCGAATCATTCCCGGCCGGCCGCGTCACCACCTTCATACCCGGACACCTGATCCAGGGTCGCGACGCGGTCGATATCGTCATCGCCCACCCGGACGCCACGCCCCCCAGCGAGGTCGCGGGCCAAAACGACACACGCCGGCTGTCGCTCCTGTTCCGCCATCTGTCGCTGTCCGCCTTGCCGGAGCCCGCGGGCACGGAGGATCGGCCGGATACGATCGAACTGGATTTCGGCCTGAACGGCAACGCGGAAGACTGGCAAGGCGACGGCTGGTCCGTGCCCGAAGACGGCGGCACCTGGTCGTCGGGCGCGCAAGGCAGCCTGATTTTGCCACTGCCGAAGGACACCGACACCTACCGGCTGGAAATAACGCTGGCGCCTTTTCTCGCCCCGCCCGCGCTGACGGCGCAACGCCTCGGCGTCGCGACAGGCGGCCACGCCATCCATGCCTTCGATGTCGTGGAACCCTGCGTCGTCGCCTGCGAGGTCCCGGGCCAACTGTTGCGTGGCCTCGCCTACGCGGAACTGATTTTCTCTTACCCGGACGCGGCGCGCCCCATGGACCTCGGACCCTCGGGCGACGACCGGCGCCTCGCCGTGCTGTTCCGCCGGTTGACACTGTCCCGCGTGGCCTGATCCCGCTCCTTTTTGTAAAAGGATGGTGTTTCGGAAATTTCCATGGCAGGCTCCCATCAAAGGCCCGGAGAACCTGGCCCGACCGGAGGACTCGCAATGGATGACGCCCTCGAAAAGCAGACCATGCGCAAAATCTACATGCGCCTGCTCCCCTTCGCTTTCTGCGCCTACAGCCTTTGCTACATCGACCGCATCAACGTCAGCTTCGCCGGCCTGACCATGCGGACCGACCTCGGCCTGTCCGCGACCGAGTTCGGCTTCGCCGCCGGCAGTTTCTATTGGGGTTACTTCCTGTTCGAAGTCCCCAGCAACATCGTCATGGAGAAAGTCGGCGCGCGCCTGTGGATCGCGCGGATCATGGTCACCTGGGGGATCCTCGCGGGCCTGACCGCCTGCGTCACCGGAACCTACAGCTTCGTCGCGGTCCGCGCCCTGCTCGGCGTCGCCGAGGCCGGGTTCTTCCCCGGCATGATCCTCTATTTCACGTACTGGTTCCCCGCTGTGCATCACGCGCGAATTGTCTCGGGAATCCTCGCGGGCTTCGTGGTCGCGGTGGCCGGCGGCGCGCCGATTTCCACCGGGCTTTTAAGCCTCGATGGCATGTTCGGCCTGAAGGGCTGGCAGATCATGTATATCGCGGAGGCGATCCCGACCGTGCTGATGGGGATCGCGACCCTCGCGATCATGACCGACAAACCCGAACAGGCGACATTCCTGTCGGCGGAAGAAAAAACCTGGCTCTCGACCCGCCTCGCGAGCGAACGCGCGGCGAAAGAAGAAGTCCGCACCTACAGCACGTGGGAAGGGATGTACAACCCAAGGGTTCTGCTGCTCGCGCTGAACTATTTCGGGATCGTGACCGCCAGCCTCGGCATGCTGTTCTTCATCCCGCAAATCATCAAATCGCTGGGCACCTTCAGCAACATGACCGTGGGCTGGCTGACGATGATCCCCTACCTCTGCGGCGGCGCGGGCCTGGTGATCTGGGGCCGCGTGTCGGACCGGATGAACGAACGGCGCTGGAACCTGCTGGGAGCCTGCACACTGTCAACGGTAGGGCTGGTCATCGCCGGGCTGACAATGGGCACCTGGTGGGCGCTGGTCGGCATGTCCATCGCGGCGGTCGGGTTCTATGGTTCCAAAGGCCCGTTCTGGGCCATGCCACCGATGTTCCTGACGGGATCGGCGGCGGCCGCCTCGCTGGCCTGGATCAATTCGATCGGCAATCTCGGCGGATTCTTCGGCCCATGGTACGTCGGAGTCCTGAAGGACGTAACCGGAAGCTTCGCCGGAGGGCTGTTCGGACTGGCGCTTCTGTCCCTGGTCGCGGCGCTGGTCTGCGCCTTCTTCCTGGACATTCCGGACGTCACCAAACAAGCCCGGCCCGCGGCCGCCAAAACCGGCTGATCGATTCGCTTGCTTCTTCCGGTCCGCCGCGCGACCATCGCGGCGGATCTGGAGAATACCCATGCGCTGGTTCTGTCTCGCCGCCACTTTGTCCCTGCTCGCGCCCGCCGTTTCCGCGCAACCGCTGCCCGACGGCGGCGTCACCGGCGAGGAAATCGCCAAAATCATGACCGCCAAAGGCCTTCCGGCCGAGGTGACGACCGATAAGGACGGCGATCCGCTGATCCGCACCTTCAAAAACGAAACGAAATACGGCGTGTATTTTTACGGCTGCAACGCCAAATCGCGCTGCAATTCCATCCAGTTTTCCGCCGGCTTCAGCGTCAAGGGATTCGGGCTGGACCAGGTACAACAGTGGAACCGCACCAAACGGTTCGGCCGGGTCTACCTCGACGACGAGAAAGAGCCGTGGATCGAAATGGACATGGACCTGGAACACGGCGCGACCGTGGACGCGGTGTCGAACAATTTCGACCGCTGGGACGGCGTGGTGACCGAGTTCAAGAAATTCATCGCGAAGTAAGATTGCAGTTAGGACTACCGCCTCCGTCGGAGGCACGCACCGCGTTACCCCGTGTCATGGTCCGCGAAGGCGGGCCATCCACGCCTTATGCCAACCGAGTACCACGAACCGCGTCCTGGCCCGCCTTCACCGGCCAGGACAGGGTCGCCCGAAGCGCCGCCCTCACCGGCCCGGCAGCGCGACCGTCATGGTCGCGCCGTCATACCCCGTCGGCTTGAAATGCGCCCGGACCACGATGGTCTTAATGCCCGGCGGCACTCGCAGATCGTAGAGGTCGCGCGTAAACGGCTGCTCCGTCTCATGCGGATGATCCAGTTCCCGCACCCCAAGCACGGTGCCATCGGGCGCCAGCGCCTCGATACGATTGGCGTAGCGCGTCCACCCCGTGTCCTTGCTGCGCACGGTGACATCCAGATTGAACCAAGCCCCCTGCCCCCGCCGGATCGAGACCTGCGTCACATCGGCATCGCCCGCGAACGCCGGACCGGGGGCGAGCAGCACGCCCAGCAAAGCGGCGGCGCGGATCATGGCAACGGCCCCCGCCAACGCACGAACGACCGGCCGCTGCGCCAGACCTGATACCGATAAGCCGCATAAGCGATCGCGGCCGCGAGCAGGACGAACGGCAGGATCGTCACGATCAGCCAGAACGTCACCACGACAACCAGCACCGCCATCGACAGCACCGTCGCCATGATCGCCCACAGCATGAGCTTCGTGCCCACCGGAGGCCGCGGCGGTTCAGGCGGCGAGACGAACTCCCCGTCGAGGGTCATCTCGATGATCTTGTGATCTTCTTTCATAACCCCCCGAAAATGGCCCCGCCTGGGCGCCGCTTCAAGCCCCGGCGTTTCCCCGCTATGCTGCCACGACGCAAGGGAGGATCCACGGCATGAAAGCCGGTCTGTTCATCAATACCCAGTTCCCGGAAGGCAACGACGTCGCGGCACGCGTGCCGGAAATGGTCCAACAGGTGCGCGCCGCCCGCGACGCCGGCTTCAAATCGCTGTGGTTCCCACACCACTGGCTCACCAATCCGATGCAAATGCTGGCGATCGTGCCCACCATGGGCTACCTCGCCGCGCACGCCGAAGGCATGACCATCGGGCCGAATATTCTCATTCTGCCACCGCAGAACCCAATGCACGTGGCCGAGGAAGCCGCCACCCTCGACGTTCTCACCGGCGGCAATTACGTGCTCGGCCTTGGCCTGGGCTATCGCCAACCCGAGTTCGACGCGTTCGGCGTCCCGCTGACGGAACGGGCCCCGCGCTTCAACGAAGGCATCGCGCTGATGAAGCGCCTGTGGACCGAGGAAAAGGTCACCCATAAAGGCCGCTTCTACACCGTCAACGATGCCGGGATCGGCGTGAAACCGGTGCGGGCCGGCGGTCCGCCGCTGTATATCGCGGGTCAGGCCGATGTCTCCGTCAAACGCGCCGCGCGAATCGGCGACGCATGGCTGATCGTCAACAGCAGCGGACTCGCGAAAACCGTGCCGCTGATGAAAACCTATCGCGCCGCCCTGGCGGAATACGGCCGCACCGCGACGGATTTTCCGATCACCGTCGAATGCTATGTCGGCGCCAGCCATGCCACGGCCATCGAGGAATGCCGGGTGCCGCTGCAATACAAATACAATGCCTACGCGTCCTGGGGTCTGGAAGGACGCCGCACCCTCGACGTCGACAATTTCCCGGCCTTCGCGAAAGACAAATTCATCATCGGCGACAAAGTCTCGGTGAAGGAAGAAATCGCCCGTTACGCCGAGTTACTGGGCGTGAACCACTTCATCATGCGCTGCCAGTGGCCCGGTCTGCCCATCGAGCGGACACTGGATTCGATCAAGCGGTTGGGTGAGATTTTCGCCTGATCCCGTCAGGGAAACGGGGTCCAGGCACGGGCGCCATGCACCAGATACCGGTGCATGCGCCGCCCGTCCCACCCATACCGGAACTGCCGCGCCTGGGCGATCGGTAGCTCGAGCCGATCCGGCCAAAACAACGCCAGCGCATGGCCCGCCGGAAACCGCACGCTGGGATACAAAACGCCATCGGCCCCGCCGGCACGCGCGGCGCGGCTAAACGCTTGCCCGGCGGTCCAATCGTCTGGATCGAGCAACGGCGGCGCCGAACCGTCCGCCATCCCACCGCCCACGGCGCAGACGAGTTCGCGAAAATCGGCCGCACCCGGCGGTTCGGCGGTGGCGCGCATGAAACGCTCAAAATGATGCGCGGTTTCCGCCAGCGCGACCTCGAACCGGTCGCCGCAATACCAGACGCCATGCGTCCCGTCCGAGAACCGGCTTTTCCTGTCCGGCGAAACATGGGTGAAGGCCGCCATGGCCAAAGACGCCGTGGGACCGCCGACGCGGCGATGCGCGGGCACCAGGCTCAAATCCCCGATCGCGTCGAGCACTCGCGGGTTGGTCCGCGCCTCGGCCGCGGCGAGGAGATCCCAGTCCTCAGGCGGCGCGATGTCCTCGAACAGATCGACCGGCGGGTAAATGGTCCGAATGATGCGGTGGGACACCGGCCACCGCATGGGCTGGAACGACGTCACCAGCCGCCGCGTTCCGCGTCGAGGTAAGCCCGGACGGCGGCGAGATTCGTGGGCGCGCCTTGCAGCATCCGGTCGAGCGCGCTGTGACCGCCAAACGCCGCGTTGGGCGCGCGCACCCAGGCGTAGGCGCGCGCGGGATCGGCGAACATATAGCGCAAGGCTTTGTGAATCCCGAGCAAAGTGCCCAGACGGAACACGGTGTCGGCGGGGAGGCTCGCGACCTCGCCTTTGCGCCAGCGCTGGAACGTGCGTTCGGAGGGATCGCCCAGGAGGATGCGCGCCTGCGCGGGGGTCAGTTGCCAGCGGTCGAACAGGTTGAGGACCGCGCGCAACATGGCGGCCTCTTCCGCGTGGCGGGTGCCGGCCTGGCGGATGGGCGTGGGGCGAACCGGGAGTTCGAGGGCGGCTGACATGGATCGGCGGTCCAAAGGGTTGGACCGAATGTGATCTTCCCGCCGATTGGCGTCAACTGAAAATGCAACGCCAATTGGCGCCCGGCACCGTCCCCGCCCAAAATAATCCTGGGAAGGGACGGATAAGGGACCGCTCGGTCAGACCAGGTCTTTCACCGCGTCCTGGAAGCTTTTAATCGCCGCCAGGTGATCCGCCGAGGTCTTACCGGCGATCCGCTTGTGGTGGCCCGTGGCATAGGTCGTGTGGGCGGTCACATGCGTCACACCCGCCTTTTTCCAGAACGAAAAATCCTTGCGCCATTCGTCCGGGTTGTTGGACCCCAGCGACATCCACACTTCGATGCCCACGTCCTCCGGCTTGCGCCCGGCGGCCTTGATCAGACCCTGAAGCTTGTCGAAGGCTTTCAGCGCGGTGTCGTCGGCCGGATACGCCAGCGGCATCCAGCCATCGCCCCATTTCGCCGTCCGTTCCAGTGTGGCATCGACATGGCCGCCAAACCACACGGGGACCCGGCCGGATTTCGGGCGCGGGTTAATGCCGGAATCGTCGATCGTGTGGTATTTTCCCTTGAAGTCCACGTGCTCGTTGGCCCACAGCGCCTGCATCACCTGAACCTGCTCTTCCGAGCGTTTGCCGCGATTTTTGAAATTCTCGTTCAGCCCGGTGAATTCCAGTTCGTTCCAGCCCACGCCGATGCCCAGACGCAGGCGTCCGCCGGAAAGTTCGTCGAGGCTCGCGGCCTGTTTCGCCACCAGCGTCGCCTGGCGTTGCGCCAGGATCAGCACGCCCGGCGCGAAGCCGATCTTGTCCGTGCAGCCCGCGATGTAACTGAACAGAACGAACGGGTCGTGATACGCGGTCGCGGAGGTGCCAACACGCGCCTTGTCCTTATGTCCCGCGGGATTGCCGCCAAGAACGTGATCCGGCGCCTGGATATAATCGAAACCCATGCCTTCCAGGGTTTGCGCGTAATCCTTGACGACCGCGCCGCCGGTGCCGATGTCGCCGACGGGCAGGGATGCTCCGAGTTGCATGTGTGTTGTCCTTTTCACAAATAATCGGCGACGGCGTCGCGGTAGCGCTTCGCCGCCGCGAGATGGTCGCTGAGGGATTTCCCCGCGATGCGGTGATGGTGCCGCCGGTGGAAGGTGGTGGTCAGGCAGATATGGGTGACCCCAAGAGCCTGCCAGAACGCGACCTCTTTGCGCCAGTCGTTTTCCGAGCCCGCGCCACAGGAGGTCCAGACCTCAATGCCGACGGACGCCGGATCGCGGCCCTCAGCTTCGATCAGACGCCGGAGCTTGTCGAAGATTTCAACGGCGCTCTGATTCGGCGGATAGGCGTTGGGCATCCAGCCGTCGCCCCATTTGGCGATACGCGGCAGGGTGTTTTCGTGGTGACCGCCATACCAGACAGGCACGCGTCCCGAGGCGGGGCGCGGGTTGATGCCGGCATCGTCGATCGTGTGGTATTTTCCTTTGAAGGTGACATGATCCTGTTTCCACAGGGCCTGCATCACCTGGACCTGTTCCTCCGAACGGCGTCCCCGATTTTTGAAATTTTCATTCAGTCCGACGAATTCCACCTCGTTCCAGCCGACGCCGATGCCAAGCCGGAATTTACCGCGAGTCATGACATCCAGACACGCCGCCTGCTTGGCCACCAGCGCCGTCTGCCGCTGCGCGACAATCAGAACGCCGGTCGAGCAGCCAAGCTTCGGCGCCACGCCGGCGACGTAGCTCAGCAGCACGAAGGGGTCGTGGAACAGGTCTTCGGAGGTGTTCCGGCCCGCCTCCCAATCCGGCCGGGAGGCGGCATTGGCGCCCAGTACATGATCGGGCGCCTCCAAGAAGTCGTAGCCCGCGGCTTCCAGACCTTGCGCGTAATCGCGCACGGTATCCGGATCGCCGCCGAAGTCGCCGAATGGCACAAGGGCGCCAATTTGCATTTTTCGAACTTTCCAGTTGTTACGGGTTGGCGTCCATGGACGCCTTGATGCGGGCGGGATCGACCTGGATCGGCGGGATGCCCGCGCGTTCCTGTTGCAGCAAGGCGCCCACGCGAGAATCGCGTTTGTCCCAGCCGCGGTTCATCGCCTCGGTCAGTTCCTGATGCGCGAGATTGGTCAGCCGCATGGGCACACTGACCTCCCGGCCCAACTGGCAGGCGAGCGAAACATCCTTGTGCAACAGCCGCAGCGCGAAATCGGGCGGATCGTAAACACCGGTCAGAAACTGCTTCTGCATCCGGTCGAACAGCCGGGTGCGGCCCGCCGCGCCCTGGCGGATCGCCTCGAACAGCGCGAGCGGCTCGACACCGGCCTTCACGCCCATGGTGAAACATTCCGACAGCACGACATTCACGGCGGCGGACGAGGCATTATGCACAAGCTTCGCGATGGTCCCCGCGCCGATCGGACCGATATAGCGGGCCTGATCGCCCATCGCCTCAAGCTGGGCCTGGTATTTGTCGAAAATCGCCTTATCGCCGCCGACCCAGATCGCAAGCTTTCCGGAATTGGCGCCGGAGGGGCCGCCGCTGACGGGGGCATCGAGGAAATGCACGCCTTGCGCCGCGAATTCCGCGTGCAGCGCGCGCACGACATCGACGGCATTGGTCGACAGATCGAACCAGGCGGAACCCGGCTTGAACCCGGCGGCGAGGCCGTTCTCGCCGCCGCCGACCGCGCGGACATCGGCCGGGGTCGGCAGCGAAGTAAAGACGACCTCGCACTGCGCCGCGACCTCCTTGGGGGTGGCGGCCCATGTGGCGCCGGCCGCGAGGTGACGGGAAGCGGCTTGCATGGTGAGGTCGTTGACCACCATCTCATTGCCGCCTTTGCGCATATTCAGCGCCATGCCGGCGCCCATTGTGCCGACGCCGATAAATCCGACTTTCATTGTGTATATCCTCCTTTTCGGTGGTGTATCAGATCAGCCAGTGTTCCTCGACCGCGAAACGCGCGGAAATGGAATCGCCCATTTCCGCGCCGCCGCATTCGAGGTCGACGAGGCTGTCGAACCAAGTTTGCGTGACCGCTCCGACGGCGAATTTCAGGTGCGGAATGACACTGTTCGGCGCCGCGCCCTGTTCGCGAACCCGATACAGAACCGGCCGATTCGCCGGTTCCGTGCCCTCGGGCCAGATTTCCAAAAGACTGAACCGTCCATGATTGGCGCGGAGATCGCCTTCCACATCGGCGATGACACGCGAGACCGCGCCGACGAACAGGCGCGAATCGATGTTGCACGCAGCCATTTCCGGCGAATTGTGCGCGGCCAGCCGATCCGTATCGTTATCGAAATACAGGATCGGAAACCCATCGACCCGCAGGCTCAGCCCTTCCTCGTTCGACGCGACGGAATCGACCGTGTGGCACTGCACGTAACGCCGCAATTTCGGAAATGCACGGACCAGGGGCCCGTGTACATCCAGCCAGTGCCGCCGGAAGCGATTGAGGTTGAGGACGTCCTGGCGCCGCATCAGGCTGATGGCCGCGATCATGGTCAGGTGACCGGGGTCAAGGGTGGACCGTCCTTCTCGCGAACGTTGAACGTGGCATCCCAGCCCGCGATTTTCGCACCTCGAAGTGTCCAGATTTCGGTGCCGCGGGCGACCATCTCCTTGCCGGTCTGGGAATCGGTCCAGGTGGCATCCCAGGTGCTGGCGACGATATTGCCCATCAACGCGCGCAGCGTGCGGTCGCGCAGAAAATTCCGGGCGCGGGCGAAGCGGGCGGCGAAATATTTCGCGATTTCGGCGTGACCGCGCATTTCCGGCAGGTCGGCGAAATGGATCGTCGCGTCCTCGGTGAAACAGGCCGCGACGGCGTCTTTGCCATCGGCCTCGAGCCGATCCTCCACCGCCTGCAACAATTTCGTCGCGGAGGTCCAGGTCGGTACAAAATCTTCCGTGCTCACGTGGGTCCTTTCAGATGTCGCCAAGGCGACGGCACTGTCAAATATCCGGACGGACGATCAGGATCGTGCCGTCGACGCGCTGGACTTTCATGCGCGCGCCGGGATCCGGCGGATTGGTATCCGGCGGAACGCGGGCGGGCCAGTCGGTGTCGCCGAGCCGCACTCTGCCATCGCGTCCCTGAAACACCAATGCCGTGGCGGGACGGCCGACCAGCCCCGCGGTTTCGTTGCGCATGGGCGTGCCCGCGTCGCGCGGACGGCGAAAGCGCAACCCGATCGCCAGCGCCACCACCGTCAGCACCCCGAACGACACCACCTGCGCCGCGAACGCGAAGCCGAACGCCAGGGTAAGCAGCCCCGCGCCAATCGCCGCCAGCCCCAGCCACATCATGAAGACGCCTGGCAGCAGCATCTCCAGAATCAGCAGCGCCAGCCCGGCGACAACCCAGATAATCCAGTCGATCACACGCGTGTCTCCGGCCGTCCGCCCTCGCGGAACAATTCCATCGCCTGCACGATTCCGCCCGCGAGTCCCGCCGCTTCCATCGGCACCACCACAAGCCGTGAATTCGGCGCGGCGGCAATGGCCTGGAACGCGCGCACATATCGATCCGCGATAAAGTATTGCAGACCGGCATTGCCGAATTTCGCCGAGGCCTCACTGACCATCTGCGTCGCCGTCGCCTCCGCCTGCGCCAGCGCGACACGTGCCTCGGCGTCGCGGATGGCGGCGAGTTGACGGCCCTCGGCGCGGAGGATCAGGCTTTGCTTCTCCCCCTCGGCCTTCTTGATTTCGGCCTCCCGCTCGCCATCGGCGCGAGCAACGACCGCGCGGCGTTCGCGCTCCGCGGTCATTTGCAGGTTCATCGCGCGGATCAAATTTTCCGGCGGTTCGATTTTGCGGATTTCCACGCGGCTGACCTTGACGCCCCAGGGTTCGGTCGCGCCGTCCAGGATATTCAGCAGCGAGGAGTTGATGTGTTCGCGCGACGACAAGGTCGCGTCGAGTTCCAGTTCGCCGATGACGGCCCGGATATTGGTGGTCGCCAGCGTGGTCAGGGCGACCGTGAGGAAGGTGACCTGATAGGCCGCCTTTTCCGGCTCCATGACCCGGTAGTAGATGATCCCGTCCACCGCGACGGTGGCGTTGTCCTTGGTGATGACGCTCTGTTCGGGAATATCGATCACCTGTTCCTGCACGTTCATCTTGTGCCCGACGCGATCGACAAAGGGCACGACGAAGTTCAGGCCGGGTTGCAGCGTCCGCGTGAAGGCGCCAAAGCGCTCCACCGTCCAGATCTGACCCTGCGAGACGGTTTTCACGCCCGCGAACATGGTGACGACGATCAGCACCAGCAGAAAGACGAATACAATCGTTCCGGACATCGCGGCCTCCATTATCGGTGATCCTTCAGCGCACGGGGCAACCCGGTGCCGGATGGCGGCCGCCGGGGCGTTGCCCCGGACCCCACGAGGGGCGCCGCCCCTTCGAACCCCGCCCCAATGGGCCTTTGGGGCTCGCCCTTGGAACCCCGGGGTTTGGTAGGTGAACAAGGGAGGGCCATCCGAGACGTCTCGACGTCCATGTAGGCCCTCCCTTGTTCACCTACCAAAATCGATCGCGGTCCAGGGGACGTTCCCCTGGTGGGGGTCGAGGGGGCAAAGCCCCAAAGCCTGCCCCCGGAAAGGCCCGCGCCGTCGTGCCGGTTCATGCTTGCCTCCCTGGCCGCCCGCGCACACTATACGCGCCTCCAGGGAAGGAAGCGACCATGCCGAGCTATGTGATGCTGGCCAACTGGACGGATCAGGGCATGCGCGCCATCGAGGACGGCCCGAAGCGGGTCGACGCCGCGCGCAAAACCCTGGAAGAGATGGGCGGACGCTTCATGTCCGTGCATATGACCATGGGAATTCACGACATGATCATCGTTTACGAGGCCCCGGACGATGCGGTCGCCGCCCGGTTCTGCCTGATGCTGGGGAAACTCGGCTACGTGCGCACCCAATCGCTGAAGGCCTTCCCCGAGGAAGCCTACCGCCAAATCGCGAATTCGCTGCGATGATCTCCGCCGCGCGCACACCGCTCACCGTCGATCTCGGGGGATACCGGGTCGCGATTTCCGCCGGAGCGAACGGAATCGGCAAGGTCATCGCCGACAGTTTCGCCGCGTGCGGCGCCAGCGTGTTCGTCTCCGACATCGACGAAGCCGCGCTGGCATCCTGCGGCCATCCTGGGGTCAAGGCCGACATGGGCCTGCCCGAGGACTGCGAGGCCTTCGTCGATTTCGCCGTCAAACACCTTGGCGGACTCGACGTCCTCGTCAACAACGCCGGCATCGCCGGGCCCACCGCGCCGGTGGAAGAGGTCACGCCGGAAGAACTCGACGCCACGCTGCGCATCGACCTGGCCGCGATGTTCCATTGCTCCCGCCGCGCGATTCCGGCGCTGCGAGCCAATGGTGGCGGCGCCGTGATCAACATGAGTTCCGCCGCCGGCAGGTTCGGCTTCGCGCACCGGGCCCCCTACGCCGCCGCGAAATGGGGTGTCGTCGGATTCACCAAGACGCTCGCGATCGAACTGGGCCGCGACGGTGTCAGGGTGAACGCGATCCTGCCCGGACCGGTGGACGGGCCGCGGATTCGCGCGGTCATCAAGGCGAAGGCGCTGTCGGAGGGAATCTCGGAAAACGAAATGACGGATCGCACGGTGGGCACGACCTCGCTGAAATGTTTCGTTTCGCAGCAGGACATCGCCAACATGGCACTCTATCTGGCCAGCCCCTTCGGCGCCACCGTCAGCGGCCAGGCCATTGGCGTGGACGCCGACATGCAGGCGATGATGTAAGCACACACGACCGCTCCCGATCGCCGCTCCCCCTTGGGGACAGCGGCGATCCCAATGCGGTCAACGAAGGCCTCAATGGGTCTCCCGGACTGACGAGGCGTCGTGCCTGCCACCAAACACCAAGGCGGCGCGCGAAGATCGACGCTCCATTGGAAGCGCCCGCCGCCCCATCGTCTACCCCGCGAATATGCGCGCGACCGGAATGCCAATCCCCGGCAGCGCCTCGATCGTCAGCGTGTCCGACAGCCCAGATCGCGTCGCGGATGTATAAACGCCAGCGACCGGCAACCGGTGAATTTCGACGCATTCCGCCACCACATCGACAATCCAGACCTCGGGAATGCCGCTCCGGGCGTAAAGCGGCAATTTGACCTTACGATCGAAGTCGAGGCTGGTGTTGGCGACTTCCACGGCCAGCATCGTGTCCTCGGGTCTGGGCAACATCGACCGGTAACCCTCCCGCCGCCGAAGGATCGAAAAATCCGGCTGCGGCTCGCTGCGCCGGGTCAGACGAACCGGGTTCCCAGCGGCGACAATGCCCCGTTCCCCCACCGCCATCACCAGCAGGCGATTGAGTGAATTCGTCGCCGCCGCATGCTCGCTCCCGATCGGTGCCATCGCGACCAGTTCCCCTTCGATCAACTCGACGCGATCGTCATCGGTAAGAATGCCCACCTCGCCCATCCGATGGTATTCGTCGACCGTCAACAGGCGACGGGACACCTCGGGACAACGGGACAGCAAGCCCAATTCCTCTCGATCCATGCCTCAGGTCTCCTTGCGCGCGCCGGAGCATGGTAGGGCGACACGGCGGGCTTTCCAAGGAAATCCGGGGCCGCGCCGCCGGCCACCACGCTCTGGCCAAGGCCATACCCGCTTTGTCGCGCCCGCCCGGACCGTGGTACAAATCCTCCCAATCTCCCAGGAGTCCCCAGATGCGCGCCGCCGTCTTCCACAGTCCAGGCCAACCTTTGACCATCGAGGACCGGCAGACCCCGGCCGCCCGGCCCGGCGATATCGTCCTGAAAGTCGCGTATTGCGGCATATGCGGCTCCGACCTGCATGCCACCGAGCCCAGTCCCACCTCCCTCGAAACCGGCACCGTTCTGGGCCACGAATACGCGGGAGTCGTGACCGAATCCGCCTCGAACGATTTTCGGCCGGGCGATCGCGTCATCGGACTGCCGCTACAGGAATGCGACGACTGCCGCCCCTCCGGACAAGGCTGCGAAGACCGGCTCGGCATCCATTGCCCACGTAACAAGATCATCGGACTCGGCGCTTCCGTTCCAGGCGGCTACGCGGAATATCTGCGGATGCCCGCGCATCACGCGCTGAAAGTCCCGGACGGGCTGGACCTGAAGCTGGCGGCGCTGACGGAACCCCTCGCGGTCGGACTGCACGCCGTCCGCGCGGCGGGAAACCTGCTGGGACGGAGCGTGCTGGTGATCGGCGCGGGGCCGATCGGACTCGCGGTGTCGCTGTTCGCCCGGCTGAACGGCGCGAAGGACGTCGCGGTCAGCGAAATCGCCCCGGCACGCCGCGCCAAGGCCACCGCCATGGGCGCCCGGACGATCGATCCGGCAAGCGAAAAACCAGGCGCGGCCGACGTCATCTTCGAATGCGTCGGCGTCCCTGGCGTGCTGCGCCAGTGCATGGATCTCGCGCCGCTCCGCGCCACCATCGTCGTTGTCGGCGTCTGCCGGGGCGAGGACACGATTTTCCCCCGCGTCGCCATCCGCAAGGAACTGTCGCTCCGCTTCGTCCTTGGCTACGAGCGGGCGGAATTCGCCGATGTGCTCGACCTGCTGGCCGCGGAACGGATCGATCCCAACCCCTTGATCACCGGCACGATCGGGCTGGACGACGTGCCCGAGATGTTCGAACGCCTGCGAAAACCCTCGGACCACGCGAAGGTTCTGATCGACCCGGCGCGGTGAATTGACAGTTCGCCCCTGTATCCCCGATCCTGTGGCGCCCGCGAGGGCCCATGAACGCGGATGCCACCAGGAGCGGGAAACCCCATGACCTCAATCGATTACGGAAAACTCTACAGCTCCGCCGCCGTGGCCCCCGTGGCGAAATGGGCGCCCTTCCCGCCTTATTATTTCATCGGCGGCAACAACGACCCCGAACAGGTGCCGGTCGAGGGCCTCGTCGAGGCCGCCGCGTCCGTCCTGCGGCGCGAAGGCTCGAAACTCGCGATCTACAATCTTGGGCTGGGACCGCAGGGCTATCCCGGCCTGCGCCAGTTCGTCGCGGATCGCTGCAACCGCATCCGCGGCATGAAAGTCGGGATCGACGACATCATGATCGTCACCGGCTCCGGCCAGGGTCTCGATATGATCGCGAAGCTGCTGGTCAATCGCGGCGACACGGTTCTCGTGGAGGAATATTCCTATCAATCCGCCATCAACCGCTACCGCAACATGGGCGCCACCGTCGAAGGCATGAAACTCAACGGCGACGGCATCGTGATCGAGGCTTTGGCGGCCCAACTCGCGGCGCTGAAAGCCAAGGGCGTCACGCCGAAGTTCATCTACACCATTCCCACCATCCAGAACCCGACAGCGACGATCATGCCGCTGGACCGGCGCCTCGCCCTGATAAAACTGGCGCGCGAATATAATGTCGCGATTTTCGAGGACGAGTGTTACGCGGATTTGCTGTGGGAAGGGGTAGAGGCGCCGCCGTCTTTGTATTCCCTCGATCCCGGCTGCGTCATCCATCTTGGCTCGTTTTCGAAATCGCTCGCGCCGGCGTTGCGTCTGGGCTACATCGTCGCGGAATGGGAAATCATGAGCCGGTTGCTGCCATTAAAAGGCGACAGCGGCACTGGCGCGCTGGACCAGATGGTGGTCGCGGAATATTTTTCGAAGAACTTCGACAAACACCTGTCGCATTTGAACGGCGTGCTGCACGAAAAGCTGAAGGTGATGGTGGAAGCCGTCGAGCGGGAATTCGGCGCCTCCGCCGAAATGTGGGCCCCGAAAGGCGGGATTTTCCTGTGGATCAAGCTGCCCGACGGGATCGACACCCGCAAACTTCTCGCCCCCGCCGCCAAAGCCGGAATCATCTTCAACGAAGGCCCGGCATGGGCGGTCAGTCCCGATAATTCCACCTCCCATCTGCGGCTTTGCTTCGCGATGCCAGATCACGACACAATTCGAAAAGGCGTCGCGGCCTTCGCGCAGGTCTGTTTCGAGGAAACCGGCATTCCGATCAGAAGCGGGAATGTTCAGCGATGAGCGCGCTCCTGGGCAACAACGGTCCCCGTTACCGTCACCTCGCGGATGAATCGGCGCCGTACGAAACGATCGCGGTGGACAAACTCACGCCGATCGTTGGCGCCGAAATCTCCGGCGCCGATCTGACATCTTTGTCGAACCGGCAAATGGACGAAATCCATCGCGCGCTGGCGGAAAATTGCGTCATCTTCTTCCGCGATCAACACCTGACGCCGGAACAGCACCTCGCCTTCGGCCGCAATTTCGGCGATCTGCACGTCCATCCGGCCGCGCCGCATGCGCCCGGTCACAAAGAACTGATGATGATCCACGCGGACAAAGACAGCCCGCGCGCCAACGGCGAGGGCTGGCACAGCGATGTCTCCTGCGACATCGAACCGCCCATGGGCAGTATTCTCTACATTAAACAAACCCCGCCCAAAGGCGGCGACACGCTGTTCGCCAACATGTACGCCGCTTACGAAGCCCTGTCGGACCGCATGAAAGCCTATCTGGAGGGGCTGACCGCCGAGCACAGCGGCGAGGATGTCTACCGCGGCATGTACGCGAATTTCGGCGTGCAGGACAAACCCGCCTATCCCCGCGCCGAGCAACCCGTCGTCCGGACCCATCCGGTCACCGGGAAAAAAGCCCTCTACGTCAACCGCGGCTTCACCCGCCGCATCTTCGGCGTGCCGCGCGACGAGAGCACCGCGATCCTAAACTACCTCTACGAACATTCGGAAAATCCGCTGTTCCAGTGCCGCTTCCGCTGGCAACCCAATTCGGTCGCGTTCTGGGACAATCGCTGCGTGCAACATCGCGCGATGTGGGACTACTGGCCGCACACACGCTCCGGCTTCCGGGTCACGGTCGCCGGCGACAAACCTTACTGAAAGCACAAAACCCATGCGTCTTGGTATCGTCACGATCCCCCGCGGCCAGCTCCCCAAGGACGGGACGCCGATGGCGGAGTATTTTTCGAAATTCGCCGAGCAGGTGGAATCGCTCGATTATCACGGGATCTGGCTGACCGACGCCTTCGCGCGCGGACGCGCGACGCTCGATCCACTCAGCGTCGCGGGCCTGCTCTGCGCCGCGACGAAGAAGATCGAAATCGGCACGTGTGTGATCCAGTTGCCGATCCGCCATCCGGTCGAGCACGCCCATCGCGTGCAGACCATCAACCTGCTGGCCAACGGACGCTTCCGCTTCGGCGTCGGCACCGGTTCCACGAAGCACGATTTCGACGCGGTGCAGGCGGATTACGACACGCGGTACAAAGTTCTGCCCGGCCTGATCGAGACCATGCGCCGCGTGTGGAACGAAGAAGCCGTCTACGGCCCCGCCATCACCGCCTGGCCCGGCACCAAAGGTGGCCCCCAGGTCATGCTGGGCGCCTGGCGCAGCCAGCGCTGGATCGATCTGGCATCGAAACTGGACGGCTGGATTTCCTCCGGCATCCACAGCAAGTGGGAAGACCTGGAACTGGGCCTGAAAATGTATCGCGCCGCCGGCGGCAAACGCGCAATCGTCGCCAATATCCACGCGGACTTCCGGCCCAACGCCGACGCCGCGCCGACCGGGCACCATCTGACCATCTCGCTGATCGGCCAAACCCCGGCCGAAGCGAAGGACCGGCTGAAACGCCTCGCCGATCTGGGCGTCGACGACGCGCTGATCGTGGCGCCATTCGACGACCCCTCGCAACTGGAGATCATCCGCGGCCTGGTCTGAACCGGGCGGCAAAGGCGGCGCGCGCTCCGCGAAGGACCGGCTTCGTCTTGCCCTGGCACGGGCCGTCGGCGGCCATTCCCAGCGGAGCGTCGCGGCCTGAGCCCATGCATACGGCATCGCGACGCTGAGCGAAGAGGCGTTGCGCAACCGCCTCCCCGCCAGCGTGGATTTTCTGAAAGCGCTGGCGGGCAGGCTGCTGGAACATGCCAGCGACGCACCGCGCTCGCACGGCCAGACCCCGCGTATCGCCGGCGGCACGAGCCTCACCTTACCGGACTCCAAAGGCACGGATTTCCGGGTTCACGGCGTCTACGATTTCGGAGCCGGCGGCTTCACGCCCGTTGAAGTCTCCGATAGACGCGAACTCACTGGCGCTGGCCACTCCGTACCGCGATAGCCTGGCTTCTCCGAGCCACCGGAAGCGGCAAGTCCGCGCCTTCCGGGCACGGTCAACCGCGAAAAGTGCCCTGGCGGCAACGATTTCGCGCTCCCGCTGGCCCGGTCGAATCCAACCATAACAATTAAGAAATAATTATCGCTGGTAATCGTTCATTCCATCCAGTAAGTTCGCGCCCATGGGGCAGCGCCCCAGGGCTTCCGCGCGTTCTGGCCTATGACTCGATCCCCGCGTCGCGCTCGGCGTGGCGGCCAAGGATGGCGAAGTCTTTGTCTTTTTCGCCTTGGGCGATGGCGGCGAGGTAGCGGTCGCGGACGATGGAGCCAAAGGGAAGCGGCACCGCGAGTTGTTCGCCGGCCTGGAGCAGCAGGCGGACGTCTTTGGCGCCCAGCGAGACTTTGACGCCGGGCGGGTCGAAGACTCCGTCGACGACCAGTTTGCCGTAATTTTTATGGACCGGTGCGTTGAAGAAGCTTTCGGTCATGACGTTCAGCATGGCGGCGCGCTCGACGCCGGCTTTTCCGGCGAGCGCGAAAACCTCGCCCATTTGTTCGATCGTGGAAAAGATCAGGAAGTTGCAGCAGAGTTTGACGGTGTTGGCCTGCATGGGGCGTTCGCCGACCTCGAAGACGCGTTGGCCGATGGCGTCGAACAAAGGGCGGGCGCGGGCGATTTGCGCGGCCTCGCCGGCGGCCATGATGAAGAGTTGTCCAGCCTCGGCGGCGGGCGGGCGGCCGAGAACTGGTGCGCTGATGTAATGCTGTCCGCGGGCGCGGTGCTCGGTGTCCAGCCGGTCGGCGAGGGCGATGGAGATCGTGCCGGCGACGATGTGGAGGCCGCCGGGCGGCAGACCTTCCGCGACGCCGTCCGGGCCGAATGTCACCGCTTCCGTGGCGGTGTCGTCGCTGACGACGGTCAGCGCGATATCGGCGGTTTTGACCGCTTCGGCCGGGGATGGGGCGACCGTGGCGCCCAACGCGGCGAACGGTTCGGTGTTGGCGGCGGTGCGGTTGAAGACGGTCAGGTCGTGTCCGGCGGCGATCAGGCGGCGCGCCATCGCGCTGCCCATGGGGCCGAGTCCGGTCAGGGCGATTCGCATTGGGGGGTATCCTTCAGGATTGGGTGCGGTCGAAACGGCCGCGCGCGCGAGTGCGGCGGGAAATCGGGACGGCGTTTATGCCTCGCCATCCTTCCGGAACGGCGATTCCTCCGCCAGGGCTTTCATGTCGTGTTCGATCCCGGCGCGTTCTTCCTCGACGAAATTGGCGACGGCGCGGCGCAGGCCGGTGTGGGCGATCCAGTGCGCGGAATAGGTGGGTTTCGGGAGGTAGCCGCGCTGGATTTTGTGGCGGCCTTGCGCGCCGGCCTCGACCCGTTTCAGGCCATGGGCAATGGCCCAGTCGATGGCGCGGTAGTAGCAGAGTTCGAAGTGAAGGAAGGGCCAGTCGCCGATGCAGCCCCAGTTGCGGCCGAACAGGGCTTCGGAGCCGACCAGGTTCAGGGCGCCGGCGACGGGTTTACCGTCCTTTTCCGCGTACATCAGCACGACCTTATCGCCAAGGCGTTCGCCGAGAAGGGAAAAGAATTTACGGGTCAGATACGCCGAACCCCATTTGCGGTCGACGGTGGCGTGGTAGAAACGAAAGAACGCGTCCCAGTGGCGTTCGGCGATGTCCGCGCCGGACAACGCATGAAATTCCAGGCCGGCGGCGTTGGCGTCGCGGCGCTCGCGGCGCAGGACTTTCCGTTTGCGCGACGACAGCGCGCCAAGAAAGTCGTCGAAGTCTTTATAACCGTTATTTTCCCAGTGGAATTGCATGCCCATGCGGCGCAGCCACCCGGCCTCGCCGAGTTCGTTCCATTCGTCTTCCTGGCAGAACGTCACGTGGACGGAGGAAAGATCGTGTGCCTGGCAGGCCTGAACCAGGGCGTTCGCCACCGTTCCCGCCGACACGCCGCCACCGGGCCGGCGCAACAGGCGAGGCCCCGGTACCGGGCTGAACGGAGATGCGACCTGAAGTTTTGGGTAGTAATTGACGCCCACGCGTTCCAGCGCGTTAGCCCAACCGTGATCGAAGACGTATTCGCCATAACTGTGGGTTTTGGCGTAGACCGGCGCCACCGCCACAATCACGCCGTCCGCGTTCTTGAGAACCGCGTGTTGCGGCACCCATCCCGTGCGTTTGGTGGCGGAGCCGCTGTCTTCCACGACGCTCAGGAACGCGTGGCTGACGAAGGGATTGCCGTCCCCCGCGCAGGCGTCCCAGTCGGCCGGATCGATATCGGCGATCGCGGCGTGCAGGCTCATGGTCAGCGTGGCGGCTCCGTCGGGCATGGCGCGGTGTCCCTATTCGATTTCGAACATCCCCTCGACTTCGACCGCGGCGTCGGCGGGCAGCGAGGGCACGCCGATGGTGCTGCGGGCATGACGTCCGGCCTCGCCGAAGATCGCGACGGCGAGGTCGGAGGCGCCGTTCATCACGACCGCGTGCTGGTTGAAATCGGACGGCGCGGCGATGAAGCCGCCGAGCCGCACGACGCGTTTCACCCGTTCCAGATCGCCGCCACAGGCCGCTTTCAGATGGACCAGGATGTTGACGAAGCAAAGGCGGGCGGCGTCTTTCGCGGCCTCGACGGAGACGCCCCAACTGACCTTGCCGGTGACGGCGACCTGCCCGTCGACCGCGGGCAATTGCCCGGAGACGACGACGAGGTTGCCGGTGACGACGTAAGGGAGGTAGTTGGCGATCGGGGGCATGGGCTCGGGCAGGGAAATTCCCAGCTCGGCCAGCTTCATTTCGATCCGGCCGGTCATCGGAGGGTCGCCTCCGTGCCCAGAATGACGGTGGCCTGTGCGGACAGCACGCCGCCGTTGCCATGGACGATCGCGGTTTTGGCGCCTTTGACCTGACCCGCGCCACGCTCGCCGCGGAGCTGGCGGACGGCTTCGATCAGCAGGAACAGGCCGTACATGCCGGGGTGGCAGTAGGAAAGGCCGCCGCCGTTGGTGTTCACGGCCAGGCCGCCTTTCGGGCCGATATGGCCGTTGGCGACGAAGGGTCCGCCCTCGCCTTTCTTGCAGAAGCCGAGGTCTTCCAGGAACAGGATCGTGTTGATGGTGAAGGCGTCGTAGAGCGCGAGGACGTCGATGTCCGACGCCTTCATGCCCGCCATCTTATACGCCTGCGCCCCCGACTGGATCGCGCCGGTATGCGTCAGGTTGGGCATCGAGGTGATGGAGGCGTGGGTGATCGACTGCCCGCAACCCAAAACATAAACGGCCGGTTTGGCCATGGATTTCGCGCGCTCGGCCGTGGTCATGACGATCGCGCCGCCACCGTCGGTCACCAGGCAAATGTCGCGCACGGTGAAGGGGTCGCTGATCGGGCGGGCGTTGACGACGTCCGCGATGGTGAGGGGTTTCTTCTCCCAGGCCACCGGGTTGGTCAAAGCCCAGTCGCGGGCGGCGACGGCGACTTCGGCGAGGTGTTCCCGTTTGGTGCCGAACTCGTGCATGTGCCGGTGCGCGGCCATGGCGTAGGCGGTGGCGGGCAGGAAGGGTTTGTAGGGGGTTTCGTAGGCGTTGAACTCGCGCGGGCTGGACCCACGGCGGCCGACGGTGCGCTGGGTGCTGCCGTATGCCACCACCGCGACCTTGCACAACCCCGCGGCCAAAGCCGCCTGTGCGTGCGCGACATGGACCTCGAAAGACGAGCCGCCGACGATGGTGGAGTCGGTGTAGACATCCGGCATGCCCAGATACTCGACCAGCGACATGGCGGAGGTTCGCGCCTGGCTGGTGGCGCAGAAGACGCCGTCGACATCGGACAGCGAAAGACCGCAATCTTCCAGCGCGCGCTGGATGCCCTGCGCCATCAGGTCGATCGGGCTCAGCAGCGCGGCGACGGAGCCGATGTCGGACTCGGCGGCGCCAATAATGGCGGCGGAGCCGCGAACAAGGCCGTTCATTGGGCGTTCTCCACGGGGGTGAAGACGGCGTAGGGGAATTCGTCGCCCTCCGCCGGATGGGTGCGGAATTTGACACGCATGCCGATGGCGACCGCGGTGGGAGCGACGTCCTCGACGCGGCTCATCATGCGGAAGCCTTCGTCGACGTCGATCAGGGCGACATTGAAGGGCTCGCCCTTTTGCGGGTGCACGACGGTGGTGGAGTGGACGGTGCCGAGACCCTTGCTGATGCGCCATTCCAGGTCCGCCTTGCCGGTCTTCGGCGCGATCACGCGCGGATAGAACACGGCGGCGCCAAGGGAGGGGCTGAACTGGTACGCGAGTTCGCCGCGTTCCAGATGCGCGTTATAGGTTGCGAGCGGCGATTCGGGCGGCATGGGGCGGTGTCTCCTGTTCCTGTCCCCAGGCTAGCGCGGCGCGCGCTAAAGGCAAAACGCCAGTGTCGCGCCGAAGGCCGAACTGGCGGGAACGACGATGCTCTGGCCCAGGGGGCGCGCGCCCTCGACCCGGCCTGTTTCCAGCGCGGCGGCGGCGGCGTCCAGGGAGCGTGTCCGGAACTCCAGCGCGGCCATATAGGTGTCCCGGCCCGCCGGATCGGGCGCGGCGTCTCCGAATTCGGCATGGAATGTCTCGGGCGAAACGACGTCGAAGCGGGACAGGCCCACGGTCAGCGCGCAACCGCCGTCGATCGGGCGCACGGCGTCCGGCCCGAACATGCGGGCAAACAGCGCGCCAAGGTCGGCGGTGTCTTTCGCCACGACAATCGCGCGGGCAACGCCCGTGACGCCATTGGCATGGTGGCGCCATTCATCCCGCCAGACCAGATCGCGGGTCAGGTGCTGACAGAAATACAGGCGTCCGGCGGGGACCATGCCTTGCATCAGGCGCACGGTGCGGAACACGGCGTCGCGATTGCCCTCGGGCAGCACCACCGGCCGGGAGAACTCGCCAGGGGGATGGACGGCGATCCCGGCTTTGACCATGGCGAAATGGGTGGCCGCGGCGTCCTCGGAGCCAAACACCAGACCGTTCAGCCCCTCGGGCGAGCCCAGAATTTCCGGACGGGCGGTGCTGCCCGGCGGCGCGGCGATCAGTTCCAGGTAGTCGGTGCCGAACATCGCCAGGTGGTTCATCGATCCCAGCGTGTGATGGCCGCGGGGCGTCAGAGTAAAGCCCAGACGCCGGTAACAGGCGGCGCCTTCGTCGATGCGATCGCGGACATTGACGACGACGTGGTCGAGAGTCGGGACAAGTTGGGTCATGCGGCGGCCTCCGCCGGGGACCGTATCGGCGAACCCGCGCGTTGCAAAGGCGACGGCCGGCCGGACAAAAAAAAGCGGTGCCCGGAGGCACCGCCAAGTTTGGGGGGGAAACGTCACATGGCGAAGAGACCGTGTCCCTCGCGCCATGATAGCGATATGGGGACCGCTCCCGGCCGTTCAAGACCCCACAGGTCCTGTTTCATTAAACCTGGTTCATGCGGACACGGGACCATGGTTTCGCGCGCTCGCCACGACGCCTGTCTTCAGGTGCTCGCCGCGACGATCGACTCCCCGACGATCTGCACGATCCGGTCCAGCGTGGCTTCCGGCGTCATCAGCGGCGGCGCCAGGCACAGCGAGTCCCCACTGGCGGGCGGACCGTCGCCGCCGCCGCGCTGGCGCATGATCAGGCCGAGCTTCCCGGCCTCCGCGACGACCTTGCCGCCCAGACCGATCGCCGGCTTCTTGGTGCCCTTGTCCTCGACCAGTTCGATCGCCGCGAGCATGCCGATGCCCCGGACCTCGCCGACACAGGGCAGGCTCCCCAGCGTTTCCAGCCCCTTCCTGAATCGGTCCCCCTGCTCCTGGGCTCGCTCCACAAGCCCCTCCCGCTCGATGATGTCGATGTTGGCGAGGCCCACCGCGCAACAGACCGGATGCCCGGAATAGGTCGCGGCGTGCATGAACTTCTCGTCCATCGGCGCGTCCTCGATGGCCTGGTGGATTTTCTTGGAGACCATGACGCCGCCAAGAGGCAGGTAGCCGGAGGTGATGCCCTTGGCGAAGGACATCAGGTCGGGCTCGATGCCCCAATGGCCCAAAGCGAACCACTTGCCGGTGCGGCCGAAGCCGGTGATGACCTCGTCGGCGATGAGCAGAATGCCATGCGTGTCGCAGATTTTGCGGAGTGCCGGGAAGTAGCTGGGCGGGGGCACGATGACGCCGCCGGCGCCCATCACGGGCTCGCAAATGATGGCCGCGATGGTGTCCGCGCCATACGTCTTGATGGCGTTTTCCAGGTCCTCCGCCGCGCCGATGCCGGCGTCGCCATTGCCGGGCCAACGGTAGGGGTAAGGCGGCGCGATCTGGTGGAATTCGGGCGTCAGGGGGCCGAACATCTTCTGGTAGCCCGGCAGGCTGGTCGCGGCCATCGCCGCCATGGTGACGCCGTGATAGCCGTAGCGGCGGGAGATGATTTTCACCTTCTCCGGCTTGCCCATGCGCTTCCAATAGTAACGCGCGAACTTGAACGCGCTTTCATTGGATTCCGCGCCGCCGGTGGTGAAATAGGCCGCCGCCATGTTGCTGTAGGAAAGGCCGACGATCCGCTCCGCCAGCCGGATCGCGGGCTCGTTGGAAAATCCCGCGTACGCCGACGCGTACGCCAGCTTCTCCATCTGCGCCGCCGCCGCCTGGGCCAGTTCCTTACGGCCGTGCCCGGCGTTGACGTTCCACAACGCGGAGAGGCCGTCGATATATTCCTTGCCGTCGGCGGTGTGGAGCATCGCGCCCTCCGCCCGGACAAAGATCTTGGCGTTGGCGTGGTCCTTGGAGTGGTGCAGCGGATGGATCAGGTGGCGCCGGTCGGCGTCCGCCAGGACATCCGTGACCGGGGAAAGATCGTTCATGGCGGGGCCCTTAATGTGATTGGGCCGCCAGACTATCCGGTTCGGGAGGGGTTTTGAAGGCGGGGTGGTAAAGAGGGCAAAAATGTGGGTAACGGCGCGGCGTCTCCTTGCGCGGATTCGGCGTCATGGACTCTTTACATCGTGTGCCGCTGCCCGCGTCCCTTTCCGTGCTGAGCCATCCAGAGCTTGGAGCTCCGCTGGTCGGGCGGTTTGGCGAAGTCGCCGCCCTGAAACAGGCTGTCGCCAAACCACGCGAAGAGATCGCCAGCCTGAAAGGTCTAAAGGGCCGCCCGGATATCGAACCGAGCGGCATCGACAAAGGCACCGGGCCGGCGCCGCCGGTATATGCGACGCCACGATTTGTCCGCCGCGGTTACGCCGGTCGAGGGGCCGTCGATTGCGCCGGTCACCACCCGGCCGACGGCGGGAAACGAAAACGGGAAATCCAGCCCGGAGATGGCCGGAGCGGCGGAGAACGCGAGGGCGGTGCTCAGTCCGCGGCGTGACGAAGATGTCAAACGATATGACTTGAGTCTCGCCTTCCGTGAGGATCGATGTCCCGTGGAGGGGAAACACACTCCCCGTACAAGCCGCGCGGCACGCGGGCAGGAAATAAACGGCCCAATAAGCGTTAAATCGCCGAGAATTCCGCATCGCCGGTCTTTGGCCGGCGCCGTCCCCGGCATCCGGTTCCGCTTGCGTGCCACCCGTGCGATGTTAACAATCCACCATGGGCCGCCTCGTCGGCGGCGCGGCAACGGGGATGTTTCATGCGTCACGGTATCCATTTCATTTCGGGTCTTCCTCGGTCCGGATCGACCTTGCTGGCGGGAATACTCCGCCAAAACCCCAGATTTCACGCGGCGATGACAAGTCCGGTCGGCTCGATCTACATGGCCATGCAGGCCGCCACCAGCCGCAAGAACGAAGCCGCCGTCTTTATCGGCGAAGAACAGAAGCGCGACCTGTTACGAGGGGTGTTCGAAAGTTATTATCGGAAACTTGGCGACGAAAAATTGATATTCGACACAAACCGCGTCTGGTGCACGAAACTTCCCTCAATCGCCGATCACTTTCCGGACGCCAAAATCTTGTGTTGTGTCCGTCATATTTCCTGGATCATGGACAGCGTCGAAAGCCTGATCCGGCGCAATCCGCATGAACTGTCGGGCCTGTTCGGCTTCGAGGCGGGGGGAACGGTTTACACGCGGGTCAACCGTCTCGCCGCCAACGACGGGCTGGTCGGCTATGCGTTGGATGCGTTGCGAGAGGCCTATTATGGCGAACACTCTGGGCGGCTGATGCTGATAGAGTATGGCGCGTTGGCACGGGATCCCGGCCGGACCCTGGAACAAATATACGACTTCATCGGCGAACCGTCCTTCGCGCACGACTTCGACAACGTCGATTACGACGCCCGCGACTTCGACCTGGCGATCGGCGCGCCGGGTCTGCACACGGTCGCCCGCAAGGTCGCGCTCCGCCCGCGCGACTCAATCCTGCCGCCCGATCTGTTCCGTCGTTTTGAGAACGACATGTTCTGGGCCATGCCCGGCGCCCGGGCCGATGTTCGGGTGGTTCGGCGCGCCGAATCGTCGTAGCCGCGCGGATTGCCGATAGTCAATCGAGCCCGAGTGTAGCGGCGAGTCAAAGCGATCTAAAGTGACTGTTGTGCGATAAAAGAGGTGGCCTGACCAAAAATCGCGACATATTGCTTGCAAACGAGATCGAAATCGGGCCAAATTAACCGGATCGAAAGTTTTGGCGGCGATCCACGCCATTCGTCCATACGAACGATCGCCGGGACTCTCGCAGCGAAGCAACGGGGAAGCAGCCATGATCGACATCGACAACGGCAACGCCGGTGTTCCAGGGACGAATGGGGCCGGCCCCGGCGATCCTGGCACCCCCGGCGGCGCCGGGACGGATGCGAGCGCGACCGCCAACCTGGCGGGCGATATCTCCAACAGCGCCACGGCCAACGGCGGGGCGGGCGGCGCCGGCGGCAATGGCGGGAGCGGCGGCGCCACGGGTGGCGATGCCGGTGCGGGTGGCACGGGGGGCAAGGCGAATGCCGTGTCCGCCACGTCCGCCGCCGTCGCCGCCATCGCGGTCAGTCTCGCCACGGCGACAGGAGGCGCTGGCGGGAATGCCGGCGCGCCGGGCACGGGGACGCTGTCGAGCGGACAGGGCGCCGATGGCGGGGCGGGCGCCACGGCGGTTTCCAAAGCGGACGGGGTGAACACCCTTGGCACGATGAACGTCGATGCCACGGCGACGGGTGGCCAGGGTGGCTCGGGCACGGGCGCCGGACATACCGGCGGGGCCGGCGGCATCGCGACCGCGACGGCGTCGGGCTTCTCTGGCACGCCGGGATCCAGCACCGAGACGAATGTTCATGTCACGCAAACCGGCGGTGCCGGTGGCATGGGCGCCAACGGGGCGAACGGCGGCGACGGCGCTTCCAGTACTCTGGACGGCGCCGCCAGCGGCGGCGCGACGGGAGTCCTGCGTCTGACGCAGACCGCCACGGGTGGCGCGGGCGGCGACAGCACGGGCGGCACCGGAGGCGCGGCGGGCGACGCCACCTCCAAGATGTTCACGCTCAATCCTTTTGGGGCGCCGGGGTATTTGCGCGGCACAAGCGTCGCCACGGGCGGCGCGGGTGGCGCGGGCGCGGCGGGCGGCCGGGATGGTGGCGCGGCCCTCGCCTCCGCCGGGATGATCGGCGTGCATGGGGTTTACGCCACGGCCACCGCGACGGGTGGCGCCGGTGGCGCGGCGACGGGCGCGGGACATACCGGTGGACAAGGTGGCGTCGCGACCGCCAGCGCCATCGCGACGTCGTATGGTATTGGCGGCGGCGCGGAAGCGAATGTCTTCCAGACTGGCGGCGCGGGCGGCAAAGGCCTCGCCGGCGCGGATGGCGGCGCGGGCGCCGGCAGCAGCGTGTTCAACGCGGCGACGGGCGAGGTCACCGGGGCCGGTGGTACGCTCCATCTGAACCAGACGGCGACCGGTGGCGCGGGCGGGTCCAGCGCCGGGGGCCTGGCGGGCGCGGCGGGCGGTGCCACGTCGTCTCAGGTGCTCTCGGACCTGACGTTACATTTCATTGGCGGCACCGGCGTGGCCATTGGCGGCGCGGGTGGCGGCAGCGATGCGAACAGCGGCGCCGCGGGCGGCATCGCCGTGTCCTCCACGGATGTGACGGGCATCGAGCAGGTCGCGGCCTTCGCTTACGCCACGGGCGGCCAGGGTGGCGCCGGGGCGGGGGCGGGCCATTCCGGCGGCGCCGGCGGCGATGCGTCCGCGTTCGCGAACGGTGTCGCGACCGGCAAAGCCGGGATCGTCGATGTTCGTGTCTCGCGGACCGGCGGCGCGGGCGGGAACGCCAGCGGTGGCGCGGCCGCGGCGGCGGGCAAGGACAGTTCTCTGTTCAATGCCGCCACGGGTCAGGCGGAGGGCTCGGTCTCTCTGACCCAGGCCGCGACCGGCGGCGCGGGCGGCGGCAATCAGGGTGGCGCGGCGGGTGCCGCGGGCAATGCCTTCGCGACGCTGATCGTGAACGATGCCGCTACAAGCAATCTCGTCGGCACGGACACCGCGACCGGCGGCCTGGGCGGCGCGAGCGACCAAGGCGGTGCCGCCGGTGGCGACGCGGCCGCCTATACCTCGATGACGGGCACGGGCTCGGTGGTCGCGATCGCCAACGCGGCGGGTGGCGCCGGCGGTGACGCGTCGGGCGTGGGAATGGCCGGAGGCGCCGGCCATGCCGGGCAGGCGACCGCGATGGCCACGTCGTCGGGCACGCAGGGCACCGCCGACGCGCGGGTCTCGCAGACCGGCGGCGCGGGTGGCGCGGGTTACCTGGCCGCCGACGGCGGCGATGGCGCGGCGAGCAGTCTGCTAAACGCCGCGATCGCCACCGCGAACAGCACGGTCTGGCTGTCGCAGACCGCGATCGGGGGCGCGGGCGGCACCGCGAAGTTCGGATCCGGCGGCAAGGCGGGCCTCGCATCCGCGGACCTGATTGTCGACGATCCGACGGCGGCCTTTCTGACGGGCACCGACACGGCCAAGGGTGGCGCGGGCGGTGGCGGCGCGGGCGTTGTCCGCGACGGCGGGCTGGCTTTCGCGTATTCGACCCTAAAGGGCGTTGGGTCTGTCTACGCGACCTCCAGCGCCACCGGCGGCGCCGGCGGGACGGGGTATGGCACGGCCGGCGGCAAGGGAGGCCTCGCGAGCGCGGGGGCCTCGGCGCAATCGTCGGGAACCTACGGCGCGGTCTCGGCGACGGTGTCGCAAACCGGCGGCGCGGGTGGCGCGGGCCGGAACGGCGGCGACGGCGGCGCGGGCGCGAACAGCTATCTGGATAATGCCGCGACGACCAGCGATGGCGCTGGCTTTTACGTGACGCTATCGCAGACCGCGATCGGGGGCGCGGGCGGGTCCAGCGATTCCGGTTCCGGCGGCGTGGCGGGTAACGCCCGGTCGGACCTGCATCTGAACGATGCGAACGTGGCTGGGCTCACCGGGACGGCGGTCGCGCAAGGCGGTGCCGGCGGTGGCGCCGAAGCCGCCGCGCGGGACGGTGGCGGCGCATCCGCTTACAGCACGATGAACGGCGCCGGAGACGTCCGGTCCACCGCGCGGGCGACCGGCGGCGCGGGCGGTCAGGCCTCCGGTGCCGGGAATGCCGGCGGTAAGGGCGGTATTGCTTTCGGCACCGCGGCGGGCAGTTCCGCGAATGGAGCGCAGGTCGATGTAACCGCTTATCAGACCGGCGGCGCGGGCGGCAAAGGCATCGCGGGCGCGAATGGCGGCGCCGGCGCCGACAGCACGATGATCCACATGGTCGCCGGTGCGACCACGGGGCGGCTGAACCAGTATCAGACCGTCACGGGCGGCGCTGGCGGCGACAGCCTTGGCGGCAAGGGCGGTAAGGGCGGCGAGGCGATCTCCGATCTGACGGTCGACGATCCCTCCGCGCGTTACCTCGCCAGCCGCATCGCCGCCCAAGGTGGCGAGGGCGGTGGCGGTTATGGCGGGCAAGGCGGCGCCGGCGGATACGCGCGGGCGACCACCAGTCTGACGGGCATCGGCGGCGTGGCCGCCAGAGCCTATGCGACCGGCGGAAACAGTGGTGGCACCTATGGCGGCGCGAACGGCGTGGCCGGCGCCGACGCGACGAGTTCGGCGTCCGCGATCGCCTCTGGCGGTTCCTATTATTCGACCGCTTCGGCGCTCGCGGCCGCCACCGGCGGGCGCGGCGGCGACGCCGAAGGCACCGGTCACACGGCTGGCGCCGGCGGCATCGCGAGCTACACCCACGCCAATGCCGACCGTTCTGACAATGGCCGGAGCTATGCCACCGTCGTGCAGACCGGTGGCGCGGGTGGCGGGGGCTATTACGGCGCCAATGGCGGCGCCGGCGCCTCCAGCATTTTGAACAACGCGGTCTCAGGGTCTTCGACGGGCACGCTCGCCCTCAGCCAGACCGCGATCGGCGGCGCGGGCGGGTACAGCGACGACGGGTCGGTGGGCGCGGCGGGCACGGCGTTCTCCACTCTGGATACAACCGACGGCGCCGCCAGCGACTTCCTCGGCGAGTCCGTGGCCTTCGGCGGCACGGGTGGCGACAGCCTGGGCCTCTCGGGCACGGGCGGGCAGGCCGGCGCGGCGGTGAATTTGTCCGGCATGGGCCGGGTGCGGGCGACCGCGCGGGCGACCGGTGGCGCTGGCGGTGCGGCATACGGCTATGGCGCGACCGGCGGCCACGGCGGGACGGCGAACGCCGTGGCCCATGGCGCATCGGCGCCGGGCGGCGGGTATGGCGGTGGCGGCGAGACCTCCCTGCCGACGACGTCCTCCAGTGGGTATGGGCTGGAATTGTCATAGTTTTCCGCCGCGATCGGCTACTGGCCGGTTTACGCCGCCGCCGTGCAAACCGGCGGCGATGGCGGCGTGGGGTACGCGGGCGCGGACGGCGGCGCGGGCGGCGACAGCACGTTGATCGATGCGGTCGGCGGCGAGACCAATGGTCGGTTGAACCTGTCTCAGACAGCGCGCGGCGGCGCGGGCGGTTACAGCGAGGGCGGGTTCGCCGGTCAGGCGGGCGCGGCGTTGTCCAGCCTGACTGTCGTCGACACCAACGCGAACAATTTCGCCGGTTACAGCAGCGCTGAAGGCGGCGCGGGCGGAGGCAGCGGCACATCCGGCTATTACGGCGGGGCCACGGGCGGCTCCGCCGCCGCGAACATCGCGTTGACGGGCACATACCGTGTCCGCGCCAACGCGACCTCGACCGGCGGGCGTGGCGGTAGCGCCAAGGGAACTGGAAACGACGCCGGGGCCGGCGGTATCGCGGGTCCGACGACGGCGTCCGCCACCGCCACCGCCGGCGGATATACCCAGAGCTACGCCCAGGCCTATCAGAATGGCGGCGATGGCGGCATCGGACTGGAGGGCGCGAATGGCGGCGCCGGTGCCAACAGCACGTTGATCGACGGTGTGACCGGTTCGTCCACGGGCCGGCTGGTTCTGTCGCAGACCGCGCGCGGTGGCGCGGGCGGCCGGAGCGATGGCGGCTTGGCGGGGGCCGCCGGTACGGCCGGGTCGCAACTGACCGTGAATGACACGGTCGCGTACCGCCTCGTCGCTTCCAGCACCGCGGACGGCGGCGCCGGTGGCGGCTCTTTCGGTCCGGGCGCCAGTGGCGGCGACGCGAATGCCACTATCGACGCGACAGCCCACGGTTACCTTCGGGCCAACGCGGCCGCGGTTGGCGGGGCCGGCGGCGCGGCGAACGGCGCCGGCAATGTCGGCGGCGCTGGCGGACTCGCGACCTCGCATGCGACGGGGGCGACGACATACGGGTACCAGCGCGCCTATGTGCGGGCCGAACAAACCGGCGGCGCCGGCGGGCGCGGCGACACGGGCGCGAATGGCGGCGACGGCGCGGCGAGTTCGATAACGAACGCGGTCAGCGGATCGTCGGCGAACCGGCTGGTCCTGACCCAGACCGCCACGGGCGGCGCGGGCGGATACAGCCATAACGGAACGGCGGGACTCGGCGGCGCGGCGGAATCGCACCTGACGGTGGGCGCCGGAACGTCGAACTATTTGACCGGCACCAGCGACGCGAACGGCGGCTCCGGCGGCGGCGGCACCTATGGCGGCGCGGCGGGCGGTACCGCGACAGCGGATGCTTCCCTGACGGGATCGGCGTCGGTTTCGGCGACCTCCAATGCCAGAGGCGGCAGCGGCGGGGGCGGTTATCAGTCGTCCGGCGGGCATGACGGCGCGGGCGCGACCAGCACGGCGTCGGCGGTCTCGACCTCCGCGTCCGGACGCCCGGCGAACGCGACCGCTTCCGCCACGGGCGGCGCGGGTGGGCGGGCCTCCGATATCGGTCAGACCGCGGGCGCCGGCGCGCAGGCGGTGAGTTCGGCCACGGCGACGGCGGCGGGGTATGGCACGGCCTATGCTCGCGCCAACCAGACCGGCGGCGCGGGCGGCACCGGCTATAACGGCGCGAGCGGCGGCGCGGGCGCGGACAGCGCCCTGACGAACGCGGTGTCCGGCGTGTCGACCGGCACGCTGCGGCTGCGACAGACCGCCACCGGCGGCGCGGGCGGCAACGGCAATGGCGGGGCGGGTGGCAAGGCCGGGACGGCGGCGTCCGGCCTGACCGTACTCGACACTCTGGCCCTCACCCTTGACGGCAACGCTTCGGCCGAGGGCGGCCGGGGCGGGGCCGGATCGTTCGATGGGGTGGATGGCGCCATCGCATCGGCCAACGCGTCGATGACCGGCGCGCGAAGTGTCACGGCCAGCGCGAACGCCACGGGCGGGTCCGGCGGCTCCACTTTGACCTACAGCGGGACCGCCAACGGCGGCCACGGCGCGAGCGCGTCGGGGTCCGCCACGGCGGTCTCGACGACCAAGAACAGCGACAGCACCACCGCCCGGCTGACACTGACCGGCGGTAACGGCGGCGATGCGTCCTACGGCGTGGCTGGCGGCGGCGGCGCTGGCGGGTCCGTGTCCGGCGGCACCTCCACCGCGACCGCGGCCACCGCCGTGGGCGGGCGGGCCTCGGCCTATCTCGCCGTCACCGGCGGCGCGGGCGGACGCGGCCTTGGCGGCGGGCAGAGCGCGGGGGCCGGCGGCACGGCCAGCGGCGGAACGGCGTCCGCGACGGGCGCGAATGTCTACGTCCGGGTTGACCAGACCGGCGGCTCGGGCGGCGCGGGCGGAAGCGCGGCGAATGGCGGCGCCGGCGCGGCGAGCACGATCGTCGAGGCGGCCTCTGGCAGCGCGACCGGTTATGTGCGCCTGACGCAGACCGCGCGCGGCGGTGCCGGCGGTTACAGCTACGCCGGTGCGGCCGGCCAGGGCGGCGCGGCGGCGTCGTCCTTGTCGGTGAACGATCCCGTCAGCAACAATCTGATCGGTTACACGCGCGGGTCCGGTGGCGATGGCGGGGGCGGCGGCGGCAATTCGCAAGGCGCCGCGGGCGGCGCGGCCGTGGCCTCGACGTCCATGACGGGTGCCAGGACGGTCTCCGCGACCGCGAGCGCGACCGGCGGCGCCGGCGGCGGCAGTTTCGGCACGCGCGACGGATTCGATGGCGCGGCCGCGACCAGCACCGCGCAGGCGGTCACCACCTCGGCGGCCTACCACGGCGCGACAGCGCGGGCATCGGCCACGGGCGGCGCGGGCGGGCGTGCCACCGGCGCGGGACGAACCGCCGGCGACGGCGGTATCGCGAGCGGCACGACCGCGGCGGCGGCCACGTCCGGCAGCGGCGCCGTTTACGCGCGGGCCTATCAAACCGGCGGCGCGGGTGGACGCGGCTACAACGGCGCGACCGGCGGCGCCGGCGCCGACAGCACGCTGACCAACGCCGTCACCGGCTCGACCCTGGGCCGTTTGACCCTGTCGCAGTCGGCGCAAGGCGGCAGCGGCGGCGGTCAGGGCTATTACAGCGGGACCGGTGTCGGCGGCGCGGCCGGCAAAGCGGCCTCTTCGCTGACATTCTCCGATTCGAAGGCGAGCTACCTGAACGGCAGTTCGACCGCGGCCGGTGGCGCGGGCGGGGCCGGGACAGGAAGCGCGGTGGGCGGGACGGCGGTGGCCACGTCCGATTTGACCGGTGCACATGTTGTACACGCGTTCTCGACCGCGACCGGCGGCAGCGGCGGCGCTGTCCAGGGTGGGGCGGCGAACGGCGGCGCGGGAGCCGCGGCGGCCGGATCGGCTTTGGCGGTTTCGACGACAACGGGATCCGACAGTGCCGGCGCGTTCTTGTACCTCACCGGCGGCGCCGGTGGCGGTGTCAATTACAATGCGACGGGCGACGGCGGGGCCGGCGCGTCCGAGACGGGGGGCACCGCGACGGCGACCGCGGCCACGGCGACCGGCGGGGTTACCTCGGCGTATATCAGGTCGAGGGGCGGTTATGGCGGGCGCGGTCGGGGGGCCGGTCATACCGGTGGGGCCGGTGGCGAAGCGGCCGGTGGCTTCGCGAGCGCCACGGGCGCGAATGTCAGCGTCCGGAACTATCAGAACGGCGGGTCCGGCGGCCGAGGCCAGAACGGCGCCTCCGGCGGCGCGGGGGCGGACAGTTCGTTGGTCAATGGCGTGGGCGGTAGCGCGGCCGGGTATGTCCGGCTGACGCAGACCGCGCGGGCCGGCAATGGCGGGTACGCCAGCGGGGGCCTCGCGGGCGCCGCGGGAACGGCTTCGTCGTCGCTGACGGTCGCGGACCTGGTGTCGAATAATTTAATCGGCCGCGCCAATGCCTATGGTGGCAACGGCGGGTCGGGCGGTTCCAACGCGGCGGCGGGCGGGAAGGCCACGGCGGCTATCGGACTGACAGGAACCCAAACCGTCAATGCGACCGCGAATTCGGCCGGTGGCACTGGCGGCGCGCGGTATTCCGGTTCCGGCGATGGCGTCGCCGGGGGCGATGCGTCGGCAACGGCGGCGGCCGTTGGGTCCGGGGCGGGCTCGGAGACGATTTCGTCGTTCGCGTCCTCCCGGGGCGGCACCGGCGGCACGGGCGTTGGCGCGAGCCATGCGGGCGGCGCGGGCGGTGTCGCGAGCGCGACGACGGCGACGGGGTCCACGTCCGGTTTGGGGACCGTCTATGTGACCGCGTATCAGACCGGCGGTGGCGGCGGACGCGGCAATAATGGCGCGGCGGGCGGCGCCGGCGCGGCGAGCACCCTGACCAACGCGGTGACGGGTTCGGCCGCGGCACGGCTGGATCTGCGCCAGCACGCGACGGGCGGGTATGGCGGCTATGGCGTCGGCGGCGCGGGCGGCGCGGGCGGCAATGCCAACTCCGGTCTGACCGCGAACGACACGGCTGCCAGCTATCTGGTGGGTAACAGCGAGGCCCAGGGCGGGACGGGCGGGCGAGGCACGACCGGCGGCGCGCTGGGTGGTGTCGCCGGCGCCACGGTCGACCTGACGGGCATGCATCGCGTGCGCGCCACCGCGAACAGCGCCGGCGGCGCGGGTGGCAACGGAGATTATGGTTCCGTCACCAACGGTGCCGCGGGTAACGCGGCGACGGGCACCGCCTCCGCTGTCAGTAAGGCCACGGGCACCGAGAACGCGACGGCGGTGGCAAGCGTGACCGGCGGGTCCGGCGGCGGCGCTGGGTCGGGGGGCGGCAATGGCGGCGTGGGCGGATCGGTTGTTGGCGCTTTCGCCACGGCGACGGAAGCCACGGCGACGGGTGGGCGCGCGGCGAGCTATGCTTCCGGCGCGGGTGGCCAGGGTGGCCGGGCGTTCGGCGCGGGTCACGCCGGCGGCGCCGGTGGCTCGGCCAGCGATACGGCCGCGGTGGCGGTGGGTCAGAATGCTTATGTCCGGGCGAACCAGTCGGGCGGACGGGGCGGTTACGGTTACAATGGCGCCGATGGCGGCGCGGGCGCATCGACCGCGCTGACAAATGCGGTGTCGGGTAGCGCCCCGGGGTATCTGCGCCTTCTGCAACAGGCGTTTGGCGGGTCCGGCGGGTACAGCGGCAGCGGTAGCGGTAAGGGCGGCGCGGCGGGTTCGGCGTCTTCGGCGTTGACCTCCTCCGATGCCGTGGCGGCCGATCTGGCGGCCAACGTCGGTGCCTCGGGCGGCGCGGGGGGGCGCGGCAAGGGCGCGGCCGCCGGTGGGGCGGCGTCTTCGGCGGTCACGCTGACCGGCGCGCACGCGATCCACGCCGCGGCCAATGCGACCGGCGGCTTTGGCGGCGCGTCGGGTTATGCCACGGGGACCAATGGCGGCGGCGCGGGCGGCGCGGCCACCGCCACGGCCTCTGGCGGGACTTCCACCGTTGGCGGCGAGGATTCGACGGTCAGTGCCCGGTCGACGGGCGGGTCCGGCGGACGCGCTTTTGGTCCCGGAACCTCCGGTGGCGCGGGCGGTAGCGCGAGCGGAACGCACGCCACGGCGACGACGGCGGGGACGGGCACGGCCTATGCGCAGGCCTATCAGACCGGTGGGACCGGCGGGCGAGGCTACAGCGGCGCGTCCGGCGGGGCCGGGGCCGATAGCACGCTGATCGACGGTGTCTCCGGCTCCGCGGCCAATCTGTTGCGCCTGTATCAGCGGGCGTCCGGCGGGGCGGGTGGTTACAGCACCTTTACGGGCGGTGCCGCGGGCGCCGCGACATCCAGCCTGACGCTTGGCGGCATCGGGGCCGCGAACGCGATCGGGCGTTCGATCGCGGTTGGCGGGTCGGGCGCGTTTGGTTCGACCGCGTCCTCCGCGGGCGGCGCGGGTAACGCGTCGATCGCGTTGACCGGCGCGCATATCGTTTCGGCGTCGGCCACCGGCTCGGGTGGCGGGTCGGGTAATTCCGGCACCGCGAATGGCGGCGCCAGTTCGGCCGCGTCGTCGGCGGTTTCGACCGGTGCGCTGGCGACGGATACCGCGACGTCCTTCGCGGTCGCGACGGGCGGGAGCGGTTTGGTCCAGGGCGCCGCGACGGCGCTGGCGGGGGCGGAAACGGCGAATGGGCAGGCGGCGTTCGCGCAGGCGACCGCGAGCGGTTCGTCGGGCGAGGCGCAATCGACGGCGACGACGCATAGTGGCGGCAAGGCCACAAGTGTCGTGACTCTGGCGCATGCGAATGTCGGCAGCACCGCGCAGACGCTCAGCCGGGCCGGGACGGTGGATCTGTTCGGGTTCGTTGGGAACCAGCAGGACGCCTACGCCGCCGCGACGAATCTGCCCAATCAGGGCGCGATCTCGGGGCTGCTGGCGGCCAACGCGAACGTGAACGCGGTGCTTGGCACCGGGAATCCGCTCGCGGAGGTGTTCGCCGAGGGCGTGCAGAGCGCGTTCTTCAGCAATGGCGGCGCGGCGCATACCTATCACACGGAAATCGCGTTCACCGTCGACTCCACCTTGTTCACCGGGCATCTCGTCGCGGGTTTGCTGGACAATCAGGTGCTTGGCGGCGGGTTCCAGACATTGCACTTCAGCATCGCCGTCGGCGGGTCCACGCTGGTGAACCAGACATTCAATGCGGTGGGGACGGCGCAGAGCTACTTCGACAATCAAGTGCTCGACCTTGGGGCGGTGACCCCGGTGGCGAGTCTGAACGTGACCTTCAGCCTCGATCTGACGACGTCGTCGGTCGGGGACGGGTTCGGCGAGTCCTTCGTGCTTGGCACGACCGCTGGGCTGGTGGCGCCGCAACTGTCGATCGTGGCCGATCAGGTCAGCAAGGCGGAGGGCAACGGGGGTGTGACGCCGTTCACCTTCACGGTGACGCGGTCGGGCGACCTGTCCGGGAGTTCCAGCGCGGTCTGGGCTGTGACCGGCGCGGCGAATGGCGCCGATTTCCAGGGGGCCACTTTGCCGACGGGGACGGTCAGCTTCGCGGCGGGTCAATCGACGGCGGTCGTGACGGTGGACGTCGCGGGCGACACGGCGATCGAGCCGAACGAGGACTTCTCCGTGACGCTGTCGGCGCCGGTCAACGCGACGATCGCGACGGCGTCGGCGGT
>CANJJS010000027.1 GCA_947474705.1 Acetobacteraceae bacterium | reverse complement strand
GCGGCCGAGAACCCGTGCGTTTCCTTCAAGAAGATCGGCATCCACAGCCCGATGGTGCTGAACGCGATCACGGATGTCGCGGCCAGGAACGTCGCCAGCATCGTGTTCTTGATCAGATCGGGCATGAACAATTGCCGGATGCCGACCTGGTCGGCTTTATTAAACCACGCGTCGTCCTCCGCGCTCAGTTTCCGTCCGGCGGCGAGGTCCGCGCGCAGCCGGTTTTTCCGGTCCATCGTGCGCACCCAGTATGGCGACTCCGGGCACATCATCCGCACGTAAATCGCGATCAACGCAATGACCGCCGGCGGGATGAACGCCATGCGCCAGCCCCAGCGTTCCACGATGAACATCGCGATTCCGCCGGCCAGTGCCGCGCCGATCCCCCAGGTCGAGCGGTCCGCGCTGATCACGCGTCCTCGCAAGCGCGCGGGCCAGGTTTCCGCGACCAGCATGGATCCGATCGCCCATTCCCCATTCAACGAGAACCGCACCAGCGCGTAAGCCGCGACAAATGCCCAGAAGGTGCCGGACATCGCCACCAGCGGCATCGACAGAGAGAAAAGCGCGATATTGATCGCCAGCAGGTTCCGGCGCCCGTATTTGTCCGCCAGCCAGGGCCAGAAGTACAGACCGGCGATTCCCAGAAGCATCGCGATCTGAACGCCAGAGCGATAAGTACCCAGATCGACAGCGAATTCCTTGATCACGAAAGGCGCGACGATGGCGAAAATCACGCCATCCATGCCGTCGAAGCCCCAGCCCAGTCCATTCGCCGTGGCGATATGCCAATGCGTCGGGGTGATTCGGGTGGTGTCGGCGGCGTTACGAAACGCCACGGATTGCATGTGTTTTCGTTCCAGCGGGCCCATTCCGGCGGCGGTTTCCTCCGCCGCCGCGCCGCCAGACATCGTCTGAGTCGCCGACATGGTGTTTCCTTCCCAGTAATCTTGGCTTCTTCGAACCGTCATGAGGCTAGACCTCCTTCCGCGGGGGACGCAATGCGGGCGTCTTGGATCGCGCCGCGTTCCCGGCGATAATCTGGCGCATCGCAACAACCCCGGACGGCACAAGATCATGAACGACGCTCCCATCGCCGCGCGCCCGCTGCTGTTCACACCGCTGAAAATCCGCGATGTGACGCTGCCGAATCGCGTGGTGCTCGCGCCCATGGTGCAATACCGGGCACGGGACGGCATTCCCGGCGCTTTCCATTTCGCCCATCTCAGCAAATTCGCACTGGGGCGTTTTGGAGTCGTGATGACGGAAGCCACCTCGGTCGAAGCCCAGGGCCGCGTCACTCCCTTATGTCCAGGCATCTGGAACCACCAACAAACCGAGGCCTGGGCGCGCATCGCCTCGTACATAAAATCGGAGGGCAGTGTTCCCGCGATCCAGCTCGCCCATGCCGGGCGCAAGGCCGCCACGCATCGCGCGATGGAAGGCACTCGTCCATTGGCGCCCGACCTGGCCTGGCCGGTCGTCGGGCCCACCACGGAACCGACCAGCGCGGGCCATCACACGCCGCATGCGCTGACCGCCGAAGAGATCGCCGGGATTGTGGAGGCGTACGCCCAGGCGGCGCGGCGGGCGGAGGAGGCGGGGTTCGAGATCGTGGAAATCCATGGCGCCCATGGATATTTGCTGGCGAGTTTTCTCTCGCCGGTCAGTAACACCCGCAACGACCAATACGGTGGCGACCGCATGGGCCGCATGCGTTTTCCGCTGGAGGTAACGCGCGCGGTGCGGGCGGTCTGGCCGCGCGGCAAACCGCTGTTCTTCCGGGTTTCGGCGCTGGACGGAGCGGACGGGTGGAATCTCGACGACACGGTCGCGCTGGCGGTGGAGCTGAAGGCGCTTGGTGTCGATATCGTCGATTGTTCGTCGGGCGGGTTGACCGGCACGGCGACAGCGGCTCCGATTCCGCGCCACCCCGGGTTTCAGGTGCCTTACGCCGCGGCGGTGAAAAAGGCGGGCGTGGGGTCGATGGCCGTGGGTCTGATCCTCGACGGGCCGCAGGCGGAACAGATTCTGCGACAGGGCGAGGCCGATCTGATCGCCATCGGGCGTCAGGCGTTGTACGATCCGTTCTGGCCGGTGCATGCGGCGGAGGCTCTGGGATGCGATCCGGATTTCGGCCTGTGGCCGGAGGAATATGGCTGGTGGCTGCGGAAGCGGCGCCAGTCGCTGGTTCGTGCTTGACAGGCGGAGAGCCCGGGGTCACTTCCGGGCGAAAAGGAGACCAACATGTCCATCGAAATCGTCGAAATCCATCACCCCGCCATTCGGATCAAGGATAATAATGGCGACATCTCCGCGAGCCTTGCCTTCTATCAAGGTGTGCTCGGCCTCTCCGCCGACCCCGGCCGTCCGACCATCGCCGGCGTGCCCGGCGCCTGGATCAATGTTGGCGAGGTCGGGCAAATTCACCTGATTGGCGGCCCACAGCCCTCGACGCTGGCGAAAAGCCCGACGGAAGACCCGACGGAACCGCATATCGCGCTGGCGGTGAAGGACATTGTCGCCGCCAAGGCCGATCTGGACGCGCGGAAAATCCCCTATTGGTCGATGGTCGGCGTCAACGGACCGCAAGCGGAGCAGATCTTCCTCCGCGACCCGCAGAACAACATGATCGAGCTGCACCAGGTCGATCAGTGCCGCTGCCGGATCGCCAACCGCCCTTGAGACGACAGGCCGCGCCACTCGCCCCTGCTGAAAATCGTAACCCCCAAACCCTGACGTCTGGGCCGGGATTTGAGAGAGGGCCGCCTGTGCCATTTCGACAATCTCGACATGCCGCTCGCAAACCTCCACCCGCCGGTCGCGGCCTTTCGGCGGCCGCCGCGTTGCTGGCGCTGGCGCTGGTGGCCGCGCCGGCGCGGGCCGGGCAGTTCGTCTGCCCCCAGACCGGCGGCGAGCTGGTGTTCGCGCTGGAAGCCAATTTCCGCACATTGGACCAGATGGCGTCGCCGGGCCTCGCGACCCGCGATATCGCCATGAACATCCATGAAACGCTGATCGCGCGGGACGAACACAATCGCCCGATCCTTGAACTGGCCGAAAAACTGACGCAATCCGCCGACGGGCTGCGTTATACGTTCGCGCTGCGCCACGGGGTCGTGTTCCACAACGGCAAGATCATGACCTCCGCCGACGTCGCGGCCTCGTTCGCGCGTTATGCGAAAATGGGCGACCGGGGTGGCGTTCTGGCCAATGTCGCGGGCTGGGATACGCCGGACCCGTATACATTCGCGATCCGCCTTGGCAGCCCGCAACCGGCGTTCACCGAGATGCTGTCCTGGTTCAGCGAACCGGTCATCGTCATTCCCGAAGAAAGCCGCGACGTCGGGGCGGGCGAACTGTCCCACCCGATCGGCACCGGGCCGTTTCGCGCGGTCGAGGCGGTGCCGGGCGAGCGCGTGCGTCTGCAACGCCACGACGCCTACCGCCCCAATACCGCGCATGAGACCCGGACGGGCTTTGGCGGCTACAAGCAGGCCTGCCTCGACAGCGTCGAATTCCGTATCGTCGCCGATCCCGGCGCGCGGGCGGACGGTCTCGGCGATGGCTCGTTGCAGGGGGTGGAGGACCTGCCCGCGAAATCGCTGCCGGCTTTGGCCCGGATGCAAGATGTGCGGATCCTGCCGCTGCGCGACTGGTCGATCCAACTCGCCAGCCCCAACCTGTCGGCACCGCCCACGGACAATGTGCTGTTCCGGCGCGCGGTGCAGGCGGTGCTGGACATGGACGAAATCATGGAAGCCGCCACCGACGGGCAATACAGCCTGAACGCGGGGTTCCAGTATCCCAGCCAGCCCGGGTACACGGACGCGGGCAAGGAGACCTATAATATCAAGGACCCGGTGCTGGCGGCGCGGCTGCTGGCGCGGTCCGGATATGGCGGCGAACCGGTGATCCTGCTGACCAACAAGGACTACGCGCCGATGTACAACGCGGCGCTGGCCGTGCAGCAGCAATTGCAGGCGGCGGGGATCAACGCGCAGATGAAGGTGGTCGACTGGCCGACCTCGGTCCGGATGGCGCGGGACGCCGGCACCGGCTGGAATTTTTTCTTCACGGGCTGGGGGACGCAACCCGCGTTGGGCCCGCTGGCGGCGATGCGCTTTTTCGCCGGTCCGGCCCCGTCGTTTCATCCGCCGCCGGGCGCCTCCGATCCCGATCTGTTGGCCGCCTGGACCGGGATGAACACCCTGGAGGAACCGGGCGCGCGTCAGGCGGCGTTCGCCCGGATGCAAACGATCGTGCTGGAACGGGTTTATGCTTTGCCGTTCGGCGCTTTCACGAAAACCCAGGGGGTGCGCGCCAACGTCAAGGGGTTTGTGCCGTTCCGCATTCCACGGGTCGCCAACGTCTGGCTCGCCCGTTGAGCGGTGCCGGTAACAAAACCTTTTCCGGTTTTTTTCGGCAAAATCGCCCGAACGAAAAAAACTGAAATTTTGTTGAGACGGCCCCTTCAATTGAATGACCGTACGTTCATTTCCCATTCATGACCGCTTCGCCAAGGAGCGGCACCGGGACTGACCGACGTGACCATTGGGGGACGATATGCCGAAAACATCAGCATTGATCGCTGAATCCCAGACGCTCGTGCGCCGCGCGCTCGCCGCGCGCTCGCCGCGCTGCTTCGCGAGGCCCGCCCGGACTGGGCGTGCGAGGATGTCGGCGGCCTCGACGAGCTGCGCGCGCGCATCGCGGCCACAGCGCCGGGCCTGGTGCTGCTCGATCTCCGTCTGTGCGGACTGGAGGGGCTGCGCGGGCTGCGGCTGACATTTCCGGAGACGACATTCGTTATTCTGTCGGACGTGGACGACCGCGCTTCGATCCTCGCGTGCCTCGAAGCCGGGGCGCAGGGGTATGTGCTGAAATCCACGCATCCCGATCAGTTCGTCCGGGCGCTGGAAACCATTTTAACCGGCGGTCTTTACGCGCCCGCGTCGCTCAGCCTGGCGCCGATCCATCCGCCGGTGCCGCTTTATCTGGCGGAGCCCGTTCGCAGTCCGGTTCTGACGCATCTGACGGACCGTCAGCGCGCGGTGTTCGCGTTGCTGGCCGAAGGCTGCGCCACGAAGACGATCGCGCGGCGCCTCGACCTCGCTGTCGGCACGGTTAAGGTTCACCTCGCCGCGATCTATCGTACGTTGGGTGCCTCCGGCCGGCTGGAAGCTCTGGCCAAGGCGCACCGGGCGTTGGCGGCGTAACGAAGTTCAGATCGCGGCGGCCAAATCCGCCAGACTCTCGAACCGGACATCGTAACGCACGCCGGGTGGCGGTGGCGCGGTGGCACCCCAGCCCGTCGCCCCGCTGCGCCGGTCGATCCAGGCCGAGGCCAATCCGAGTTCGTTCGCCGGCCCATGATCGTGAAACAGGCTTTGCGCCACGTGTAAAATTTCCGATTTTTGGATTCCTTCGCCGGCCAGACGCTCGATCAAATATCCAAAATTCCGTGGGTCTGGTTTATACGATCCAATGTCCTGCGCGGTATAAATCGCATCGAACACAATCCCCAGCCGGGCATTGGTGGCCCGGAAACTGTCCCTGTCGACATTCGAGAGTATCACCAACCGATATCGCTGGCCCAAAAGTTTCAACGCCGCCACGGTGTCCGGGAAAACCGGCCAGTCGCCAATCGAGGCGCCGAAGCGCTCATTTTCCGCCGCGCTTTCCTCCACCGACCAGACACGCGCCAGCCGGGAATGCACGACCGTCAGTAAAGCCGCGTACGGCATCGCCGGGGTCGCCGCCTGCTGCGCCGCTTCCTCCCGCGCGAAGGTGGCGAGGATTTCCTCGCCATCGAGCATCAGGCCCGAGCGGCGCACCAAAGGGCGTAACGCCGTCAGAATGCCGCTCTCCCAATCGATCAGAGTGCCGTAACAGTCGAAACTCAGGACCTTGAAGCCGGCGAGGTTCATTTCAGTGCAGCCCAGGCGCCGCGCGCGGCGGTTTCGCGCAGCCAGGCGCGCACGCCCGCGGCGTCGCCGAACACATCCGGCACGCGCCATCCCGCGCCCCCGAAACGCCGGGCTTCGCGCATGCCGTCCTCGTCCGTCACATCGTCGCCGATGAAGACGGGTAACCGTCCGGCGAAGGGCGGGTGACGCATCAGCCGCCGCACCGCGTGCCCCTTGTCGGCGCCTTTGGGCCGCACTTCCCACAGCATCAGGCCAGGCATCATTTCGAAGTCCGGCGAATTAGCGACCAGCGCCGACAATGCCGCGAAAATCGCCGGTCCGGTGTCGGGCGCCAAACGGAAATGGATTCCGAAGCCCCGTGCCTTTCGTTCCAGGAACGCTCCCGGGAAGCGCGCGGCGGCGGCGGCGGCCTGGTCCAGCCAGGCCTCTGGCGGGGATTTGAGGTCCGGCCGCTCGATCGGGGCTCCGGGAGCGACCCGGAACGCGCCGCCATGTTCGCCCGCGACCGCGAAGGGCGCGTCCCCCAGCAGCGCGTCGATCGTCTCGATGGGCCGTCCGGTGACAATCGCCACCGCGCCGCCCAACAGGCCGCGCAGAGCCCGCAGGTCCCCGATCAAACCCGGCGCCACGACGACCGCGTCCGGCACCGCGGCGATATCGAGCAAGGTTCCGTCCAGATCCAGCAATAACGCCGCGTCGCGAAACGGTGGCGGGACGTCCTTGGTCACGACGCGCAGCCCGTGACCCGCACGTCGTAAATCGGATGCGCGAGCATCGACATATAGGGCGCGGACTTCACCATCCACCCGTTGAACGCCTGTTTCGCCACGCGCGTATCCTCGATGGCCAACAACGCGGTCGCATCCGCCGGCCGGTCCGGCGTGCGGACGAAACACCCCCGCACCGCGATTTCGAGTGTGCCAAAACGGCCGCTCTCGCCCACCTTGACGGTCAGCGTGGCACCACGCGCGTTGATTTTATCGAGAACATGGAGAGTCGCCGTTCCCATCTGCACCCATCCCCCACGCTGCGGTTGCCCTTGCGGCACCGCCGGCCCCGCCGGCTTACGCCCGCCCTGGGCTGTCGCGGGCGGCTCGCGCAACGGGTTGGGGACCATGTCCTCCCGCGGGGCATCGACCTCCTCGGTGGGGCGCATGGCGGGTTCTGGCGGTGGCAGGGGCGCGGCGGTCACGCCTTCTTCCGGTGGCGCGGGGGGCATGAAGTATTCCTCCCGGCGGGGGCCTGCTTCGGGCGCCGGGGTTTGTTGCGCCCGGGCGGAAGAGGCCCAGGGAGAGGGGCCGGTCGCGGAGGGAGGGGACGGAAGGCCGAGACATGACAGAGCGGCGAGCGCCACCGCCGCCCGAAGCACGCTCATCGCGCCGGGCGCTTTGGCGATTCGAGGTCCCGGATCATGCCGGACAGGATGTCTCGCATCGCGGCCTCGTCCACGCCCATCAGAATCGCGTCCTCGAACGTGTCGCGGAGGGTTTGCCCGAGTTCGTCATGGTTTTCCCGCAGCATTTTCAGTTTTTCGCGGCAGGACACCGGCGCGCCGTCCGCGCCGGGCCAGACCGCGGGCGGTGCGGCCGTCATTTCGGTGGTCCCTGCTCTGGCGCCCGGGGGTCGGCGGCTTTGGTTTTGTCGCCGAGACTGGTGGCGCTGAAGATGAATTTGCCCAGAAGCTGTTCGAGACTGACCGACGACTGGGTGATGGAGATGGTGCCACCCGGTTTTAACTCGGCCGGGTCGCCGCCTGGGGTCAAATTGAGGAATTTGCCGCCGAGCAGGCTTTCGCTGGTAATTTCGGCGCTGGTGTCCTTCGGCAGGCGCAGATCGTCGCGCACTGTCAAACTCACCACCGCGAGATAGGTTTTGGGATCGATCCGCGTGTCCGTCACGCTGCCGACCTTGACTCCCGCGATTCGGACATCGGCGCCAGAGGCCAGGCCGTCTATGCGATCGAAACGTGCTTCCAGGCGGTAGCCGGCACCGGCCGACTTGCCGGAATGCGTCACGGCGAACCCGAGGAACCCGGACGCGACCAGCAGAACGCCGGCGCCCGTCAGAATCTCCGCGAGTCCGCGACCGGCCATTGGGGTCAGGGACTTCCCGGCGTCCAGGCTTCGTAATCGCCCGTGGCGCGCGCACGGGTGCCGCCCTGGTAATCGTGGCCTGGTGGCCGATATCCCGCGGGCGTGCCGGTGGGATTGGCGATCGGAAGCTTGCTCCAGGCCCGGCGCGCCGATTTCTCGATGGGACGATCGGTGGTGTGGTGCAGCCAGGAATGCCACTCCGGGGGGACCGACGAGGCCTCGACCGCGCCTTTATAGGCGACCCAGCGGCGCATCCGCCCGTTCGGACGAAGCTTCCGCTCCTGGTAATAGCTGTTGCCCGCGTCGTCGGTGCCGACGAGTTCGCCGCGAAGCAGAGTGAAGAGCCACGTGCCGATGTTCATGGGCTTCATATAATCGACCTTCGCCCGGCGGTCTACACTCAGGGGAGAGGACGGTGGCGGGGGAGACGTTGGGGCGCTGCCCCAAGCCCCGCGAGGGCTTTGCCCCTCGACCCCACCAGGGCGGGGGCCCTGGACCCATTTAGTTGGGGGAGATGAAGCAGGGGGGCCAGCCATTGCGTGTCAACATCCTTGTCGCCCCCCCCCCGCCAAGACGGCATCCAAGGCCCCACCAGGGCGGGGTCGAGGGGCAGCGCCCCCGTGGGGTCTGGGGCAAAGCCCCAGTGTCTCCCCCTCCCCTGGCCCTCCTCCCGATGTGCTTGCCGTGTGGGTGAAAACGGCGGAAAGTGGGGGAAATCGAACTGGAGGACTATGGTTATGGCGCATGAATACGATGTCGTCGTTCGCGGCGGGACGGTCATGGATGGCAATGGCGGGGTGCCGTTCGAGGCGGATGTCGCGGTCAAGGACGGCAAGATCGTCGCGGTTGGCAAGGTCTCCGGGTCCGGGGCGGACGAGGTTGACGCGAAGGGCATGTCGGTCACGCCCGGGTTTGTCGATATTCACACGCATTACGACGGGCAGGCGATGTGGGATTCGCACCTCGCGCCGTCGTCATGGCATGGCGTCACCACCGTCGTCATGGGCAATTGCGGAGTCGGTTTCGCGCCGGTGCGCAAAGACACGCAGGAGAAGGTCATCGCTCTCATGGAAGGCGTGGAGGACCTGCCGGGTCCTTGCCTGAACGAGGGGCTCGATTTTTCCTGGGAGTCGTTTGGCGAGTATCTGTCTGCGCTGGAACGGCGCAAACACGACATCGATTTTTGCGCGCTACTGCCGCACGCGCCGATGCGTGTCTACGTCATGGGCGATCGCGCCATGGCGTTGGAGGAAGCGAACCAGGAAGACATCGCCCGCATGCGCGAGCTGACCGCGGAAGCGGTGCGCGCCGGGGCGTTTGGGTTTTCGACGTCTCGGACGATCGCGCACAAGACGCTGGCGGGCGATTTGCATCCGGGTCTGCGCGCGCATGAGAACGAGCTGATGGGCATCGCCATGGGCATGAAGGACGCCGGGGGCGGCTTCATCGAAATGACCTCGGACTGGAACACGCCCGATCCGGCGACGGAATTCGCGATGGTGCGGCGGATCATGGAAGCCAGCGGGCGTCCTTTGGTGTTTTCGATCAACCAGCGGCACGACCGGACGGAGGCGTGGAAGGACCTGTTGTCGCTGTCGTCGCAGGCCTACGCCGACGGGCTGAACATCCGCTGCGTCGCGCCGCCGCGGCCGATCGGGGCGTTGCTGGGCCTGACCGGCAGCCAGAACCCCTTCGCGGGCACGCGCACGTATCACTCCATCGCGCATTTGCCGTTGGAGGCGCGGGTTCAGGCGATGCGCGATCCGGAAACAAGGCGGAAGATCACGTCGGAAGACCCGACGGAGTTCAATACCTGGTCGTTGCTTATCCGCATTGGCTACGAGCGGATGTTCCGCTTTGTCGATCCGTTGAACTACACGCCGGCGCGCGAGGACTCGATTACCGCCATCGCGGCGCGAGAGGGGAAGACTCCGCGGGAGGTCGCTTACGACATTCTGATCGAGGATGGCGGCAAGGGGTTCATTTTCGCGGCTCTGGTGAATTACGCGAATTACGATCTTGAGGCCGTCAAGACGATGTACGCCGAGCAGCATGTCATTCCGGGTCTGAGCGACGGCGGGGCGCATGTGGCGTTCATTTCGGACGCGTCGTTCCCGACGTTCCTGTTCAGCTATTGGGGGCGGGATGTTCGGGAGGGGCGGATGTCGATCCCGGATCTGGTGCGGCGGCAGACGAAGGTGCCCGCGACGTTCGCGGGGTTGCTCGACCGGGGGGTGATCGCGCCGGGGATGAAGGCGGATATCAACGTCATCGATTTCCCGAATTTGGCGTTGGAGCGGCCGGAGATGGTCGTCGATCTGCCGGCCGGCGGGCGGCGATTGATGCAGAAGGCTCGGGGGTATGTGGCGACGGTGAAGGCTGGGCAGGTGACGTACCGGCATGGCGTGGCGACGGGGGCTCTGCCGGGCGGGCTGGTGCGGGGGGCACAGGCCGCGGGGTGAGGTTTTGCAAGTGGGGCCTGGCGGTTGCCGGGTCCCGTTCGCGGGTTTTGAAGGGTGCGGTTAGGCATTGGCGAAGGGAAACAGGCGCAAGTGATTCGGGCGTCGCTTATCACGTGTCGCGTGTTAAGCTGTCCATTGAACCGGCGGAGCACATCGTTATGAAATCGTGTGCGGAGGTTATAGAAGGCACGGCCCAGGAGGTCATGGCTCGGCTGGCGCGGGTTCCAGCGGGTGAAAGGGTGCGCGCGACAGTCGGGAGTCCGAGCCTGAGCGCCATCGCGCGCGACTTGCAGGCGACGGCGGCGGCCAATGGCATGATTCAGGATATTCACGACGAGCTTTTGGCGTCCTGGAAAAACGACCGCTGATGCGGGCTGTCATCGATACGAATATTCTGATCAGCTTTGCGATCCGGCCCAATGCGGCTTTTGGGAAGATTTTCGACCATATCGCGGTGCATGGTGTCTTGTTGGTCTCCTGATTTTTTGGCGTAGCTGAAACATCCTACTGCCCGACGTGTGAACAGGTGCTCAGAAACTGCCATACCGTAACTGATCTTTTTGCCACATTCCTTAATAATATCCGGCCATACGTGCAACCGCGATTCCATCAAAGGGTTAAGTGGCGAGGCACCCAATTACCCCAACAAAATCAATACATTAAAAGTATCATATATCAATCTCACACGACTCATCCAACACCCAAAACCGCCGCCTCCCGCGCGCCCCAAACCTCACCCCGCCCCCACCTCATTCAACAACCGCGCCACCTCCGCCCCCCGCACCTTCGCGATATCGTCCTGATACTTCAACAAAACCCCCAGCGTCTCATCCACATCCCCCGCCGTCAGCTCCGTCTTGTTCAAATACGTCAACGCCTGAGCCCAGTCGATCGTCTCCGCCACCCCTGGCAGCTTGAACAGATCCTCGCCGCGCAGCAATTGCAAGAACGCCACCACCTGATCCGCCAGCTTCGCCGGCACCCCAGGCGCCTTCGCCGCCAAAATCGCCCTTTCGCGAGCCGCGTCCGGATACGCCACCCAATGATACAGACAGCGACGCCGGATCGCGTCGTGCACCTCCCGAGTCCGGTTCGACGTCAAAATAACAACCGGCTTCACCGCAGCCCGAACCGTCCCAAACTCCGGCACCGTGATCTGAAAATCCGCCAATAACTCCAACAAAAACGCCTCGAACGGCTCATCGGCACGGTCGAGCTCGTCGATCAACAAAACCGCCGGCGGCAAATCCGGATCGATCGCCGACAACAACGGCCGCGCCCGCAGATACGCCCGCGTATAAATATCCGACGACAACGACTCCCGCTCCGCCTGGCCAGAGGCCTCCGCCAGCCGGATCGCCATCAACTGCCGCGCGTGATCCCACTCATACGCCGCCGCCGCCTGGTCCATCCCGTCATAGCACTGCAACCGCACGAGGCGCCGCCCCAGCCCCGCCGCCAAAACCTTGGCGATCTCGGTCTTCCCGGTCCCCGGCTCGCCCTCCAGAAACAACGGCCGCTCCATCGCCAGCGCCAGATGCACCGTCGTCGCCAACTCGCGATCCGCGATATACCCCTGGTCCGCCAACAGCCGTGCCGTCTCGGCCACGGAACGAGGCAACGCCGTCATCGCATCATGCTCCCCAGCGTCAACACCAGGATCCCGGCGAACACCGCGATCCCAACCCATCCCATGATCGGCAGCCCAAACGCCTCCCGCGGGATCAACGCCAAGGGACTGACCGCCGAGGGCGGCATGACCGGCGGCGGCTTCACATCCGCCGGCTCCGTCCGAACCACGGGCACCGCGACAACCGGCGCGGCCACGGGCGCGGGCTCCGGTTCAACCGGCACCAGCTTCTGAACCTCGGCCGAGAATTTCGTGAAAAACTGCTCCGCCATCTGCTTCGCTGTCGCATCGATCAGCCGCGCCCCCAACTGCGCCAGCTTCCCCCCCACCTGGGCGTTCACCTCATACCGCAGCAGCGTCGCGCCCGCGTCGTCGCTGAGAAAAACCTTCGCCCCCCCCTTCGCGAACCCCGCGACCCCGCCCTGACCCTCGCCAGAGATCGTGTAACTGTTCGGCGCGTCGATATCCGACAACGTCACCGCCCCCGCGAATTTCGCCGAAATCGGGCCGAGTTTAATCGACGCCGTGGCCTTCATCTGGTTGTCGCCGGTTTTTTCCAGACTGTCGCAGCCGGGAATGCTGGCCTTCAACGTCGTCGTGTCGTTCAACGCGTCCCAGACCACCTGCCGCGGCGCCGCGATCCGCCGCTCACCCGTCATGTCCATCGTATCAGGCCCTCGTTTTACCCTCTCAGGGTAAAGGCCCCGCCGAACCGATGCAATCGGACCGGCCGCGCCCCGAAGCCGAACGCGCCAGACCGCCCCAGGCCAAAACCATGCACCGCGCGGCCAACCCCACGCCCATCCACCCCATCACCGGCAACACGAGCGGACCAACAGCCCAACCCGCCACACCCCGCGGCGGCACCGCGTCCCCCGCGGAAACAACATCCGCCACGGCCTCGGACACATCCCGCGCCCGCGCCGCCTCCGCGAACCGGGCGAAAAACCCATCCGCCCCCCGCCGGACCGCCGCCTCGACCGCATGCGCGCCCAGCCGCGCCAGCATCCCGCCAAGACCGATATCGATACAATAACGCAGCAATGTCCCGTCCGCATCCGCCGTCAAAACCACCCGGCCATCAGCCGTAACGGCACCGGCACCCCCCGCCTGCCCCTCCGCCAGAAACCTGTACCCACTCGGCGCGTCGATCTCCGTCAGCGTCACGCTCCCGCCGAACCCAACCGAGACCGGCCCAAGCGCGACACGCCCAGACCCCACCATCCGATCGCCGCCAACGCCCTCCAAACCGTCGCAGCCCGGAAGACAAACCCGCCACACCGCCGGATCGTTCAACGCCGCCCACACCGCCCGGCGCGGCGCCGCGATCCGCCGCTCGCCCGCCAATTCCATCGATTTCGACCCTCTCCGTGCCAGAATCACGCTAAAGAGGCCGCGATGACAATACAATCCGGCTTCCCCTGGTCTGCCCTGCCCTTCCTCGGCCTGCTGCTGTCCATCGCCCTGGTCCCCGCCGCCGCCCCGAGATTCTGGGCCCGCCACATGAGCTGGATCGCCGCCGGCTGGTGCCTCGCCCTCCTCCCCCTCATCGGCCCCACCGCCTGGGCGCACGACGCCTGGCACGCGGTCACGGACTCCTACCTCCCCTTCGTCGCGGTCATGGGCGGGCTCTACATCGTCACCGGCGGCATCCTGGTCCGCGGCGGACCGGGCGGCCGCCCCTGGGGAAACACCGCGCTGCTCGCTTTGGGGTGCGGCCTCGCACTGGTCATGGGCACCGCCGGCGCGGCCATGGCGATCGCCCAACCGCTGCTGCGCGCCAACGCCCACCGCCGCCGAAAATTCCATTTGGTGCTGTTCCTGATCCTGCTGGTCGCCAACACCGCCGGCGCGCTGACCCCGATCGGCAATCCCCCCTTGCTCGCGGGCATGCTCCGCGGCGTCCCCATGTTCTGGCCCCTGCGAGAACTCTTCGCCCCCTGGCTCCTGGCCTCCGGCCTGCTCCTGGCCATGTTCTTCGCCACCGACTGGCTCCTGGCCCGCGACGAACCCGCCTGCCCGCCAGCCCGGCCACTCTCCGTCCGCGGCTGGCTGAACGCGGGACTGGTGCTGGCCCTGGCGGGCAGCGTCATGCTGCCAATCCACCCGATCCTCCCGGCGGCCATCGCGATCGGCCTGTCGCTGTGGCTCACCCCACCCGCGATCCGCCGCGCCAACGATTTCTCCTGGCACCCATTGGCCGAGGTCGCGATCCTCTTCCTGGGCATCTTCATCGCCCTGGAACCCGTCTCCACCCTGCTGCGCCAAGGCCTGAACGGCCCCTTCGCCCCCCTGCTGGCCGCCGCCTCCGGCAACGACGGCCAGATGCGCCCCGCCCTCTGCTTCTGGCTCGCGGGCCTGCTCTCAGCCTACCTCGACAACGCCCCCGCCTACCTCGTGTTCTTCGACCTCGCCGCCATCCGCCCGGACACACTGGGATCGCCCGGCCAGGAAAACCAGGCGGCGGTCCTGCGTGCCATCTCCGCGGGCGCGACCATGTTCGGCGGCCTGACCTATATCGGCAACGCCCCCAACCTGATGCTAAAAACCATCGCCTCCCATCGCGGCGTACACATGCCCGGCTTCTTCGGGTTCATGGCCTGGGCCATCCTCACAATGGGCCCCATCCTCGCCATCGTCGGCACCCTCTTCTTCCTGGGTTGACCACCCCCCCCATTTTCATGCTGTCTCAACCAACACCCAACCGGATCGCCCACCCCATGGACACGCCACACCTCCTCTCCGGCAGCCACATCCGCGCCTTCCTCCGCGACGTCGCGACCGAGGCACACATCGGCCTCCACCCCTGGGAACAACACCCCCAACGCCCCACCCGCCTGATCGTCAACGTCGAAATGTTCGCCCCCCTCACAACCTCCCTGGCCACCGAATCCGAGGCCACGATCCTCGACTACGACCCCATCCGCGCCGCCCTGAAAGACTGGCCCACCCGCCCCCACACCGCGCTGCTGGAAACCCTGCTGCACGAGCTGGTGACCGTCTGCTTCCGCAACCCCCGCGTGACCGCCTGCCGCGTCTCCATCGCGAAACCCGACATCTTCAACGAAGCGGGCGGCGCCGGCGTCGAAGTTTTCAAAATTCGGGAACACGGCGAGTGAACCCCGCCGGCCAGGACCCCACCTCCCCGGCCCATCCCCGCCGGGACACCGCGCGCATGAACCCGGCCCGCACCGTCCTGATCACCGGCGCCGCCGTCCGCGTCGGCGCGGCGATCGCCCGGACCCTGGCCGCCGACGGATGGAACACCATCGTCCATTACAACCGCTCCGCGCCCGAGGCCGAAGCCCTGGCCGCCGAAATAACCGCCGCCGGCGGCACCTGCCGCATCGTCCAGGCCGACCTCCGCGCCCGCGCCGGCATCGAAAGCCTGATGGACCGCTGCATGACGTTCTTCGGCCCGCTGGATTGCCTGATCAACAACGCATCCACCTTTTATCACGACGATATTTCCTCGGTGACCTGGGACTCCCTGCACGACCATTTATCATCCAATCTGATCGCACCCATCTTCCTCAGCCGAGACTTCGCCCGCCACTTCAAAGGCCAAAGCGACGGCTGCATCGTCAATATCCTCGATCAAAAACTGACCAACCTGAACCCGGATTTTCTCTCCTACACCGTCGGCAAGGCCGGACTCGCCGCCCTGACCGCCATGCTGGCCATGGCCCTGGCCGGACGCATCCGCGTCTGCGGCATCGCCCCCGGCATCGCACTGATCAGCGGCAAACAAACCCAGGCCTCTTTCGAAAAAGCCTGGCGCGCGCCCCCCCTGAACCGCAGCACCACCCCCGAGGAAATCGCCGCCTGCGCGCGATACATCCTGTCCTCGCCCACCATGACCGGAAACACGATCGTCCTCGACGGCGGCGAGAACCTGGCGGGACGCCGCCGGGATGTAGCCTTCGATCTTCAATTGTAATTAATCCACGAGCGGGACACGCGGCGATACGCGCATGGGCGACGTCTTCGGAGGTCCACCCATTGTTCGTCGCGTCACCCCGCCGCGGAGCTGGTCAGACACCATCTCCGGCGCCATCGTGCCCCGTGGGAAACGCCACATCCCGGTATAATTCCGACAACGGAACCGTCAGGCCGATCTCCGGCAGGGCCAGGTCCGCCTCGCCCATCGGCGTCTCCGCCTTCCAATCCGCGCCATCCCGGGCATACACCGTCGCGGCCTGGCTGGTCTGTTCCAAAATCACGTAACGCCGGATCGACGGCATCCGCCGGTATTCCAAATTCTTCTCGATCCGATCGGTAAACGACGTGCTCCGGCTGAGAACCTCGAACACCACCACCGGATCGTCCACGACCGACGCCCCGCGCGGCACGGGCGAGCACACCACGAACGCATCCGGATACCGGATCGATCCCGCGGCGGAAATTTTCAGATCGCTCCCATACATCCGGCACGGCCCGCCCAAAAGCCGGGCCCCGATCGCGAACATGAGATTTGCCTGGATCGCGGCATGTTCCACGCTGCCGCCCGCCATGGCGACGGGACGCGTGCCATCGAACTCGTGTTTCGTGTCCTGGCGTCTCTCCCAGTCCAGGAAAGCGTCCAGGCTCATTGGGGGTTGCAAGGCCGCGCTCATGCCCGCTTTTACCACGGACCGAGGAGGCGTGGGAAACCATTTCCCACGCCCCGCCGCTCACTTATAAAACTCGACCTTCGCCTCCCGGAACCAAAGAAAATTCGCCGGCGCGGCGGAGATCGGGCCATTGATCGCGAACACCGCGATTTCGAACCGATCCCCCGGTTGCACCACCGGCTCCCCCAGCACCAGCCGGTTCGGCATGTTGAACCCCTGGATCGCCGCCGGGCTCGGCCTCCCCGCCGCGCGAGGCAGCACGCCGTTCACCCAGACCTCGGCGTAATCGTCGACATTCACCGTGAACACCGCCTTCGTCCCCGCCGTCGCGAACCCGCCCACATCCGCCGGAATCGTCAGCGTCGCCCGATACCAGTAAAACGACACCATCCCGCCGCCGCGCCGGGCGCCGAGATCGTCCGCCGCGATCTCCTTCCACGCGGAATCGTCGAAACCCACCAGTTCAGCATGCGGTTCGACATCGTACGTCGACGGAAACTCCGCCATGGAATCCGACAAAGACGGACATTCGACCAGCTTCGCCTCCTTCCCCCGCCACCGCGCCCCAAACGCGGCCGAGCCCTCTCGCGTCATCAAATTCACCACATGCGCCGGCGGCACCACCGGCGCGATCTGAGGTTGCGGCTGCAACAACGGCGGCACCGCGGGGGCGGCGGACTTCGTGGGCCGTGTATAAATGGCTTGCGACATGTCGATCTCCTGTTTCCCCGCCTCAGCGGGCCGCGATTTCGTTCAACACGGGCATGATGAAGGGCTTCATGCTTTGAAAATCCTCGGTCATCGGGAAATGCCCCAGACCTGGCATCGGAATAAACTTCGCGCCCTTGATGCGCGCCACAAGCTCCTCCCCTTCCTTGAACCCCGTGCCCGGGTCGTATTCCCCGTTCAGAATATAAACCGGACAGCGCGAGGTATCGATCAGATGCGCCGTCTCCCGCAGATCGTGTTCGATATTGTAATAATTCAGATCGCCCGCGAACACGCCCGGCGCGCCCTGGCTATAAGCCCATGCGACCTCGTGTTTATACTTTTCCGGACTTAATGGCCCATTGATGCAATACATCGCGGCCGCCGCGCGCTCCGCCCCGTTCACCCGCGGATGCCGGAAATACCGCCATGCCGCGCGAATTTCTTCCTCGGTGCCAATGCCGGTACGCAACCCCGCCTCAAGCCCGATCACCGCCCGATATTCGTCCGGATGAGCCAACGCCAGATCGGGCGCCAAATGCCCGCCCATGGAACTGCCGATGAACACGGGATTTTCCAGCTCCAGCGCCCGTTTCAGCGCCAGATGGAAGTCGATGAAAAACGATTTCGTCAGCCGGTATTCCCGCGCCCACCAGTCCAGAGATTCCGGCGGCAAGGATTTCCCATGATACGGCAAATCCGCCGCGATCACCCGGAATTTTCCGGTAATATCGGGATCGTTCAGAAATTGCCGCCACTGCTTCCCGTCGGAACCGGCGGTGTGCTGACAAACCAGCGGAATACCCTGCCCGGCTTCCTCGAAATACACACGATATTCGACGCCTTGCACGTCGAGATAAACGTAACGGCCCGTGGTCGATTCGAATTTGGCCATGATCGCGGCCTCCCTGTTCTCAGCGTGACGCCTGGCTGTTTTCGATCTCGCGCAACACGTCGATCAAACGCGTCAACGCGGGGAAATAGGCGGCATAAAGCTCGCCATTGCCGATCGCCTCGCAGGTTCCCGCGCGCACCCCGGCATACAGGTTCTGAAATCTGGGCGGCGGCACCGGCGACAACAGCTTTGCCCAAAAATCTTCCGATCCCTTCAGAACAATATCCACCGGCTCCGTCAACGGCACGAACCCATGGACCGAACGAAGCACACCGTCCCGAATGCTCAGAAGGCGAGACCCGGCGCCCGTGTCGATCGCCAAAGACAATGCCATATCGCGGGCTTTCAGCCGGAATTCCGCGTCTTCGTTCAGGCGCGCGCGAAAAGCCTCGGCGCCGCCGGCATCGAACAGCCGTATCGTCATGTTTCGGTCCCTCCCATCGTTTGCGGGTATCGCGGGACGGTCCGTGCGGCGGGCCGGGTTGTCAAGCCGACAACCCGGCTCATGCGCCGCCAGCCTCTCAGCTCCTGGCCTTTATCTCAAAAGCCCAGGAGGGGAGAAATTTCAGTCTTTCGGCACGGTTCTGGAAATGCAGGGATTTTGCAAAAACGCCTCGTACCACGCGGACAACTTCGGATGCCCGTCCCGCCACCTGTCCGCGCCGTAACGAAAATCCAGATATCCCAGCGCGCAGGCCACCGCGATCGACCCGATATCCACGTGCCGGTGCGGCACATCCGCCTCCAGCGCGTCCACCGTCCGGCTCATCGCCGCCTTGTACCGAAGAATGGCCGCGTCCCGCGCGTCCTCCTTCGGCCGCCCGAGTTCCCCCCGGCACGGCACCGCCGCATCCAGAATCCCATCCCCCATCGCCTGGAACTTCAACGCCCGCCACCGCGCCGCGCCCGCCGCCGGAAACAGCGGCGGCGCATCGCCAAGACTGTCCAGAAACTCGCAGATCACCGGACTGTCGTACAACGAAATCCCATCGTCCGCGACCAGACAGGGCACTTTCGACGTCGGATTGTCCGCCAGCAAATCCGCGGGCGAGGCATGCGGGTTGGAGTTATGCAACGAAATCCGCCCCTCCAGCCCGCGCGCGATCGCGCAGGCCATGACTTTTCGCACATATGGGCTTGTCGCCGAGTAATAGAGTTTCATCGCCACCGCTCCCGTTCAGAACCTGTCCTTTTTGCCACGGACATCCGCCAGCGCCGCCACGTCCTTGGCCAGCAGAAACGGATTGGCGCGTTTTTCCTCGCCCATCCGCGACGGGATGGTCGATTTTCCGGCGGCGCGCAGGGCCGTGACCTCTTTCGCGCGGGCCTGAAGCGCGGCGTTCCCGGGATCGACGCTCAGCGCGAATTTCGCGTTGCTTTCGGTGTATTCGTGGCCGCAGCAGACCAGCGTATCATCGGGCAGCGCCGCGAGTTTGCTCAGGCTGCCGAACATTTCTTCCGCGTTGCCTTCGATCAGCCGGCCGCAACCCAGGGAGAACAAGGTGTCTCCGGACAGGAGGATCGGGCCGCCCGGGAAGAAGAAATTGATCTGGCCGCGAGTGTGGCCGGGGGTGTCGATGACGCGCCCCGTGGCGCTGCCCAGGGTCACGGTGTCGCCCTCTTTGACGGCCTGGTCCAGCTTCGGCAGACGGTGCGCGTCCGCCGCCGCGCCGACGACCTTGCAGCCTGGAAACCGTGCCCGCACGACATCGGTGTCCGCGATGTGATCGCCGTGGTGATGGGTGAGAAGGATCAGGTCCAGCCGCCCGCCCGCTGCTTCCAGCGCGGCGACGATCGGCGCGCCCTCCGCCGGATCGACGATCGCCGTCGCCCCGGTTTCGGTGTCCTTCAACAGCCAGGCATAGTTGTCTTTCAGGATCGGAACCGGTTGAGCGGTCACGGCCATGGTGTTCTCTCCTGTTCGAAAGGGTCAGAAATCGAGATCGACATAGTGCGCCGGCGGCGTCAGGCCCGGCACCCGGTCCGCGAGCAGTGTCCGGAAGCCGGGACGGCATTTGATCCGCGCGTACCAGTCCTTCGCCGGGCGCGACAATCGCCAGTCGACATCGCCGATGTAATCCAGCGACGACAAATGCGCCGCCGCCGCGAAATCCGCCAGCGACAGGTTCGGCCCCGCCAGCCATTCGCGATTTTCGGCGAGCCAGCCCAGATATTCCAAATGATACCGCAACGCCATGTAACCGGCGCGGATCGCCGAGGGCTCGGCGTTTCCCCGCCGCGCCTGTTGGCGCATGTATTTCTCGCCCAACAGATTTTGGGTCACTTCCGCCGCGAATTTTCCATCGAACCAGGCGGCGAGACGCCGGACTTCCACTCGTTCCGCGATCGTGTCGCCAAGGATCGGCAGGTCGGGATAGGCTTCGTCGAGGTATTCGCAGATGACGGCCGAATCCGGGATCACGGTGCCATTGTCCTCGACCAGCGTCGGCACCGTGCCGGCGGGGTTGAGTTCGAGATATTCCTCGCGCCGCTCCCACGGTTTCTCGACGATCAATTCGACCGGCAACCGCTTTTCGGCCAGCACGAGTCGCACCTTGCGGGCGTGGGGCGACAGAGGAAGATGATAAAGCGCGCGCATCGGTGCCGATTATCGCACCGTACCGGCCGGTTCGCCAATGGGGTGCCCAATGGGGGGGCGCCCAATGGGGGGGCGCCCAATGGGGGGGGCGCCCAATGGGGGGGGGCGCCCAATGGGGGGGGCGCCCAATGGGAAAGGCACGCGCGCAACCGTCCCACGCGAAGCGACGCGGCGCGAACCAGGAGCCCCGCGCGACAGACGCGACAAATCTCCGCCCAATACGCCATACAGACGCGACAATCGGACGCCCAGAATACGCGATGACCCATCTCGCACAGCGTCTCGATCCGGACGAAGCCGACTCCTTGATGGATGTCCTGCTGTCGGAACTGACAGCCGGGGTCGGGGTGTTCGACGCCGGCGGCGCGCTGCGGATGGCGAACGCGCCGTTGACCTCCATGCTCGGCCTGCCCGCCGACGCGACCCGGCCTGGAACGGACCTGCGCGGGTTCCTGGACGCGGCGCGGCAAGGGGGGTTGCTGAACGACATCGCGCCGACTCTGGCTCTCTTCGCCGCCCTCGGGGGAGGCGTTGTCACCTGGATTGGCGCCTCGGGCCGCCATCTCGAACTCACCGTGCGGGGGCTCGCCCGCGACGGCAGGCTCGCCTTGTGGCGCGACGTGACGGAGCGCGACCGCGACCGCGACACGCTGCGCGAAGAGCGGTCGCGCATGCTGCACATGCTGGAGCATGTCACTGACTCCATCGTGATCATGGATCCAGAGGGCACGATCCTACAGAACTCGGACCGCTCGGGCCGGCTGCTCGCCGTGCCGCCGGAACTGGTGGTGCCCGGACGTTCGCACCAGGACGTCCTGCGCCACATGTACCGGCGCGGCGATTACGGGTTCGAACAGACGGAAGAGGAGTTCGTCGCCCAGCGCCGGGGCGCGATCCTGGCGGCGGGCAATCTGACCTTCACCGCGCCCATGCCCAACGGCATCTGGGCCGAATATAATTTCCGGCCGATGACCGACGGGCACATGCTGGTCATCATTCGCGACGTCACCGCGTTTAAGGAACAGGAACTCGCGCTCCGCGACACGCTGGAAAAACAGGCCGCGCTGGCCGCCGAAAACGCGCGTCTGCGCGAGGAACAGGAGGCGAGCTACCAGGCCCTGGCGCGAGAACGCGCCTACCTGCAGGCGATCGTCGACAACATCGATGTCGGTATCGCCGTTTGCGACTCCAACCTGAACATCCTTCTCATCAACGCCAACAATCCCGGCGTCACCGGCGTGCCGCGCGAGGTTTCGGCGGGGTTCCGCGACCTGCGGGACGCGATGCGCTGGCTGCTGGAAAACGGCCAAATGCCGCGCGAGCACGCGACGATCGAGGAAGACATCGAGGCCCGCGCCCGCCTGCTGATGAACGGCGAAATGACCTCGCAGGTCGCCCAACGCAACGACGGGCGCTGGCTGCGCGCCGACTGGAAAGCGTTGCCGGATGGGAAATGGTTACTGGCCCACACCGATGTGACCGAGGCCATGCGCCGGGAAATGGCGCTGAAAGACGCCCATGCCGCGTTGCAACTGGAAGGCGAGCGGCTGAACACGATCCTCGACAACCTGCCGGACGGGGTGGCGCTGGCGGGCGCGGATGGCGAACTGGTCCATATGAACGCGGCCAGCCGGGCGCTGAATTTCCCGCCGGAGACCGATTTCCGCGAAATCCTGACCATGCGCGACGCGATGCGCTGGCAGTTGGTCAACGCCGAGAACGCCATGCCGCCGGCGGAGATCGAGGCCGATCTCGACCGCCGCATGGACATCTTCCACGCCAGCGGCGCGACCGAGCGGGAAATCTCCCGCTACGGCCGGAACCTCGCGGTGCGCTGGATCCCGCTACCGGGCGGACGCCGGCTGGTCGTCCATCGCGACATCACCGAGTTGCGGCAGCAGGAAGCCGCGCTCCGCGACGCCCATGCCGCGACCGAGCATGCCTATGGCCTGATGCGCGACGTGCTCGACGGGATGCTGGACGGTGTCTCGCTGTATGGCCCGGATGGCGAGGTGCTGTTCGCCAACCGCCCGTTCCAGCTTTTGAACCGCATGCCCGACGACGTGTTCGCGACGCACAAGACCCTGGAGGACCGGATCCGCTGGCAGCTCGCCACGGGCGAAGTGACCGGGATGCTGCCCGACCCCGAGGACAGCGTGCGCGCGAGCCTCGCCGCCTTCCGCGCGCGCCAGCGGCGCCAGCTTGTCCGCCAGGCCAGCGACGGGACCTGGATCGACGTTCATTGGCTGCCGTTGCCGGGCGGGCGGATGTTGACGATCCACCGCGATATCACGGCGCTGAAAACCCAGGAGCAGGAGGTGTTGGAAGCCCGCCGGTTGATGGGCATGGTGCTCGACAACATGACCGACGGCGTCACGTTGTACAGCCGGGACGGAACCCTCGCCTACACCAATCAATCCTTTTACCGCGTCCAGGACTGGACCCCCGAACGGTTCGCGGCGCTGAAAACCTTCCGCGCCATGGCCGACGGTCTGCTGGAACGCGGCTCGATCGACGAGGAATTCCACGCCGCCGCGCTCCAGCGCTTCGCCGACGCCGACGGGTCGCCAAAACTGCTGCGCACCATCTCCGGCCGCTGGTCGGAGGGCTCGTTCCATCGCCTCGCCGATGGCGGCACGCTCGGCATCTTCCGCGATGTCACCGAATTGCGAGAGCGCGAACTGGAATTGCGCTAGGCGAACGAGGAAACCGAACGCGCCCGCGGCCTGATGCGGGAGGTGCTGGAAGGCATGCTCGACGGCGTGTCGCTGTATGGCGAAAACGGCGAGGTCCTGTTCGCCAACGGCCCCTTCCGCGTCGTCAACCGCGTGCCGGAAGATATCTTCGCGCGGTTTCACGATCTGGAAACCGGCATTCGCTGGCAGTTGGAGAACGCCGAGGTCCCCTGGCCCGCCGAAACGCTGGAAGCCAGCGTCGAAGCCGTCATGCGGCCGTTCCGCGAGCGCCAGCCCAGACAATATATCCGGCCCGCCAAAGACGGACGCTGGGTGGATGTCCACTGGCTACCCTTGCCCAGCGGGCGCATGCTGGCCATCCACCGCGACATCACCGCGCTGAAGGAACGGGAAGAAGAAGTCCTCAAAGCCCGCACGCTGATGGGCACCGTGCTCGACAACATGACCGACGGCGTGATGCTGTACGATCCGGCGGGCGCCTGCGTCTACGCGAACAAATCCTTCTACCGCGTCCAGGAATCGACCCCCGAGCGCATCGAACGCCTGAAAACCTTCCCGGCGATGATGGACGCGCTGCGCGAACGCGGCTCCATCGACGAAACCTTTCGCGAAGCGGCGCTGGAACGGTTCCGGCGCGCCGATGGGACGCCGAAACTGCGCCAATCGCTCGACGGCCGCTGGTCCGAAGGCGCCTTCCACCGCCTGGCCGACGGCGGCACGCTGGGCATTTTCCGCGACGTCACCGAACTGCGCGAACGCGAAATCGAGGTCAGCCAGGCCCGGGAAGCGGCGGAACACGCGCACGAGCAACTGCGCAACGTCCTGGACGGCATGATCGACAGCGTGATGCTGTTCGACGAGCCCGGCAACATCCTGTTCGCCAACCCCTCGTTCATGGCGGTAAACGGCGTCCTGGCGGGCGATTTCAATACCTGGAGGACAATCCGCGACGTCGTGCGCTGGCAGATCGAGGCCGGGCAGATCGAACCCGAAACCGGCAGCCTGGAGGCGGATGTCGAGGCCAATCTGGACCTGTTCCGGTCCCGCCGGCGTTTCCAATGGGTACGCCAGACCGCCGCGGGACGCTGGGTCGATGTCCATTGGATTCCGCTGCCCGCCGGCCGGCTTCTCGCGATCCATCGCGACATCACCGCGCTGAAACGGCAGGAAGAACACATCGCGCGGGAACGCGACGCGGCGGAAGCGGCGCGGGCCGAGGCCGAGGCGGCGAACGCGTCGAAATCGACCTTCCTCGCCGCCATGAGCCACGAGATCCGCACGCCGATGAACGGCGTCCTTGGCATGATGGAAGTGCTGGAACGCACCGATCTCGCGGGCGATCAGTTGCGCCATGTCTCCATCATGCGCGACAGCGCGCAATCCTTGTTACGCATTATCGACGACATTCTGGATTTTTCGAAGATCGACGCGGGGCGCATGGAATTGGAAAACTTACCTTTCAGCCTACATGGATTGATCGCCGGCGCGGTGGATACCTTCACCCCGCAGGCCCGCCAAAAAGGCCTCGCGCTGTTCGCCGATCCCCCCGGACCCGGTCCCGACTGGGTCGATGGCGATCCCACGCGGGTCCGGCAAATTCTGTTCAACCTGGTCGGCAACGCGCTGAAATTCACCGAACGCGGCTTCGTCCGGATCAGCGCGAGCGGATCGGTGGCCCATGGCGCGGCCGATGTCGTGTTGACCGTGGAAGACAGCGGCATCGGCATGGACGCGGAACAACAGTCCCGGCTGTTCGTGCCCTTCTCCCAGGCCGATACCTCGACCACAAGGCGCTTCGGCGGCACCGGCCTCGGCCTGTCGATCGTTCGCCGCCTGGCCGAACTCATGGGTGGCTCGGTGACCTCGGACAGCACGCCCGGACGCGGCAGCCGCTTCGTGGTGCACCTGAAATTCGGCCTCGCCGCCGCGCCGGAGACAGAGTTCGTGGCGGTCCCGCAGGGACGGATCGCCGCCGACATCGACCGTCCCCGCCTGTTGGTCGCGGACGATCATCCGGTGAATCGCGAGGTCATCCTGCAACAACTCAACCTTCTGGGTCTGGACGCCGACCTCGCATCGGATGGGCAGGAGGCGCTCGACATGTGGCGCGTGCATCGCCACGGCGTGGTGCTGCTGGATATCCACATGCCCAGACTGGACGGGTTCGATGTGGCGCGCGCGATCCGGCGGGAAGAAGCGGCGGCCGGACTGAAACGCGGCGGGCTGATCGCGGTCACCGCCAATGCCCTGAAAGGCGAGGACGAGCGCTGCTTCGCCGCCGGGATGGACGGGTTCGTGGCAAAACCGATCTCGCTCGACGCGCTGTCCCGCGCGCTGAGCCGGTTCGTGCCCGGTCTGAACGGGCCGGAGGACGGTCAGACGGCACCGGCGGGCGCGTCGTTCGATCCGGAGACTCTGCGAGGCCTGTTCGGCTCCGACCCGGCCCGGCTGTCGCGGCTGTTCGAAACTTTCGTCGACGCGGCCACCTCCGATCTCGCGTCCCTGCGCGCGGCGGCCACCGCGGAAGCCCAGGCGGAAGCGGCGCACCGGCTGAAGGGCGCGGCGCGGATGGTGGGCGCGCGGATGCTCGCGGATCGGGCCTCCCAGGCCGAAACCGCCGCCCGCGCGGGCGACGTGGCGGGCGCGCGGGCCGCGTCGGACAGCATGGGCGCCATGCTGACGGAAACCACCCGCATCGCGCGGGCGAGCTTCGCGACCGGGCACAGGGGGTAAAGCGCGCGGCGAACCCGTTCCACCGGCCTCGTCCCGCGCTTCATACCGGCGGAAAATCCGCGATCCGTTTGGATCGCGAGATTTTCTCCCGTTTCGATCAAAAACCGCCCCCGGCATTACCCCACGGTAAACGCCGCGATCGCCTTCTCATCGAATTTCAATCCCAGCCCTGGGCCTGTCGGCAGCACCAACATACCGTCCTCGATGGCGGGCGTTTCCTCGTACAACGCCAGCATCCACGGCATGTATTCGACCGTCAGCCCGTTCGGACAAGCGGCGATCAGATGGCACAGAATTTCCGGCATCACGTGGCTGACGACCGGAAGGTTAAACGCCTCCGCCATACCCGCGATCTTCATCCAGGGCGTGACGCCGCCCGCGCGGCAAATGTCGATCATGGGAATATCGACCGAGTGATGCCGGATCATCTGCGCGAAGGGCGCGATACCATACAAATACTCGCCGCCGGCGATCGGGGTTTTCAGCGCCGCCGTCACACGCGCCAGCCCCTGATAATCGTCGGCGGCCGTGACATCTTCAAGCCAGAACAGGCCGACGTCCTCGACACGTGAGCCAATATCGATCGCCTGCTCGGGCCGCCAGCGCTGGTTGATGTCGCACATCAGTTTGATGTCCGGACCGATCGCCTCGCGCACCACGCGAACGCGGCGGATTTCGTCGGCGGGGGTTGGATTTCCGGGCAGCGCCATCTGGGTTTTCATTTCGCGGAAACCCTTTTGCACCAGGATCCGCGCGGCGCGCTGCGCCTGGTTGTCGGTCAGGCCGCGGCGGAGCGAGCCCGACGCATAAGTCGGAACTTTATCGCGGTGGCCGCCCAACAATTTCCACAGGGGTTGATCGAGGGCCTTGCCCTTGATGTCCCAGAGCGCGATGTCGATCGCCGATTGCGCCAGGGTGAAAATACCGCCGGGTCCGCAGGAATCGCCGGTGCCGGCACGGAGTTTGGCCGCGATCGCCTCCGTGCGCAGCGGGTCCATGCCGACGATCAGTTCGGACAGTTCGTCGACGGCGGCGCGCAGACTGCCGGTCATTTTGCCGCCGTAAAAAGTGATACCGATGCCTTCGATGCCGGAATCCGTGCGCAGACGCAGCGCGACGACGGGGCGTTTGCGGCCTTCTTCCTCGGGCATGTTGGCGAGGGGGTCGTCCTCGGGGATGGCGAGGGTCAGGGCCTGGAAGCCGGAGATTTTCATGTTCGTTTCCTTCGATCTGGTTCAGGGTTTATGCATTTCGGCCCGCGGTCTTGTCACGGTGCGGATGCCGCGTTTGAAGACAACCAGCGGGTTGGCGTTCTCCGCCACCGCCTGTTCCGGGGTCAAGGCGTCGATGATGGCGATGTCGGCGGGGTTGCCCACCACGATGCCGTAATCCCCAAGATTCATCAGGCGTGCCGGCCGTGTCGTGCACATGTCGAAGCAATCGCGCAGGCGGGCGGGGTGGCCGATTTGGCAGACATTGGCCTGGAGGTTGGCCATTCGGATCAGGGAGCCGTCCCCCAGCGGGGTGAAGGGGTTCAAGATGTTGTTGGTGGAGAGGGCGCAATTGACTCCGTGCAAAACCAGTGCGTTGACATCGACCACGCCGCGCCGGACGTTGTCGGTCTGGTCGCGTCCTTGCATGAACAGATCGGTCGCGGGCAGCGAGGTCACGGCGACTCCCGCGTCGGCGATGCGCTTCGCCAGCGTCTGAAACGCGTCCGTTTTCATCGTCGAATATTTGCAGCCATGTCCGATCGCGACGCGGCCGGCGAGTCCGTATTGTTCGGTCAGTTCGCAGACCAGGAGGATATCGAGGTGTTCCGGCGAGTTGCCTGAATCGAGATGCATGTCGATGGCGACGTCGTATTCGCGTGCGAGGTCGAACACCCGCCGTACCTGGCCCGAGGGATCGGGATCGAAATTCGGGGCCGCGCCGATGACGCGCGCGCCGCGTTTCAGGGCCTCGACCAGAAGTTCGTCGGCGCGCGGGTTATTGGTCAGGCCTTCTTGCGGAAAGACGCAGATTTCGAGGTCGATCGCCCAGGCGTAGTCGCGTTTTAAGGCGGTCACCGCTTCGAAGGTGCGGAGATCGACGCCGCCATCGAGTTCGACGTGTGGCCGCATGCGGGTGGCGCCGAATTTGATGCAGGATTCCAGCGTTTCGGCGGCGCGACGATAGGCGTCCTCGACGGTGAAGGTGTGTTTGTCCGCGGAAACGCGCTCCATCGCCATCGGCAACCGGCCGGTCTCGGGGGCGCAACGATCGACAATGCGGGATTTTTCCAGATGAATATGCGATTCGACATACCCCGCGCAGGCCAGGCGTCCTTCCGCGTCGTATGACGGCGCCTCCGCCCGCAATCCGGGTTCGATCGCGACGATCCGCCCGCCAGACACCCCGATATCGACCGGCGGTGCCTCCGGAGCATGGGCCAGCCGCGCATTCCGCACCACCAGATCGATCATCCCCGGCCTCCCGCATCGCCGCGACGATGATGCACGGGAACGGGTGGCGGTGTCACCGGGGGGGAGAGGCCGCGGTTCGCGGGACGGCGGGGCGCTGCCCCGTGCCCCGCGAGGGGCTTTGCCCCTTCGAACCCCACCAGGGGAACGTCCCCTGGACCGCGATCGATTTTGGCCGGTTGTTGAGGGAGGGCCATGCGAGGCAGTATCGACATCCGTGAAAGGCCCTCCCTCAACAACCGGCCCAAACCCCGGGTTTCCAAGGGCGAGCCCTTGGTGGGTTCGAAGGGCGAAGCCCTCGTGGGGTCTGGGGCAAAGCCCCGGTGTCTCCACAAGTCGAGACCTCTCACCCCAGCGGCAACGCCTCCGTCACGGTGCCCCGGCATTCGCCGAAGCCGATGGGCACGTGGCCGGGGCTGCTGGCGATGCCGTGGAAGATGATTTCGTCGCCGTCCTGGAGGTAGGTGCGGGTTTCGCCGTTGTGGAGGGTGACGGGATTGCTGCCGCCGCGGGTCATTTCCAACAGGCAGCCGGCCGCGCCGGTGCCAAGACCGGAGACGGTGCCAGAGCCGAACAGGTCGCCAGGCTGGAGGTTGCAGCCGTTGGAGGTGTGGTGCGCGACCATTTGCGCCACGGTCCAATAGAGCATGCTGGCGTTGGACCGCGACAGGAGATGCGGTTCGGCGCCGGCGGCGCGGAGTTTCGGGGTCGAGATCAGCACCTGGAAGTCGATGTCATAGCAGCCGTTGGCCTGATCGGCGGCGTCGTTCAGGTGCGGCAGCGGCGCGGGATCGCCCTCGGGACGGGATGGTTGCGCCATGCGGAAGGGCGCCAGGGCTTCGGCCGTGACGATCCAGGGCGAAACGAAGGTGGACAGGCTTTTGGCCAGGAACGGGCCGAGCGGCTGGGATTCCCAGCTTTGGATATCGCGCGCGGACCAGTCGTTCAGCAGGCAGAATCCGGCGACGTGACGGCCGGCCTCGGCGATCGGGATGGGGCTGCCAAGGTCGTTGCCGGTTCCGACCCAGACACCGAGTTCGAGTTCGTAGTCGAGGTTGCGGCAGGGGCCGAAGTCCGGCGCGGCTTGTTGCGGCGGTTTGCGTTGGCCGTTGGGACGGCGGACGGTGCCGCCCGACACGGCGACGGAGGAAGCTCGGCTGTGATAGGCGACCGGCACATATTTATAGTTTGGCATCAGCGGGTTTTCGGGACGGCTGATCGTGCCGGCGGTGTGGGCGTGGTGGATGCCGGCGAAGAAGTCGGTGAAGTCGCCGACGCGGGCGGGCAAATGGAGCTGGCACGAAGCCGCGTCGTGCAGCAGGCGATTCGCCAGGTCCTTCGCTTTTCCCGCATCCGCGCCTTTGGCGTCCAGCAGATCGCTCACGCGCCGGCGCAGGGCCTGGCGCGCGGCGGGCCCGGCTTCCAGCAGCGGGTTCAGGGTGCGGCCGCTCGCGGCTTCGGCGGCCTCGCGCGCGGCACCGGAGAACAAACCCGCTTCCAGCGCGGCGGAAATGTCGAAAATTTTCTCGCCTATCGCGATTCCGCCGCGCGCGCCGCCGCCTGGCGGGCTGAACACGCCAAGGGGAAGGTTCTGGATGGGAAACAACGCGTGGCCGTTGGCGGAGGCCACCCAACTGGCGCGCGCGGGGTCGTGGGTTTCGTCGATCATGGGCGTCCTCCCTTGAAATGTTTGTCCTGACCTTAAGCCCAGGCGAACGCGTGGTCCGCATGGTGTTCCCCAATGCTTAGCGCGCGCGGGGTTGGCCGTAAAACCTGGCGGGTTTGGAACGCGACCGCGGTCATGCCTTTAAGTGGCGACGGGCCGGGAGTCTGGCCGGCGCGCCGTCCCGGCTTCGCCCCGCCGATCCGTTGTTCGCGCCGAAACAAAAAGAACATTCTCCATTTGCGCGTCCGGGGAGACGGTATGAGGCGCCCATGGCGGAATATCGACGATTTATTTTCGCACCCGAGTCTGTTTCAGCATTCGCCGAAATCGCCTCGACACCCCTCGAAAATCTTCCAATTCGGTCGTGGAACGCATCGAATCCCGCCACGAAGTTCCAGCCGGCTTTCACCATGGTGCCCCGAAAGATGTTCCCGCGTTATCCAAAAGCCGCCTTTCCCGACGTGTTCCGGTCCGCGCGTAACGCGCCATCGATGCGGTTGTTCATGCGAGATTCAAGCAAATCTTCCGGCCGCCGGCACCTCGCCAGGCGCCAAGATACCTCTTGATTTCCGAAAGGACGACACTATACCGGCCGCGGAACCGGGAAAGGGAACTTCATGCCAACAAACGATCGAAATGACAGCGGCGCGGAGTTCCGGCTCGACACGTTCCTGCCGTACAAACTCGCGGTTGTAACGGATTGTATCTCGAACGTGTTCGCCGGGAATTACGACCGCCAATTTCAATTGACCATACCGGAGTGGCGGGTTTTGGCGACGATCGCCGTACACGGCACGATGTCCCCCACCTCCGTCGGGCGGCAAACCGCGATGGACAAAGTAAAAGTCAGCCGGGCGGCGCAAAGCCTCGTCGCCAAAGGCATGCTGCGGCAAAATCAGGACCCGCGCGATGGCCGCGGCCGGTTGTTGCGCCTGACCCGCAAAGGCACCGCGGCGTTCGAGGGTATGGTGCCACTGGCCACAAGACTGGAAACCAAGATTTTTGGCAGCCTGAGCCGCGCCGATCTGACGGCGTTGAATCGGATATTGACGAAATTGTCTACTCAGGTCGAAACGAACGGACTGGAAGACGCCTGACCGCCCCACGATCCCACTCCCACCCGCATCCGCGCCCCTGGGCGTGACAGCCAAGGACCGGTGACAGTCCTTGGCCGGCCACGGCACGGCGTCAGCCAACGAAGGCGCCGCCGTTCACATCCAGAATCGCCCCGGACATATAACTCGCGGCGGGACTGCACAGAAACGCGATCGGCCAGGCGAGTTCCTCCGGCCGGCCGATGCGGCGCAACGGCAATGTGGGGCCTGTGTTGTTGCCCCGCGTCATCGGCGTTTCCACCGGCCCCGGCGCCACCGCGTTCACCATCACCCCCTGGGTTACCGCGTGACGCGACGTCCATTTCACGATCGCGTGAACCGCGCCCTTGGAGGCGGAATAATCCGGCGGCGTGTTCAACGACGTGCCACCGGTCTTGCCCGCGACCGAACCGACCAACACGATATACCCGCCACCGTTCGCGGCCATGTGATCGATGGCGCGCATCGCGATTTCCAGCGGCACCCGGACATTGACGTCCATGACCCGATGAAAACGTTCTTTCCAGTCCTTGTCGTTGCGCCAGTCGCGGCCCGCCAGAATCCCCGCGCAATGCGCCATCGCCTGCAGCGGCGCGCCGGAGAACAACGAGTCGCGGAAGGCGTCGTCCGTCAGATCGCCAGTCGCCGCGGCGCAGGTGGCGCCCAGCGCGCGGATCTCCTCGACCGCGTCGTCGAGAGGCGCGCGGTCGGTCAGAACCAACTCGGCGCCAAGCTGGGCCAAAGCACGGCTGGTGGCCTTGCCAATTCCGCTGGCGGCGCCGGTCACAAGGACGCGGCGTCCCCGCATATTCAAGGGGATGGGCATATTCAAGGGGATGGGGGGCATGGACATTGGCGTTTTCCTCCGTTTCGCGCAGTCTGTCAGGATGGAACGGGAGAGGAAACACCCATGTCGCTACGCCTGCGCCAGATCTGCCTGGTCGCCCCCCATCTGGAGCCCTCGGTTTCCACCATTTGCACCGTACTCGGAACGATGGTGACCTACGTCGATCCCAATGTGGAAAAATACGGGCTCGTGAACGCGTTGATGCCTTTCGGCAACACATTTTTGGAAATCGTGGCGCCAACACAAGAGAAAACCGCCGCCGGACGGTACCTGGAGCGGCGGGCCGGAGAAGGCGGTTACATGGTCATCCTCGACAGCGACGAGATCGACTCGTGGCTGACGCATTTGCCGTCCGCCGGCGTGCGAATCGCGGCCGATCTGGATTATCCCGGCGAATATCGCGGCTTACAATTGCACCCGCGGGATACCGGCGGCGCGTTGCTGGAAATCAACCATTCCCATGGCGGCGCATGGGAGGGGCCGTATCATCCGGCGGGGCCGCGCTGGAAAGGCGATCCGGGCGGGGACGCGACCGACACGATCGTCGCGGCGGAGTTGCAATCGGACGATCCCGCGCGTTTGGCCGCGCGCTGGTCGGCGGTTTTGCGCCGTCCGGTGCGGGATGCGAACGGTGTCGCGACGATCGACCTGGATCGTGGATCGCTCCGTTTCATTCTCGCCACCGATGGGCGCGGCGAGGGTCTTGGTGGGATCGACGTGAAAATCCCGCGCCATCAGCGGGCGTATCAGGCGGCGCGGAACAAGGACGTGGAAGAGGCGAACGGCGCGCTGATGCTGTGCGGGACGCGCGTGCGGCTGGTGTGAAAAGCAGTGCCGCGGGGGAGGCTTCAGCCCCCCCGCGTGCCCACTTTCTTCAACTCGTCCAGCAGGATCGGCAGGCCCATGGAAATCGTGTGCACGCCGAGCACGCTGACCAGAGACAGGACCTCCATGATTTCCTCCGGCGTGGCGCCGAGGCGAAGAGCGTTTTCCATATGGATTCGCGTGCCGGGTTCGTAAAGGTGAGTGCCCGAGGCGTCGATCGCGATGTAAACGAATTCCCTGACTTTCGGGTCAAGCGTCCCGGTCTTCCACGGCACCGAGGAGAACTCTGAATAGGCCTCGAAGAAATCGGGCGAGAGCGCCAGCACGCCGTCCCATAATTCCGACCAATAGCCGCGACTGGCGATGAAGGCGGCCTTCAGTTCCTGTTGGCGCGGCGTCAAAGGCCGCTTCGCGACATCGGCGTCGAGGCCGGCGGCTTTCATGCTGTCCAGCAGCGCCGGCACGCCCATGGTCATCGCGTGCACGCCGAGCGACGAGGTGAGCTGGTAAACTTCCATGATTTCGTCGCGGGTCGCGCCGTACCGCAGTGCGTTGCGGATATGCACGCGCAGGCCGGGCTCGTACATATGAGTCATGGAAGAATCGATGGCGATGTAGAGAAGTTCCTTCACCTTTGGCGAAAGAATATCCGTGCGCCACGGGACGGACGAGAATTTCGCGTAGGCCTCGAAATAATCCGGGGCGATATCCAGCAGCGGGTCCCAGCCGCGGCTCCAGTAACCGCGGGCCTCGACGAAGGCTTGTTTGATTTTTTCCCGTCTGTCGTCCGCCGCGCTCATGGCCGCCTCCCCGCTTTCGCGGAAAGCTTCGCGAGGCGTCGGTGTCCGGTCAACCCCGGCGTCCCGGCAAAAAAAATCCGCCCCATCCCGAGGGGATGGAGCGGGAGTTGGGGGTGGGAGGAAGGGTTACGCGCCGGCCATTCCGCACATCGCCGCGTGCGCCGAGTATTAGAAGCACATGGTTCCCGCCAGGGCGCCGGCAAAGGTGGCGGGGGCCAGGACCGGCAGTTTGCGGTTCACGTCGCGGTCGTCGGCGATGGTCACCAGCAGCAAGACCAGGATCATCAGGTGACCGATGGCGTCGACTTTGCCGAATTCGGCGACGGCGGCGAGGAACATCGACAGCAGGATCAGCCCGGCGGAGCGGCGGACCAGTTTAGTCCAGATCAGGGCGAAGGACAGACCGAACTCGACCATGCCGGCGGCGACCATGACGAAGGAGATATCGAGGCCCATGGTGATCGAGTTATGGGCGTTCAGGACCGGCACGCTCCAGCCCGGGAAGGCCCATTTCTCGACCGAGGCCCACATCAAGGTGATGGCCGTGCCCCAGCGGGCGATGTCGAGCGGGCGCAGTCCGGCGAGGTTGTCGATACGCAGGCCTGTCATGATCAGGTAGGCGGCGGCGCCAAGGAAGATGGGATAGTCCATCATGTGGAACAGGCCGTATTCACTGACTCCAAGGCCGAAGAGGAAGACGATGCCGAGGCCGGAGAGCGCCATCGTGGGGCGGCTGACCATGCCAAGCGCGATGGCGGCCTGAAGCCAGGGGATGGCGTCGCTGTTGGTGCGGAGCTCAGGGGTAAGGATCGTGCCGCCGGCGACAAAAACGGCGACGAAGAAGACGGCGGTGCCGCCGCGCACGATCGCTTCTGTCCGGTTCCGGATGCTTTCGAAAACGACGTCCATGCCAAAATTGACGAATTTTCCGAGTTTCGAGGCCTCGATCCGCGCGCCCAGCCAAAGAGCCGCCATTGTGGCGAGGCCAAGGGCCACGAAGACGGCTGTCAGAACGTCTGACATACCGCGTGGCGCTTCCATGACGTCGTAAGCGGCGAACCATTTCACATGGGCTTCGGCCGTACCGGGAAGCAGTGTGGCGCCCAGGCCGATCAGGGCGGACGAAGTCAGAGACATGGCGGCTTTCATCGTGGCGGTCGACATATTTGTAACCCCTTGGCTCTCCCGCGTTTCGCGGGATATTTGTTGTCTGGCGAGGCGATGTTTAGAGGTCTTGTGTCGCGTTACAGTCGCGCGGGTGTGTTTTTTTGTCGCGTTTGTCGCGCGGCGGCCTGGACGGCGCGCCCGGCTCGCGAGCGAACGTGGTGTTCGTCGGACGCGCCGGTAGCCGGCCAAGGGCTGGCGCCGGGATCGATGCGCGGACAATGACCGCGGGTTGCCGCGCGATACACGGCCGTGTCCGGCGCCTGAACTGTCTCGACAAGCCCCGCGTGTTGGTTCAACGAGTGGCCCGCCGGCATCGGACGGGCACGAGGGCCTGGACCGGCGCCGGAGGAACGCGGCAATCGGATCGGAACGGGCAGTATGAAGCGTAGAGATATTTTGAAAGCCGGAGCGGCGGCGGCGGTCTTGCCGTCGCGTCACGCGATCGCGGCGAACCGCGACAACAAGCTGTTGCGCTATGTGCCGACGGCCGATCTGTCGGTGCTGGATCCGTCCTGGACCACAACCCAGGTGTCGATCACACATGGGTATTATGTGTTCGACACGTTGTTCGCGCTCGACGCGGGCCAGACCCCGCGCCCGCAGATGGCCGAAAGCGCCTCGGTGTCCGAGGACGGGCGCACCTGGTCCATCCGGCTGCGCGACGGGCTGACATTCCACGATGGCGAGAAGGTGCTGGCCCGCGACGCCGCCGCCAGCCTCCGCCGGTGGGCCGCCCGCGACGTCTACGGCCAGGCCCTGGGCGCCGTCGTCGAGGCATTCGGCGCGCGAGACGACCGCACCATCGAGATCAAACTGAAACGGCCGTTCCCGTTGCTGCTGGACACTCTGGCGAAACCGAACGGCATGCTGCCGGTGGTGATGCCGGAACGGCTGGCGAACACCGATCTGACCAAGCCCAACACCGAAATGATCGGCTCGGGCCCATATCGCTTCCTGAAGAACGAATTCGTCGCGGGCAGCAGCGGCGCCTACCAGAAATTCGACAAATACGTGCCGCGGCAGGAACAGCCAAGTTGGGCCTCGGGCGGCAAGCACGCGAAGATCGAGCGTTACGAGTGGAAGATCATTCCGGACAGTTCGACCGCGGCCTCCGCCCTGTCCAAGGGCGAAGTGGATTGGTGGGAGCAGGTGCAGCCCGATCTGTTGCCGATGCTGCGGAAAAACCCGGATCTGGTGGTGACGAATTTCAACACCGTGGGTTTTTTCGGCACGATGCGGTTCAATCACCTGCACCCGCCGTTCAATAATGCCGCCATTCGCCGCGCGGTGCGTCTGGGCATGAACCAGGACGATTACATGAGCGCGGTGACCGGCAACGATTCCTCGATTTACCGGGCCTGCAAGGCGCTGTTCCCCTGCGGCACGCCGTACGGCGAGGAACTCGGCCGCGACGGCATGACCGGCGATGTCGCGGCCGCGAAAAAAGCGCTGGCCGCGGCCGGATACAAGGGCGAAAAGGTGGTCATTCTGAACCCCGCCGATATCCCGACGATCGGGCCGTTCGGCCAGGTGACCTTCGACTACCTGAAGCAACTCGGCATGAACGTCGAGCTACAGGAGATGGACTGGAACACGCTGGCGCAGCGCCGCACCAAGGCCGAAGCGCCGGACAAGGGCGGCTGGTCGATTTTCCATAATTGGTGGCTGGGCTCGTCCTTCGTGAACCCCGCGATCAGCCCGATTCTGCGGGGGCTCGGCGCCAAGGGGTGGGCCGGCTGGTACACCGACGACAAGATCGAGCAATTGAACGAGCAATGGACCTCGGTCGCGACGGACGAAGAACGGTCGAAGATTGTCAGGGCCATGCATGTTCACGGGCTTGAGATGGCGCCGACCGTTGTGTTGGGCCGGTTCTTCATTCTGACATCCCACCGGAAAGGCCTCACCGGCCTGTTGGAGGGCACGGCGCCCTTCCCATGGAATCTTTCCTGGTCGTAACCCATAACGCGAAGACAACCGCTGTTCACGCCGTGGCCCAATACAATTGGGCCACGAGACGCGGCACGGTCCCCGGCGATTGGGATGGGCATTTCCCTGCGCTGAAAATCGCCGAAGACGAATCCCCGCGAGGGGGACACCGGCGCTTTCCCGCGCCCAACAACCCAAATTCAACATATAGATACAAAACAGATCGCGGTGGAAATCGCCGATCGCATTCAACCTGGCGACTGAAAGACAAACGACCACGCGCATCTTCGACAATGCGCCGGTGACGCTTGTCCGTGGCCGGGATCGCGACAATCGTCGTCGAAAATCCTGGCCCTCACCTGATCTTTGCCCGATCCACCGCATTTGCCGCGTATGTCATTCTGGGCCCAAAAGAAAAATTCCCTACACTGGCCACAACCGCCGCTTGCGCGCCTCCACCTCCTGATCGATCGCCGGCGCGCAGGCCGCCGCGATCGCGAGCAATCGCGCGTCCGTCAGCCGTCCGGCGATCAACGTCACCCCAACCGGCAGGCCGGACGGCGCGAAGCACGCCGGGATGCCAATGTTCGGTGCGTGCAGAAGCGTCCACATCCGGTTGAACACATCCTCGCCCGTCGTGTGCAGGCCCACGGGCGCCTCGCCGCGCGAACTCGGAGTCAGAATCACGTCCAGATCCGGACCGAACAGCGAATCCAACATGGGCCGGCACCGATCCGCCAGCGCATACGCCGCCAGCAGCCGTTCCGCCGTGATTTGCGCGGTGTTCTCCACCCGGGCCCTCAGGTCCGCGGCCAACATCGGGCCCGCGTTAATATACTCGGGAAGAAACGACACCCCGCCTTCGTGCTGGACAATGGTCGCGTGCGCTTCATCCAGGCCATTGAACGCGTCCGGCAGGTCCAGATCCTCCACGATCGCGCCCGCGTCCGCCAGACGTTTGGCCGCCGTCGTCAGCGCCAGTTCTCCGCCCGGTTCGATCCGCGGCCAAACCGGACTCCGGCACAGCCCGACCCGAAGACCTTTGACCGAGACCGGGGCGGCATCGCGTCCGATCCGGAACACCTCCGCCACCAGCGCGAGATCCTCGACGCTCCGCCCGTACCAACCGATGGTATCGAGCGTCGGCGAGGCCATCCGTAGGCCTTCCCGGCTGACCCGGTTCCAGCTTGGTTTCATGCCATAAATGCCATTGAACGAAGCGGGCCGGATGTGCGACCCGCCGGTCTGGGTGCCGAAAGCGTACTGAACCTGAAAATCCCCGACGGCCGCGCCCGATCCGGATGACGAGCCGCCCGGCGTATGGGCGGCGTTATAGGGGTTGGTCGTCAGCGCCTTCCGGCCGCTGGACGCGAATTCGACGGTATCGGTCTTGCCCATGATCAAGGCACCGGCACCGCGCACGACAGCGACCGCCGCGGCATCGCGTCCCATCTTCAACCCGTCGTAAATGGGGGAGTTCTGCGTCGTCGGATAATCGGCGGTGTCGATCACATCTTTCACACCCCAGGGAATGCCATGCAGCGGCCCCTTCGACGGCAGCTTGTCCAGTTCCCGCGCCCGGCGGATGACATGGCCGGGATCCATCGACAGCCACGCCTTCACGATCGGATCGCGCGCCCCCACCCGCGCGAGGCAGGAGCCGACCAGTTCCTCGCACGACATTTTTTTCGCCTGGATCAACGCCGATGCCTCGGCCGCCGTCATACGCGCGGGTTCGGTTTCCATGACGATCTCTTGCCTCCTGTAAGCCGCGGACGGTGGTGGCGTATTTGCCTGGGGTTACGGCAAATATCCGCGCGATCAATATTCATCGAAGATTCGTTGCAGTTCCACGGGATCGTCCGTGCGCGTCAAACCCAGCGCCAGCAGCATCGCGGCCTTCTGCGGATTAAGGTTATCAGCCGCGACCGTCCCCGCTTCATGATTGTTGCCGCCAACGAGAACGCGGCCCTCGCCGACACGGGCGGAACGCACAATGACGACGCCATTTGCAACGAGCGTCTTCACCGCCTCGGTCAACACACCCAGAGCCCCCGCGCCAATCCCCGCGACCACCAGCCCTTTCGCCCCCAGATCCACCGCCGCCCGCGCCAGTCCCGGGTTCGCGCCGGTGTGGGGATAAAGGACCTCGACCATCGGCAAGGCATCGATAACCTGGATGTCGAATTCGGACCGCGTCGTGTGACGGCGCCGTGGCGCGTGATAAATGACGACACGATCGGGATCGGCGTAACCAAGCACCCCAAGATCGCGTCCCCGAAACGTCTGCACCTGATAAGTCGCGGTTTTCGTCACATCCCGCGCCGCGATGATTTCGCTGTTTGTCACGGTCACGACGCCGATACCGGCGGCATCAGGGCAGGCCGCGACCCGGATCGCATTTACCAGATTAAGGTGAGCGTCCGTGCTCATCGCGGTAAACGGCCGTTGCGCGCCCACGACCACCAACGGCTTTTCGGACCGCACGGTGAGATTGAGAAAGAACGCCGTCTCCTCCAGCGTGTTGGTTCCCTGAACCCACACGATGCCATCGATATCGTCCCGCCGCGCCTCGGCATCCAGAAACCGCGCGAGCTTGCGAATATCTTCATGAGTCGCCTGCGGACGCGAGCCCCCATCGTCGAAGACGATTTCAGCAATGGACTCGATTTCCGGCAGCGCCGCGACCATCTCGCGGCCCGTCAACGGCGGCTTCCCACTAAGCCGGACATTATAACCGGTGAAATCCATCCGATCCATGCCCTGACTGGGCAGGGTCCCCGGACCGATCGCGAGAAGAATACGTGGCCGCCATGTCATGGTCATTCGCCAATCCTCAAAATCATGTGTTGTTCGATCGTGCTTTTATCGTCATTTTCGCTCGGATCGCACGCGACGTGCCGAGCAAGAAAGTCAACCATTCCAGCGACCGGTGTTACACGGCGGGCCGGCTCCTGATTTCGTCGGCGACTTTGCGCGGCAGGAACTGGCCTTGCTTCAGGTCCCCGAAGAACGCGCCGTTCTCGACCACGACCTTGCCGCGCATCACCGTCACCGCCGGCCAGGCGGTGACCACATGGCCTTCCCACGGCGTATAATCGGTTTCGTGCAGGTCCTCCGCCCGGATGGTCTTTCGCGAGCCGGTTTCCAGCACGACGATATCGGCATCGGACCCGGCGGCCAGAGCGCCCTTACGCGGATAAAGCCCCATGATCTTCGCGGCGTTCGTGGAAATCATACCGGCGAAATGTTCCAGCGAATATCCCCGGTTCGTCACCATCTGCGTATACATCAGCCCGACCCGAGGCTCGACGCCGGAATTGCCGCCGGTCGTGTCGTCGATACGGCTGCCCTGCAATTTCACCCGCAGCGGACAGCACAACTCGTCGGTCGCGATGACCTGAATCGCGCCATGGTTGGTCGCTTCCCAGAGTTTCTTCTGATCTTCGGGATATTTCAGCGAGGGGTAGGTGTGATACATCTGCGAATTGGGTTTCTTATAGTCTTCGGCGTTGTACATCAGATATTGATGCAAGGTTTCACCATACATCGGGAACCCCTTGGCGCGCGACGCGGCAAGGGCCGCCACGCCGGTCGCCGCGGACACATGCACCATGTACAACGCCGCGCCCTCGACATTTTCCGCCAGACGGATCACGCGGTTGAACGACAATTCCTCGGACAAAGTATTGTGCACCTCGGCCATGTACTCGATGCCGACGCGATTTTCCCGCATCAGCTTTTCATACATGAACATCACGATGTCGTTATCTTCGGCATGGATCGCGGCGATGCCGTTGTTCGCGGCGACGACTTTCAACGCTTCCCAGATGTGGCCATGCGGCACCATGCGGCCGATATTGCCGGGACGAATGTCGGTCGTGAAAATCTTGATCGAGGCATGTCCCTGCTGCATCGCCTCCGCCAGTTCGCCGAACTGGCCGTTGGGCACCTGTCCCATCAAGGTCAGATGAAAACCGTAATCGCAATACACCGCGTTCTTCCAGGTGGAGTCCGTGTCCGCGATCGCTTTTTCGATCGAGCGATCGTGCGTACATTGCACGAAATCCAGCAACGTCGTGGTACCGCCATACAACGCCGCCTTGCTGACCTGCGCGGGCGGATCGGTGTAGGTGGGCTCCTTCTGGCCGGGAAACCGCACGGGCATGCCGCAATGAATATGCGGATCGATCCCGCCGGGAATCACGACCTTGCCGGTCGCATCGACGACCCGCGCGGCGGCACCAAGCGAGCCTGGCGCGCCAATCATCGCGATCTTGTCTCCCGCCACCCCGATATCGACCGCCGCTGTCCCACTCGGCAGCACGCACAAGCCGCCCGAAACGATCAGGTCCAACATCATTTTTCTCCTTGTCTGGCGGCGAACACCGGGTCCGCCGCGGCGAAACAATCCAACAGCACCGCGGGCGCGATGTTCCGGACGATGAACACCAGGCGGCTGGTTTCGTCGGCCGAGGGCCAGCGATCCAGCCAGTGCGGCGGATACATCGTGTGTTGCACGGCGTGCACCGCCGCCGGCCCGCCCTCGCGATCGGCGAAGGCAACGACGCCTTTGACCCGCAACAGGTCCTCGCCATGTTCGCGCGCCAGACCGCCGAGCGCCATCGCGAATTGCAGGCGCGTCATGGAGTGACGCAAGGTCATGACATGCGCCGAGATTCCGTGCGCGTGCACCGCCTCCGCCAGAAACCGCTGCTTTCTGGGCAGGACGGAGACGGTGCCACCGAACAGGACCTCGACCGGGCCGGCCCTCGCGCTGTCGATCAACTCGGCCAGCGGGTTCAGATCCGCCAGACGCGCCAGGAAATCGGCCGATGGCGTGGCAAGATCGGTTTTGGTCAGCAACAAACGATCCGCGCCCGCCGCCTGCGCCATCGCCTCGGGATATCGCGCGAGCGTCGCGGCGCCCGCCATCGCGTCGATCGCGGTGACAACGGTATCGACGCGCAGGGAATGTTCCAGGAACGCATCCGCCGACAGCGTGTAAAGAATGGGCGCCGGCTCCGCCAGGCCGCTGGTTTCCAGCACGATTCGGCTGAACCGGGTTATGTCGCCGCGAGCGCGCCGGCGCAGCAATCCGTACAATGTCTCCGCCAGGTCCTGCCGGACCGCGCAGCACACACAGCCATTGGGCAATTGCAGAATTTCCTGGTCTGCCGCCTCGATCAGCAGATGATCCAGACCCACGGCACCGAATTCGTTGATCACCACCGCCGTGTCGGCCATGCCCGGCCGCGTCAGCACTCGTCCGAGAAAGGTCGTCTTGCCGGAGCCCAGAAATCCCGTCAGCACGGAAATCGGTAACGGCGCCGGCGAAACTTCGCCGCCAAGCTCAGTTCTTCCCGCGGAGACGGTTTCGATCACGAGCCGGCCATCGCGAATCGTTCCGGTGCCAGAAGACCCCGTTCGAAGCCGTTTACTCGGCCCGACCCGCGCGTCGCGAGCCGCCAGGTTCTGGGGCCGTCCCGCATTGAAGCGGGCAAGGTCGGATGAAAGGTCCGGTCCGCCATTTCCCTGGCCTCCTGTTTAAACGCTGTCCCTCCAAGGAACAGCATGGAACGATACCATGCGCCGGAGATTTGCACGCGCATAATCGGTCTCACGGCGACGACGCCGCGCCTCCGTCTTTACATGTGGGCTTCCCTACTGACGCTTCCACCACCTTGCCCGGCGTGAACGACCTCCTTGGTGAGCAGGCAGCGAGATGCCCGGCCGCCGGCGAACGGGATCAACGGGGGAACGCCCGCGTCGCAGGCGGCGCCATGGGATACGCAACGGGGGCCGAAGGCGCAGCCAGGCGGCATATCGGTCAGGTCTGGTGGGCCGCCGGGGATCGAGGCGAGGCGCTCGCCCCGGGTGGAGGCGCTGACGGTCGAGCGCAGCAGCCCCGCGGTATAGGGATGGGCCGGGGACGCGACGATGTCCGCGACCGGACCGGTTTCGACGAAGCGGCCAGCGTACATCACGGCGATACGGTCGGCGACCTCGCACGCCACGCCGATATCATGGGTGACGAAAATCGTCGCCATGCCCAGTTCTTTTTGCAAGGACCGAATTAACAAAAGTATCTGAATTTGCACGGTGGCGTCCAGCGCGGTGGTCGGTTCGTCGGCCAGCAGCAGCGCGGGTTTGCAGGACAAGGCCAGGGCGATCATCGCGCGCTGACGCAGTCCGCCGGACAGTTCGTGAGGGTAGGCGTCGAGACGCCGCGCCGCCGACGGAATCTGCACCATTTCCAACAGTTCCAGAGCCCGCGCGCGGGCCTGAGCCCAGGACACGGCCTCGTGTGCGACGATCGTTTCGGCGATCTGGGTGCCGATGGTGAAGACCGGGTCGAGCGCGGTCATCGGTTCCTGGAAGATCATCGCGCCGACCGGGCCGCGCACGGCTTCCAACTGCCGTTCCGACATCGCGGTAACGTCGTGGCCCGCCAGGCGGATCGATCCGCCGATCCGCGCGTGCGGTGGCAGCAGACGCAGCAGCGCGCGCATCGTAACGGTCTTACCGGAGCCGGATTCACCCAGAAAACACAACACTTCCCCGGCGTCGAGGCGGAAGGAGACGTCATCCACCACGGTCAGATCGATGTCGCGGTTCACGAAACGAACAGACAGGTCGCGGACCTCGACCAAGGGATCACGCGGCATCGGCCATCTCCCCCGTCAGGGCATGGCAGGCGGCCTGGTGGCCGGGGGCGATCTCGCGCAGCAGGGGTTCCGACGCGGCGCAGGCCTGGGTTGCCAGCGAACAGCGAGTGCGGAACCGGCAGCCGGAGGGCGGGCGGACCGGATTGGGCGGGTCCCCCGACAGCGGCGCGGCACCGACCCGCAGCGCGGGGTCCATCGACAGGCGGGAGGCGAACAAAGCGCGCGTATAGGGGTGCGCGGCATCGCCGTAGATCCGCTCGACCGGGCCAATTTCCACCACTTTCCCCAAATACATCACCAGCACGCGATCGGACACGTGATGCACGACGTTCAGATCGTGCGAGATAAAAACATAAGTCAGGTTCAGCCGGTCCTTCAGATCGGCCAGCAGGTTCAGCACCTGCGCCTGCACCGATTTGTCCAGCGCGGAAACGGATTCATCCAGGATCAGCACGCGCGGATTCAAGGCGATGCCGCGGGCGATGTTCACGCGCTGCCGCTGTCCCCCGGACATTTCGTGGGGGTAGCGATCGCCGAACTGGCCCGGTTCCAGCCCGACCAGCCGCAATGACGCATGCGCCTGCTCGCGCGCCTGTTTCGAACCCATGCCGTGGACACGTAGGCCGAAGACGATTTCCTCGGTGGCGGTGTGTCTGGGGTTCAGCGAGGCATAGCTGTCCTGGAACACCATCTGCATGTTCCGGCGCAGTTCGCGAATGGAGATACCGCGGTGGCCGATGGGGTCGCCGTCGAAGATGACCTCGCCCGCGTCGGGTTCGATCAGGCGCATCAGCAGGCGGGCGGTGGTGGATTTGCCGCAGCCGGACTCACCCACGACGCCAAGCGTTTCGCCCTTGCGAACGTCGAAGCCGATCCCGTCGACGGCCTGGACATGGGCGTCGATGGTGCCCAGAGGTCCGCGCAGAGGGAAATATTTGCGCAGACCGTTGACGATCAGAATCGGCTGCGCCGGTCCGCCCCGGTCCGCGCTCATGCCCGGACGTCCATGGCGCTTCGAAGACTGTCGCTCAGCAGATTGAAGCTGACCGACGCGGCGAAGATCATGACTCCCGGAAGGACGGCGTTGACCGGCGCGACATAGATCGCCTGCCGTAATGTATTCAACATCAGGCCCCAGTCGGCGAGCGGTGGCGCCGCGCCCAGGCCCAGAAAGGACAGGCCAGAGGAAATGATGATGGCGATACTGACGAGGCTGGAGGCATAAGTCACAATCGGCCCCATGACGTTGGCCAGCACGTGCTGGACGATGATACGGCCGGCGGAGGCACCGGTGGCGCGCGCGGCTTCCACGTAATCCTGATTGCGCACCTGGGTTGTCACGCTTTCCGCGACGCGGGCGATGGGCGGAATGAACACCAGAGTCAGGGAGATCAGGCTGTTGACGATGCCGGACCCCAGCACGCCCGCCATCGCGACGGCCAGCAGGACCGAGGGAAAAGCATAGAAAACATTGACGACCCGCATGATCGCCATGTTGATGTGGCGGCCGAAGTAACCGGCGGTCACACCCAGAGCACCGCCAACGATCGTCGCCAAGATGACCGGGGCGATGCCCATCGACAGCGACACGCGTCCGCCATAAAGCAGCCGCGTCAGCATGTCGCGGCCCAGTTCGTCGGTGCCGAGCAAATATTTCGGGCTCAAGGGCGGCAGCAGGCAGCGTAACATACTGGTTTTGTAAGGATCGGCGGGCGCGATCCAGGGCGCGAAGATCGCCGACAACGCAATCGCCAGCAGAACGATCGCGCAAACCAGAGCCACCTTGTCGCGCATGACATGACGGGCGGCGCGGTGCCAGAATCCGCCGGTGCGGCGCCGTTTGACGGCCGCGGGCGCGAGTGAAATCCGTTCGGCCGCGGCGCTCATGCGCGACGGACCCTGGGGTCGACGGCGGTTTGCAGCACATCGACGAACAGATTGGTCAGCACGAAGAAGATCGCCAGCACGATGACAGTACCTTGCAGCAGCGGCAGATCGCGGGTCGCGATGGCGGCGTTGAGCAAGAACCCGGTGCCCGGCCAGGCGAACACCGTCTCCACCAGGATTGACCCGCCCAGAAGCTGCGCGAACTGCAACCCCATGATCGCCATGATCGGCGGCGCGGCGTTCTTGACGATATGGAGGAAAATGCGGCCCCGGCGCAGGCCTTTGCCTTTCAGCGTTTGGACGAATTCCTGCCGTCTGACTTCCGCGACCATCGCGCGGACCGACCGCGCCAGCACGCCCGTCGGGATCGTCGCCAGAGTCAACGCGGGCAGGATCAGGTGGCTGATATCCTCGCCCGTGAAAGCCAGGATATTCGTGCCCGCCGGCCCCATGCCGGTCGCGGGCAGGCTGTGCAGAAGGACGGCGAAAATCACCACCATCACCATCCCCAGCCAGTAATGCGGGACGGAAATACCGACGACGGCGAAAGCGGTGACGGACCGGTCGGTGACCCGGCGGTTGGAAAATCCGGCCAGCAAGCCGAGCGTGATGCCGAACGTGAAACTCAGCCCGATCGCGGTGACGGCGAGCAAAGCCGTGTTCGCGACGGCGGGCGCGACCTCGCTGATCACGGTCCGCCGCGTCATGATCGATGTGCCGAAATCGCCACCAAGCACACGGCCCAGCCATTTCAAATACTGAACCGGCAACGGCCTGTCGAACCCATACGCCGCCTTAATCTCCGCCACCACCTGGGCCGACGCGTTTTCCGGCAGCACCGCGCCGATCGGATCGCCCGGTGCCAGGTGGATGAACGAAAAGCAAACGATCGTCACGCCGAGAATGATCGGCAACGTATAAAGCAAACGCCGGAGAACATAGAAATGCATCCGATTATCCCACCGAAACTTGTGCCGGGTCCCGCGGCCGGCTTCGCGCTTCCGCATGACCGTTCGCCTTCGGACCCAAGGGGCGGGGGTTGGAGGCATGGCACCCCCAGATCCACATCTCCCGATCGACCAGCAGGGTATCGCCGCGCGCCGCGATGGGAGGAACGGCGAACGTCATGCCGCCTCCTTCGCCAGCAACACCGGCCGCTTCGACCGCCAGGGCGTCGCTTTTTCGTACGCGTCGCCCGCGCGCAGCACGGTCGCGTCGTCGAACAATTTGCCAACGATCTGCAACGAGAACGGCAATCCGCTGTTCGCGAAACCGCTGCACACCGACAGGGCTGGGTTGCCGCCAACATTGAACGGCGTAGTGAAGGATGTGCGGGAGAACAAGGTGGACGGATCGATCGGTTCCAGCTTGCCCGCCGGTTCCTGTGTCGGCAGCATCAGCAGATCGACAGTGGCCATCACCGCCTGCATCGCGCGCGCCAGATCGGTGCGCATGCGCATCGCCTGGATATATTCCTCCGCGCGCACCAAACCGCCGGCGATGATGCGGTAGCGCAGGCTGGCGCCGAACAGATCGGGACGCTTACGCAGATCCGCGCCGTGGATGGTGAACAGTTCCGCGACCGCGATGGTCTTTTTCGAATCGTCGAAATGTCGTAACGGCGGTAACTTCACTGGCCGGATCGAACAGCCCAGACCCTCGAAAACCTTCAGGGCGGCATCGAACGCGGCTTTCGTTTCCGGCTTCGGCGGCGCCTCGTCTTCCAGCCACGATTGCGGCACGCCAATGACCAGCCCCTTTACATCGCCGGTCAGCGCCGCCGTGTAATCGGGAATTTCGACATTGGCCGATCCCGGATCTTCCGGGTCATGACCCGCGACCACGTTCATCAGAATCGCGACATCTTCCGACGTCCAGGCCAAAGGGCCCGCGTGATCGTGGCTGAAGCAATTCGGAATCACGCCCCGGCGGCTGACCAGCCCATAGGTCGGCTTCAAACCCGCGATCCCGCAGGCAGCCGCCGGTCCCCGGATCGAGCCACCCGTATCGGTGCCCATCGTCGCGGGCGCGAACCCCGCCGCGACCGCCGCGCCCGAGCCCGACGACGACCCGGCGGGCGAGTAATCGCGGTTCCAAGGATTGCGCGCGGGTGGAAACAACACATCCCAGGACGGCCCGCCATGCGCGAACTCCCACGTCGCGTTCTTGCCCAACAGCACACCGCCCGCGGCGGCCAGTTTTTCCTGGCAGAACGAATCGCGGACCGGAACGTTATCGGCCAGCAGGCGCGACATGCCGGTCGTGCGGATCCCCGCGGTATCGTAAATGTCCTTCAGGCAATACGGGATGCCGTGCATCGGGCTGACCGGGCCGCCGGCCCCGATCGCCGCCTCGGCCGCCTTCGCCTCGGCGCGCGCCCGATCCGCCGTCAGCGTCACGAAACTGTCCAGCAGCCCATCCTGGGCCTCAATCCGGCTCAGGCAGGTTTCCGTCAGTTCGACGGGCGAAAGCTCGCGTGCCGCGATCAACCTCGAGGCTTCGGCGATGGTCGGAAACTCCGTCATGGTCATTGCCCCACCGGCAGGAATTTCATGGGCGCGAAGACATGCGCGGGTTCGTCGCCGCGAGGACGGCCGGTGGGGATCCGGTCGATCATCTCGCGAACATTGGCATAGGCCGACACCAGTTCCTGGAAATATTCCGGCGGCAAATCGAGACCCGCCTGGCGGGCCAGCAGGACAATCTCGTCGTCCGTGGATTTAGCGGTCATGCGGCAACTCCGGTCTGAAGAAATGGGGCGCGTTTGGTCACGGTTCGTGGGCATGTCCCAGGCGCGGAACCCGGGCCTCGGCCTGGCGCGCCTTCGCCACGGCGCGGGCGGCAGTCGCCGGGATCAAGCCACGCGCCGTACTATCCCGGCGGGCTTCGGTCGACACGACCGGCGGCAAGGTTCCGGCCTTCAGCGCCGAAGCGAGTCCGGCGATCGTGGGGTCGCCGAGGCGGGCGGCCAATTGGGGGATATTCATGACTGACAATCCCTTCCCGCCGCGTTGGTCCGGCCTTGCCTTCAACCTAAGCAAGCCGGGTGCCATCCGGCGGGGGACGGCGGAAAGACAGCACTGAGCAGAGGATTTCATGGACAAATTTTAGCGGACCGCCAGAAATTTACCATTTAATGACTGAAATATAGACAATTATTTCCAACCACAACCACATTAGCCTAATTATTGATCTTTTCGGAAAAAGGCGATTCACCCACCCCGCGAAAAATCGCCTAAAATATTGGCATGAAGGTTGCAGGCCACGCTCCGCCCCCTTCGCTCGGAGCCACCCCATGATCAACCTCGGACGCCGTCACATCCACCAGGCGATACTCGCCAGCGCGGCCGCCACGCTGCCAGTACCGGCCTTCGCGGCGGAAAAAATCCTGCGCGTGGCCATGACCGCCGCCGACATCCCCCTGACCACCGGCCAGGCGAGCCAGGGCGGCGAAGGCATCCGCTTCATGGGCGTCACCGCCTACAACGCTCTTGTAAATTCATGGGCGTCACCGCCTACGACGCTCTTGTAAACTGGGATCTGTCGCGGTCCGACGTCGCCGCCACATTGCGCCCTGGGCTCGCGCTGACCTGGTCGGCGGATCCGGCCCAGAAGACCGTCTGGACCTTCCGGCTGCGGCCCGGCGTGACGTTCCATGACGGTTCGGCCTTCACCGCCGATGCGGTGGTGTGGAACCTGGACAAGCTGATGCGCCGCGACTCGCCGCAATACGACCAGGCCCAGGCGACGCAGGCCGCGACATGGACGAAGAGCATCGCGCGATACAGTGTGGCCGATCCGATGACCGTTCAGATCGAAACACCGGCGCCGAACGCGAACCTGCCCTACGATATGGCCAGCATCTTCATGTCTTCGCCCGCGCGGTGGGAGGAAATGTCGCGCGACTGGGCCAAGGTCGCGAGCCGCCCGTCCGGCACCGGCCCCTGGGTTGTGACGAAGGTCGTGCCGCGCGAACGGGTCGAATTCGCGCGGAACGCGTCCTACTGGGACCCGCGCCGCGTTCCGCGCTGCGACCGGTTGACGATCATTCCCATGCCCGACGCGGTCACCCGCGTCGCCGCCTTGTTAAACGGTCAGGTGGATTGGATCGAGGCACCGGCACCCGACACGCTCGCGCAATTGCGGCAGGCGAAGATGCAGGTGATCCTGAACCCTTACCCGCATGTCTGGCCCTATTTGCTGTCGTGCCTGCCCGACAGTCCGTTCCGGGATGTCCGCGTGCGCAAGGCCATGAACCTCGCGATCGACCGCGACGGCATTTGCACCCTGTTGAACAAGACCGCGATGCCAGCGAAAGGCATGGTGCCGCCGGGCCATCCCTGGTTCGGCACACCCTCGTTCGACGTACGCTACGATCCGGCGGAGGCACGGAAGCTGCTGGCCGAGGCCGGATACGGGCCGAAAAATCCGTGCAAGGCGACGTTCCTGATCTCGACCTCCGGATCCGGCCAGATGCAGCCGCTACCGATGAACGAGGCGATCAAGGAATCGCTGGAAGAGGCCGGTTTCGCGGTGACGCTCCAGGCCATGGACTGGGAGGCGTTGCGCGCCCGCCGCCGTGCCGGTGCCGCCGCCCCGGAAAACAAAGGCGGCCACGCGCTCAACAACTCCCTTGGCACCGCCGATCCCACCGCCATTATCCAGGTCGCCGGATCGAAGCTGGTGCCGCCGGTGGGTATCAACTGGGGCCACTTCCGCGACGCCGAGACCGATGCGCTGTGCGAAGCTGTCGCCGTCGCCTTCGACCCGGCCGAGCAAACCGCGCTGCTGGCGAAGTTGCACACGCGGATCGTGGATCGGGCGCTGTGGTGCTTCGTCGTGCACGACCTGAACCCGCGGGGACTGTCGCCGCGGGTCAAGGGCTTCGTGCAGGCACAAAGCTGGCAGCAGGATCTGACCACCGTGGATCTGATTTAGCCGAAGGAAAACGAGCGGCCGGCGGCTTCGGCGCACGGGCTTGCTTCGCGTCCTGGCACATAACGTGCTTCAAATATCCACGCCGGACACGTGGCAAAGGAACAACACAATGGCCGATTACGAACTGGTCGTCGCGGGTGGCACGGTCGTCACCGCCTCCGACGTCTTCCGCGCCGATGTCGGCATCGCCGGTGGCCGGATCGCCGCGGTGGGCCTGGATCTGAAAGGCGACAGCAGGATCGAGGCGGACGGGCTGCTGGTGATGCCGGGCGGCGTCGACTCCCATTGCCACATCGAACAGTTGCGCGCCGATGGCGGCGCCGACGAGGAAACCTGGGTGTCCGGCAGCACCTCCGCGCTGGCCGGCGGGACCACCAGTGTCATTACGTTCTCCGCGCAGTTCAAGGGCCGCGGGATATTGGAGCCCCTGGCGGAATACCGGCGGCGGGCGAGCCAGGCGATGGTCGATTACTCCTTCCACCAAATCATCGCGGATGCCTCCGACGAAGTCATTTTCAAACAAATCCCCGAAGTCGCCGCATCCGGCGTGCGCAGTTTGAAGGTGTTCCTGACCTACGAAAGCTCGTTCATCGACGACAAACAGTTCCTGCGGGTTCTGGCCGCCGCCCGCCGCAACAAGATGCTGGTGACGGTCCATTGCGAGAATTACGAGGCGATCAACTGGCGCACCGCCGCGCTCCTGGCCGCGGGCCATGTGGAGCCGAAATACCACGCCTGGTCGCGGCCCGCGATGATCGAGCGGGAAGCCACCCACCGCGCCATCGCCCTGGCCGAACTGGTCGATACGCCGATTCAGGTGTTTCATGTGTCCTGCCCGGAGGTCGCGGCGGAAATAACCCAGGCGAAGGCACGCGGGTTGAAGGTGTGGGGGGAGACATGCCCGCAATATTTCGTGCTGTCCGCCTCCGATATGGACCGTCCGGGGTTCGAAGGTGCCAAATTCATGTGCAGTCCCTCGCCTCGGGACGCCGCCGCCAGCGCCGGGTTATGGGACATGGTGCGGATGGGGACGCTGGACGTGGTGTCCTCGGATCACAGTGGCTGGGGCTATAACTCGCCGGTTGGCAAACGCGTCCACGGCACCAACGCCCCCTTCAGCGACATTCCCAACGGCGTTCCGGGACTTGGTTCCCGCCTGCCGATCCTGTTCAGCGAGGGCGTCGGCAAGGGCCGGATCGATCTTTGCCAGTTCGTGCGGCTGACATCGTCCAATCCCGCGAAACTGTTCGGGTTGAGCCCTCGCAAGGGGTCGATAACACCGGGCGCGGACGCCGATCTGGTGCTGTGGGACCCAAAGAAGCAGGTCACGATCACCAACGAAACCTTACAGCACGTCATCGACTACACGCCCTATGAAGGCATGGAGGTCACGGGATGGCCGGTCGCCACGATCCGCCGGGGCGAGGTCGCGATGCGCGACGGTAAGGTCCAGGCGGCACCGGGCTCCGGCCGGTTCCTGCCGCGCGCGCCGTACGCTCTGATCGAACCGGCGGGACGTTTGCCGTTTGGGTTCGACGCCAGCGCTTACGAGGTCTGATCG
>CANJJS010000026.1 GCA_947474705.1 Acetobacteraceae bacterium | reverse complement strand
GGCATCCCCATCCTCACCCGATCACTCCAGGCACCTCGCTCGCTCAGGCGGCGCGGCGGTGTTTTTGGGGGACGATCTGGAGTAGGGCCGCAGTCAGGGAGTCCATCATCTCGTCGGTGTGGAGTGGGCCGGGCGTGAAGCGGAGGCGTTCCTCGCCGCGGGGTACGGTCGGGTAGTTGATGGGGGTGGCGTACATCGAGAATTCGGTCAGCAGACGCTGGCTGAGTTCGGTGCAGAGCGTGGCCTCGCCGACGTGGAGCGGGACGATGTGGCTGTTGGACTCGATGCGTGGCAGGCCGGCGCGGTCGAAGCGTTGTTTCAGCGCGTCGGCGCGTTCGAACAATTTGGCGCGGCGGGCGTGATCCTGGCGGACGTGGCGGACACTGGCGAGCGCGGCGGCGGCGGTCATCGGGGGCAGGGAGGTCGTGAAGATGAAGCCGGGCGCGGTGGAGCGAATGAAGTCGATCACATCGGCGTCGCCGGTAATGTAACCGCCGTGGCAGCCGAACGCCTTGGCGAGCGTGCCTTCGATGATATCGACCCGGTGCGCCACCCCGTCGCGTTCGCTGACTCCGCCGCCGTTGGGGCCATACATGCCGACCGCGTGGACCTCGTCGAGGTAGGTCATGGCGCCGTAGCGGGCCGCGAGGTCGCAGATCGCTCCGATCGGCGCGATGTCGGCGTCCATGGAATAGACGGATTCGAAGGCGATCAGTTTCGGCGCGGCCGCGGGCGCGGCGCGCAGCAGAGATTCCAGATGCGCCATGTCGTTATGGCGGAAGATGTTCACCGTGGCGCGGGAGCCTTTGATCCCGGCGATCATGGAGGCGTGGTTCTTGGCGTCGGAAAAGACGTGCCATCGCTCGTCCGGGCCATCGGGAAAAGTGTTGAGGATGGTGGACAGCGCCGCCTGGTTAGAGACGAAGCCCGAGGTGAAGAGAAGCCCCGCCTGTTTGCCGTGCAGCGAGGCCAGTTCCGCTTCCAGGTCGTCGTGGACCGGGCTTGTGCCGGAGATGTTGCGGGTGCCGCCCGAGCCCGCGCCCATGGTGCGCGCGGCTTCGCACGCCGCTTCGACCAGCACCGGGTGTCCGCCCATGGCGAGGTAATCGTTCGCCGACCAGACCAACACGCGAGAGCCGTCGGGGCGAAGATACCAGGGGAAATCCGCCGCGCGCTTTTGCAACGGAGTGAAGACGCGATACCGCCCCTGCGCCCGGATGTTGTCCAGGGCCTTTTGGCAATAAGCGTGAAAAGCGTTCATGCGGCGGGCGCCTTTTCGCGGCGGGTGGGAGAACCCATTCGTGGAACCGGCCTGCTCAGGTCATTGATCGACATCAATCGATGCGTGGCCTTGGGCGGGCCGGGGGATGCCAATGCTGTTACACCTTCGTGCCCGTCCGGGCCAGAGGCGAGCCGGTTTCCTGTATGACGGCCGCCGCGGGCCAGATATTCCCTCGCCGCCGTTGCATTGACGTCTTTCGGGCTTCATTGTGCGATGCGATATAACAGGAGTCCAGCATGCCGTTGACCCCGCCTCAGCCGCGCGAGGCGATCCATAAACGCGCGATCGAGATTAACGGCTATCGCCGTGCCGATGGGCTGTACGACATCGAGGCCCATCTCGCGGATACCAAATCGTTCGGGCAGACGAATTTCGACCGCGGTTTTATTCCGGCCGGCGAGCCGATCCACGACATGTGGCTGCGCCTGACCATCGACGGCACGATGACCATCGTCGCGGCCGAGGCGGTCAGCGATAAGACACCTTATGTGATGTGCCCGACGGCGGCGCCGAATTTTTCGCGCCTCGCGGGACTGAAGATCAAGGCCGGCTTTTTGCGGGAGGCCAATCACCTTGTGGGCGGTGCCGTTGGCTGCACGCATTTGCGGGAGTTGCTCCAGCAAATGGCGACCACGGCGTTCCAGACGATCAACCCGGCAAAGGTCCGCCAGGAGATGCGGGCCGAAGGCAAGGACGAGGCGCCTGGCAGCGACAAGGTGGATGCGCGGATCACGGAGAAAATGGGCGGTGCGCCCAAAATCCTGAACACCTGTCTCGCCTACGCCGATACGGGCCCCCTGGTGAAGCGGCGGTGGCCGCATCTGGCCAAGGAGCCGGCCCAGGCGGAGTGACGGAGTGGAGGCCGCGGGTCATGCGGCGTTTCGCTCGGGTTCGATATGCCGGTTCAGCGACAGTTTTCCGTGCCCGGCATTGGTATGGCCGGTCTCGGTCGATGCGTCGCGGAAATAGGACAGGACGAAGACGCGCACCGCGCTGGTGCGGCCGCCCTGGTGTCCGCGTTGTTCCACGTTGCGGACCAGGGAACTCATGTCCTGGCCTTCGCGTTCGCAGATTTCGAGGAGTGCCTCCCACAACTCCGGCTCCAGCCGCATGCTGGTCCGGCCGCGTTCGGCGACAACGTTTCGGTTGATCAGTCGGCTGATCGTCACTGGTGGAACCTCCGGTTGAAAGCGGGGGCATTGGACCAGAGTATTCTTAATGAAGGCCTAATTTTCCGGCGGAATTTCAATAACTTGGTGGTACGGGTGTACTCGCCGCGCTCAGACCGGCAGGGCGGCGGCTTTCATCCGTTCCATGCTGAAACGGCTGCTGACATTGCGCAGCGGCAAAGCGGCGATGAGTTTGCGGTAGAACGAGTCGTAAGAGGCGATATCCGGCACCACGACGTGCAGGAGGTAATCGACGTCGCCCGACATGCGCCAGGCATCGACGATTTCCGGGGTTTGCTCGATGACCGCGGCGAAGCGGGCCAGCCAGTCGGCGGAGTGGTCGGCGGTTTCGATCGCCACGAACACGGACACCGGGAGCCCGACCTTGGCGGGGTCGAGGACGGCGACGCGTTTCACGATGACGCCGTCCTGTTCCATCCGCCGGATGCGCTTCCAGCAGGGCGTCGGGGTCAGACCCACTCGTTCCGCGATATCCGCGAGGGAAAGCGAGGCGTCGGCTGCGATCAGCCGGAGAATTTCGCGGTCGAGCCGGTCGAGATCTTTGTCGGCGGCCATGGTGGTGGCGCTCCAATCCGGGGGAGTGTTTTCTGTTCGTGCCCCTTATAGGGTTGAGTACGAGAAGAAAATACCACGAATTGCGTGCGAATGCGCGTCAGTCTGACGTGGATTGTTTCCGCCTGGCGATCTCCGGGCTTGTTCCGAAGACCGGGAGCGGCACGAAACCGCTCTTCCGGCACTTCAGGTCCCCGGACGAGCCCGGGGATGCCGATAAGCGAGGTCCGAAGTCAAAATGAGCGCTGCCGCGCGGGAGGAGTAAGCCGACGGCCAGAAAATGACCGCTCCGTTCGAGGCCTGCGCCGCCACACACCGTCATCGTCATCGTCATCGTCGGCGGAGGTGCACGATCCACGTCTTTCGCCAATCCAGCCTCGCAAATCGTGGCTGGTCCGCCTACGCGGGCCGTGAGTGCGTCCGCGAGGACGCTTTGTCAGCACGGTGCAAGTCCGTGCCCGAGTGTGTCGAAGCCCGGAAATCGAAGGACGCCGTGTCATCGCGCGATGGCGTGGGGAGCAACCGGAGGTGTACCTTCAGTCCGTTGGATGGCGAACCTGTTTCGGCGGGATTGCGCGGCGAGCCTGCTCATGGATGGCGAAGCCTGGCATCACCGGCGGCGCTGTTACGACGGATAAAGCGGCCGTCGGGCGGATCGCGTGGTTGAGGACGGAATGTTGGGAAGGCCGAGCGAAGTAAGCGGGGAGACCTGGCGGTCTGGGTGAGGCGGCCCTGCGCGTAGTATCCGCGTGGGTGACCGCGAACGGACTGACTCCGCACTCCGATAAGACAAAAGTGGGTGACCGCCGACAGCCCGGCAGGACTTCGACTTTCTGGGATACCGGTTCGAGACAGGCATGCGCTTCGTTCGCGACAAAAGCCTGAAATCTTTCCAAGACAAGCGGAGAGTGAGAACGATCCGTGGCCGGGGCGATGGCATCGAGCGGATCCTGGCGGATATTAACCCGATGCTAAGGGGGTGGTTCGTGTACTTCAAGCGCGCGAGACCGCGTCTGTTCCGAAGGCTTGACGGCCTGATCCGGCGGCGGTTGCGCGCCATCCCGCGTAAGCAGGAGAAGCGTCCAGGCCGTGGCTGGTGTGTGGCCGATCGTGCGCGATGGGCCAACGCCTTCTTCCTCAGGCAGGAGTTGTTTACTCCACAAACAGTCCATGCGGACGCGAGACGCTCCCGATGAGGAAACCAGCGACTGGAGAGCCGTGTGCGGGAGAACCGCCCGCACGGTTCGGAGGGAGGGGAGCGGTAACAGCCTTCCCGACCCCTATCGAGGGAGAGCGACGAGGGGTGGCGCGGTTACCCCATGAACTTCACCAGCTTGCCCAGGGGCTCCCCGAGGACGGTGTCGTCGCGCATGACGACATTGCCGCGCACGATCGTCGCGACCGGCCAGCCCTCGATGGCCATGCCCTCAAACGGCGTCCAGCCGCAGGGAGAGACGATCCAGGAGTTCTCGATGGTGCGGCGGTGTTTCATGTCCACGATCGTGAAGTCGGCATCGTAGCCTGACGCCAGCCGGCCTTTGCCGACGGCGCCATAAACCCGCGCCGGACCCGCGCACATCAGATCGACCATGCGATTCAGCGACAGGCGTCCCTGGTTTACGTGGTTCAGCATAATGGGCACCATCGTTTGCACGCCGGTCAGGCCCGAGGCGCAGTCGGGCCAGGGTAGTTCCTTTTTCTCCTTGGAATGCGGCGCGTGGTCGGAGCCGATCGTGTCCACCAGGCCCTCGTTCACCGCTTTCCAGGCGGCTTCCATGTGCCGGACGCCGCGGATCGGCGGGTTCATCACCGCGTAGCCCTTCAGCCGTTCGTAACAATCCGGCGCGACCTGCGTCAGGTGATTGACCAGGACCTCGCATGTGCAGATGTCCCGGTAATTCTTCAGGTATTCCATCTCCTGCTCGGTGGACACGTGCAGGATATGCGCCTGACGGCCGGTTTTCCGTGCGAGGCTCATCAGCCGGCGGGTGCCCAGGCAGGCGCATTCCTCGTCGCGCCATTCCATGTGGGAGGCATAGGGGTCGCCCGATTTGAAGCGGGATTTGCGGGCCTGGAGGCGGTATTCGTCCTCGGAATGATAAGCGATGCGGCGGCGGCCGGAACGCATGACCTTTTCCAGATGCTCGTCGTCCTCGACCATCAGATCGCCGGTGGAGGAACCGGCGAAGATTTTGATCCCGCAGACGCCGCGATCGAGTTCCAGGTCGCTGAGTTCCGGAATGTTCGTCTTGGTGCCGCCGATGTAGATGCCCATGTCGCACCAGGAATTTTTCTCGACATATTCCTGCTTCCAGCCGACCATTTTCGAATCGACGACGGAAGGGCTGGTGTTCGGCATGTCGAACACAGCCGCGAGGCCGCCGAGCACGGCACCTTTGGAGCCCATCGGGATCGACTCGACCGTGGCGTCGCCGGGATCGCGGAAATGGACGTGCGGATCGATCAGGCCGGGCAGGACGTGCAGGCCTTTGGCGTCGATTGTGGTCGTGGCGGTGGCGGAACCGGGCACGCCCAAAGCGGCGATGCGGCCGTTGCGGGTGCCGACATCGGCGATTTCCTGGCCCCAGGGCAGGACGCAGGTCCCGTTACGTATAATCAGGTCGTAATGCTCGGTCATGGGAACGCTCCTGGGCTTTTCTTCCGTCGGCCCGACCGTGGGACAGATGCGGGGCAGGATCAACCCCGAATGGCCGCCACTCTTGCGATCGGGCGCGTTTGATCCGACATTCGGCGGCAGAGGTGACCCATATGCCGAAGATCGAAATCTACACCCAGCCCTGGTGCCCGTATTGCGAGCGCGCCGTTCACATCCTGACCACCAAGAAAGCCGAGTTCGAGGAAATCGACGCGCCGCATGGCTCGCCGCGGCGGGACGAGGCGAAACAGCGCTCTGGCGGGCGGACGACGATGCCGCAGATTTTCATCGGCGGTCAGCATATTGGCGGCTGCGACGATCTGGTGGCGCTGGATCGGGCCGGGAAACTTGACCCGATGCTGAACGCGGGCTGAGGCGCGTTGGCACTCTCTTGCATGGAGTGCCAGGATACCCCAATTTGACAGGATGACCGGCGGCGCGGTGCCGCCGGATCGGACCGGAACCAGGATGATCCATTACCAGCTCCGCTGCGGCGAGGACCATGAGTTCGACGGTTGGTTCAACGACAGCGCCGGATTTGAAAAGCAGGCCAAACGCGGCCTGATCGAGTGCCCGACCTGCGGCGGGACGAAGGTCGCGCGCGCGCTGATGGCGCCCGCGGTGACAAAGAAGAAGAATAGTCTGCCTCCGCCGCCGCAACCGCCGGTCCCCACCCAGCAGGTCCTACCACCGGAGCCCAAACCGAGCGGCCCGCCGATGCCCGCGCAGTTGGTGGCCCTGCTGCAACGCATGCGCGCCGAGGTTGAAAAAAACTGCGATTATGTCGGTCCGTCCTTCGCCGAAGAAGCCCGCAAGATCCATTACGGCGAGGTCGAGGCGCACGGCATCTACGGCGAAACCACTCCGGACGAAGCCGAAGCACTGGCCGAGGAAGGGATCGAGGTGCAAAGCCTCCCCTGGGTGCCGCCCGCCGACGGCTGAGGCGCCGCTCTCCTGTCATGGTCCGCGCGGGCGGACCAGCCATGTCCTTTGCCAGCCCGGCGCTTTGGGTCGCGATTGATCCGTCTTCGCGCGCCAGGACGGCGCCATATCGGCCGATCGCTGCGCGGAACCGCGCGTGCCGCTAATTTCGCAACGCCACCTGAACCGCGCGCGGCACGGACCTCGCGATGTGCTCGTGGTTGTTCGAATATCCGGAATAGATGAAGCCGTGAACCGGATAGACCGCCGAGCCCAGCGCGTTCGTGGGTGGCCACCAGACCCGTACCCGGGACCAGTCGCCATAGGGCGACACATCCACCGCCAACTGGTCCGTCGTCACATGATGCCGCAGCCAGTTCGCCTGGGTTAGCATGACTTCCCGCCGCGACAGCACCTTCGACACCACGCCCACATGCCCCAGCGGCAGCCGGGAGGAGCGGGCGAACACCATGACCGCCCCGACATCGGGATTTGTGCCCCTGGCATAGCGGCCATCGGCCCGGTACCACCATTCGGAGGCATTGCCTCTTATGTCGATGCCGCTCAGGGCCCGCGCGAAAGGCACGCATTCCAGGGGCGCCTTGATGGCCGTGGTGCGATGCCCAGGACTTCCGCAGGCGGCGAGCGCGAGGACCAGCAAAAGGGATGGGAAACGCAGGATTCGGCGCATGGGCCCTCCTTGGATCGGGACACGAGGGACCCTGGCCCGATGCGGTGGCGAAAACAAGTCGAAACCGCGGCGATCAGGCGGAGCCCGGCATTCCCGCGCGTGGCAGGCCGAGCAAGGTGTGTAGCACGTGATCGTTGTGGGCACCGCGCGCGGGGCCTGGCCAGCGCACGACGTCCCCTGGCGCCTCGCCATCGAGCCGGATCGCCGGACCCGGGTGCAAGGTGCGCCCGATCAGAGGGTCGTCGATGGTTTGCACGGCCTCGCGCGCCAGGAAATGCGGATCGCTGGCGCAATCGGCGATGTCGAACAATCGCGAGCAAGGGACCTCGGCGCCTTCCAGGATCTCTTCGGCGTCTTTCGCCGATAACGTCGCGGTCCAGGCGCCGATGGCTTCGTCGAGTGGCGCCCGGTTCTGGCAACGCAGCCCGTTGGTGGCATAGGCAGGGTCGGCGGCCAGTTCCGCGCGGCCGATCGCCGCCATCAGGCGGGCGAAAATCAGGTCGGAATTGCCCGCGATGCACAGCCATTTGCCGTCCGCGCAGGGGTAGGTGTTGGTGGGCGAGGCCGTGGGAAGCGCCGCCCCCGCCGGTTGCCGCACTCGTCCGTCGAGGGCGTATTCCGGCAGCATGCCTTCCATCAGACTGAACACCGAATCCACCAGGTTCACATCGATGACGCGGCCCTTGCCGCCGCCTTGGGCGTCCCTCTCCCAGACGGCGGACAGGAGGCCGATGCAGGCATAGAGACCGGCGAGGTCGTCGCTGATGGAAATCCCGCAGCGCGGCGGCGGCAGATCGGAAGCGCCCGCCGGGTGGCCGGTAAGGTGCCGCAAGCCCCCCATCGCCTCGCCAATGGCGCCAAACGCCGGTTTGTCGCGATAAGGCCCGTCCTGGCCGTAACCGGAGATGCGCGCGATGACCAGGCGGGGGTTCACGGCGTGGAGTTCGGCCGGGCCGATTCGCAAACGCTCGAGCTGGCCGGCGCGCATGTTCTCCACCAGCACGTCGGCGCGGGCGGCGATTTTCAGCAATGTGTCGCGGTCTTTTTTTAAATCCAGCTCGACCGACAGCTTGTTACGCCCGTGTATGCTGAACCAAACGGAATTTCCGTCCTTGGCCTCGCCCCAGCCACGGAAGGGATCGCCGCCGGGGGGCTCGACCTTGATGACCTCGGCGCCCAGATCGGCCAGGATTCGCGTGCAAAACGGGGCGGCGATGTAGTGTCCCAGCTCCACCACTTTCAATCCGGTTAAAGGTCCCAGGCGTTTCGGGGCCATGCGCGCGCTCCTTTGGGGGTCCGCGATGGGACCCGAAAATATTTTCGAATTCGCCAATTTTATTGGATTTTTTAACGGTTTGTTAGGGGGCTCCGATTATCTTCCGAATCACGGAGCCGGTTCTTCCGGTGTCCTGTTTCCTCCCCGATGCCACGTTCCTGACAACGTGGCCCCCTCTGGGCGGTGCGGCCCTCCCCCGGCCGCACCGCCCTTTTTTTCTCTGGTCAAGGTGCTTGATTTTGGCGGCGAACCCGGTCAGCATTTTCCGATGGTCGAACCGGTCAGTCTGAACGCCGTTCGCGACGACACGCTTTGGGCGGTGGTCGCCAATATGGGGCGCACGACGCGCGTGGCGGAGATTTTCCCCAGCCGTGTCGCGGCGCAAGCCGATAAGGACTGGCGCGAACAGCAGGTCCGGGCCTACGCGGGGTTCCTGAAGACGGCGCGGCAGCCGATGCCGAATTACACGATCCGGCCGATCAAGCGGGCGGAGTTGCCGCGGTCGTGGCGGCCGTTGCCGGCGCTGGGGTTCCTGCACGGGAAGTTTATCTGATCGCTCGCGTCGGGTTGCCGCCCCCCCCGCCGCCGGTTACCAGCGTCCATGACCCATGTTCTGACCCTGATCGCCGCGCGAGACTCAACCGTTCTCACCGCTTCCGCGATCGGCCGCGCGCGCGACGCGATTGGCGGTGGCACGCCGGCGGTTCTCGCGCCCGGTGAGGCGGTCGATCTGACCTGCGCCGCCGCGCCCGATCTCGTCCAGGTCCGGGCGGCGCTTGAAGGCGCGCCGATCGACGCCATCGCCACCACGGCCGCGAATCGCCGCAAACGTTTACTGATCGCCGATATGGACAGCACCATCATTACCAGCGAGACGCTGGACGATCTGGCGGCTTACGCGGGTCTTGGCGAGAAGATCGCCGCCATCACCACGCGTGCGATGAATGGCGAGTTGGACTTCAAGGAGGCGCTCCGAGAACGGGTGGGTATGCTCAAAGGCCTGCCTGTCGCCGCGCTGGAAAAGACCTGGGCCGCACTCCAGCTTACGCCCGGGGCGATGGAGCTTGTGGCGACCATGCGGGCGCATGGGGCCTATACCGCGCTCGTGTCCGGCGGATTTACCTGGTTTACCAGTCGGGTCATGGCGCGAGTCGGATTCGACATGCATCGCTCGAACGAATTGCTCGACGATGGCCGCCAGTTGTTGGGCCGGGTCGCCGAGCCGATTCTGGATCGTTCCGCGAAGCTCGTGACATTGCGCGAACTCGTGGCGACTCGTGGTTTGACTGACGACGATGTCCTGGCGGTCGGGGACGGCGCCAACGATCTCGACATGCTTCAGGCCGCCGGTCTGGGGATCGCGTTCCACGGCAAACCTGCCGTGGCCGCGGCGGCGCGGGCGAAGGTCGATCATGTGGATTTACGCGCGTTGTTGTTCGCCCAAGGGTATCCGGCGAGCGCGTTTGTTTCAGGCGGGTAGCGGGAGGGGCCTGGCGCCGCCAGGGCCCCTCCATGATCAGCCTGGTTTGCTGTCCTTGCCAGGCTTGCTCAACGGCAGCGGCACGTAGCGCACGCCATCCTGGCCCTGGATCAGCATCAATACCGATTTGCGGTCCTGCGACCGTTGCGCTTCCACTCTCTTGATCACGTCCTCGGGCGAGCCGACCTCGGCCTGCTGCACTTCGACGATCACATCTCCGGGTTTCAGGCCACGATCGGCCGCGACCCCTCCTTGGAACACGTCGGTGATCAGGACGCCTTTTTGGTCGGGCCCGATCTGGAACTTGTCCTTCAGTTCGGCGGTCAGCGGCGAGATTTTCATGCCCAGACCGGCGAGGTCGCGGGAAGCGGACGGCGCCACCGCTGGTTTTTTCCCCGGTTCCGTCGACGCCTGTTTCGTATCGCTGGGCTTTTCATCCAACGTCGCCGTGACAGTGATTTCCTTCCCGTCGCGCCACAGCACGACCTTCACCTGCTTGCCGACCTCGGTCTCCGCGACGATGCGCGGCAGCGCGTGCATGTCCTTCACGTCCTGGCCATCGAATTTCAGGATGATGTCGCCGCCTTTGATCTTCGCTTTCTCGGCCGGCCCGCCATCGGTGGTGCCCGCGACCATCGCGCCGGAGGTGTCTTTCAACCCGACGCTCTCCGCCAGTTCCGGCGTGACCTGCTGGATGCGCACGCCCAGCCAGCCGCGGCGGGGATGCCCGAAATCCTTCAACTGCGCGACAATGGATTTCGCCATGTTCGACGGGATCGAGAAACCGATCCCGATCGAGCCGCCGGACGGCGAGAAGATCGCGGTGTTAATCCCGATCACCTTGCCGTCCATGTTGAACAGCGGCCCGCCCGAATTGCCGCGGTTGATCGAGGCATCCGTCTGGATGAAGTCGTCGTAGGGCCCCTGGCGGATGTCGCGGCCGCGGGCGGAGACGATGCCCGCCGTCACCGTGCCGCCAAGGCCGAAGGGATTGCCGATCGCCAAAACCCAGTCGCCGACGCGGGAGGCATTGGAATCGCCGAACTCCACCACGGGCAGCGGCTTGTCCGACTTCACCCGCAGCAACGCGATGTCGCCGGTTTCGTCGCGGCCCACCACCTCGGCCCGCAGGGTCGTGTTGTCCTGGAGAATGACGGAGATTTCGTCGGCGCCCTCGATGACGTGATTGTTGGTCACGACCAGACCGGAGGCGTCGATGATGAAGCCCGACCCCAGACTCTGCGCCCGCCGCTCCGGCCGTTCTTGCCGCTCGGGCCGTTGCGGCCCCTCGCCGCGCTGACCCGGTGGCCGTTGGCGATTGAGAAAGTCGCGGAAAAACTGCTCGAAGGGCGAACCGGGCGGGAAGGACGGCATCTCCGGCCCGCTTTCCCGCGGCGGGCGCTGCGTGGTCTGGGCGCTCTGCGAGGAGGAGATGTTGACCACCGCCGGCAGCAGTTTCGCCGCCAGATCGGCGAAACTGTCCGGCGCGCCACGGGCGATCGCCGGTTCGGGCCGGATGGACACGCTCATCGGCACGGCGAGCGTCAGGCAGAGGCCGATCGTGGCGGCGCGGCGGGCTATGAGCGATGGGAAGCGCATGGTCGATGTGTTCCTGACGAGGGCTCGGCTTGAAGGAAAAGGTGTCAGCGTTCCGCGGGGACCGGAGGGGCGTGCAGAAAGCGCAGGTAGTCGTTGTCGGGGGTCAGAACAAGGCGCGCGTTGCCGGTGTCGAAGACCTCGCGATAGCCTTGCAGGGTGCGCCAGATCGTGAAGAATTCGGTGTCCTGGCCGAACGCCTTGGCGAAGATCCGGGTGGCCTCGGCTTCGCCGTCGCCGCGGATTTTCTCGGCGGCGGCCTTGGCGTCGGCCAGCAAGACGGTGCGTTCCCGATCGGCTTCGGCCTTCAGTTTGGCCGCGCCCTCGGCGCCTTCCGCGCGCAACTGCGCGGCGACGCGCTGACGTTCCGACTGCATCCGGGACAGAATCGCCTGGGTGTTCTCGGCCGGCAGATCGGCGCGGCGGATCCGGACATCCTCGATGGCAACGCCGAAATCCCGCATTTCGACATTCACCAACTCCTTGATGCCCGCCATGATCCGCTCGCGATCCGCCGACAGGACGTCGAGCAGGGTGTTGCGGCCAAGGACCCGGCGCAGGGACGCCGTGACGATCGAGTTCAGCCGGCCGCGGATCCCGTCCGGCACCGGCCCGATCGCCTGATAGAAGCGCAGCGGGTTGGAGATACGGAAGACGGTGAAACTGTCGACGATCAGGCGTCGCTGGTCGCCAAGGATGACCTCTTCGCCCGGCAGTTCGACCGACAACAACCGGTTGTCGAAGCTGATGACCGACTGGATCAACGGCACTTTCATATAAAGGCCGGGTTCGTCGATGGGGCGGACCACCTCGCCGAACTGGACGACAAGCACACGCTCGGTCTGTTCGACCGTGAACAGGCTGGCCTGGAGTAGCCAGAGACCAGCGGCGACGAGCCCGATGACGGGTAGTGCGAAACGGTTCATCGCGCGGGCGCTCCCGTTGGGGCCGGAGCCGCTGGCCGCGGCGGTTGTGGGGGCATGCTGTCGGTGGGGACGTTCAACGGCAGGAACGGTACCAGGCCCTTCAGCTTGTCGTCGACGACCAGCGTGCGGGCATGGGTCAGGACCGATTGCATCGCGTCCAGATACATCCGCCGCAACGTGATGTCCTTCGCCTGTTTATAGGCCGCGAGCACGACTTCGAAGCGTTGCGACTGGCCGGTCGCTTCGGCGATCGTCGCCTGGCGGACACCTTGCGATTCCGCCAGCAGCCGCGCCGCGTCGCCTCGCGCCCGCGGCACGATGTCGTTGCGATAGGACTCAGCCTCGTTCCGCATCCGCTCCGCGTCGGTGTTGGCGCGCTGTACGTCCCGGAAACTCTCGATCACCGCCGCCGGCGGATCGACCTTCTGGAGCTGCACCTGGGTTATCTCGATCCCGACCTTGTAGCGGTCGAGGATTTCCTGCGTCTGGCGCAGCACATCGGCTTCGATCTGGGCGCGCAACTGGGTCAAAGCGGGTTGGATCGGCGTGCGGCCGATGACCTCTCGCATCGAGCTTTCGGCGACACCGCGGACCAGTTCGCGCGGCTGGCGGGCGTTGAACAGGAAGCGCGAAGCCTCGTTGTCGCGGATGCGCCAGAACACGGCGACGTCGATGTCGATGATGTTCTCGTCGCCGGTGAGCATCAGGCTTTCGGCGAGGACATCGCGGCCGGCGGCGTCGTTGCCGGATTCGATGCGGCCGGACGCGCCCGCGGCGGAGCGGAAGCCGATCTCGGTGCGGTTGATGCGGGTGACGGCGGGCCGTTCCACGCGTTCCACGGGCCAGGGCACGTGCCAGTGCAGGCCGGGCGGGGTCCAGTATTTATAGGCGCCGAAGCGGAGGACGATGCCCTGCTCGTCCGGCTGCACGCGGTAGAAGCCGCTGCCGAACCAGATCGCCACCACGGCGGCGGCGAGAATCGTCAGGCCGCCGACTCCGACGCCTCGGCCGCCCGGCAACAGCCCACCCAGAAATGCCTGGGCCTGGCGGAGCAGCGCGTCGATGTCGGGGACCGGCCCGTTCGGTCCGAAAGGACCGTTGCCGAAGGGGCCGCCGCCGCCGCCATTGCCGCCGCCATTGCTGCCGCCACGCCGCCCGCCGCCGGTATTGTCGCGCCCGCCGTCGCCGCCCGTGTTGCCCCAGGGGCCCTTGGGCGGCGGCTGTTGTCCGTCGCCGCCGGTGTTCGCGGTGTCTCCCTTGGGGCCCCCCGAAGAGCCTTCGCCTTTGTTTCCACCGGGGTTCCCCCATGGGGAGGGACCGCTGGGGCCAGGACCATTGTTGTTCCAGGGCATCTTTTTATTGGTACTCCAGAGGGGCGAGCCGACCATTGGCGTCCCGCGAGTCATACGCCATATCCGCGTCCGGTACACCAGATGGTGACCGGCGATCGACAAGAAAAGGTTACCAGGCACATGCCGACTCCGTCCACGGACGCGTTGCGCGCGGCTCTGCGCGAGATCAAGGACCCCGCATCGGGCCGGGACATCGTGTCCGCGGGCCTCGTGGAAGGCATTCAGGCCCGCGATGGGCTGGTCCATGTCTCGATATTGACCGACCGGGCTCATGCCGCGGCCATGGAACCGGTGCGCCGCGCGGCTGAGGCGCTGTTGGCCCGTCAGCCCGGCGTGACGAACGCGACGGCGGTGCTGACGGCGCATAAGGGGCCCTCGCCCGCCTCGATGCCCGCGGGCCGGCAGGGCAACCAGGCACCGCAACCCGGCGGGCATGGCCCCGGCGGGCATGGCCCCGGCGGGCATGGCCACGGTCACGCGCATGGGCCGGCGGGTGGGGCGGGTACGCCGGGTGGCAAAGCCCCGCTGTTGCTACCGGAGGTGAAGGCGATCGTCGCCGTCGCGTCCGGAAAGGGCGGCGTCGGGAAATCCACGGTCGCGGTGAACCTGGCGGTGTCGCTGGCGCGGCAGGGGCTGAAGGTCGGGCTTCTCGACGCGGACATCTACGGTCCCAGTCTCCCCCGCATGTTGGGCGTGCATCGCAAGCCCGAGGTGCGGAACGAAAAAATGATCCCGATCCAGGCCTGGGGTCTGTCCTGCATGTCCATCGGCTTCCTGGTCGACGAGGAAACCCCGATGATCTGGCGCGGCCCGATGGTCATGGGCGCGCTGGAACAGATGATGGGCCAGGTGAGCTGGGGCGCGCTGGACGTGCTGGTCGTGGACATGCCGCCCGGCACCGGCGACGCGCAACTGACGATGGCGCAACGGGTGTCCCTGACAGGGGCGGTCATCGTCTCGACGCCGCAGGATATCGCGCTGCTGGACGCTCGTCGTGGTGTGAAGATGTTCGAAAAGACCCGGGTGCCGGTGCTCGGTCTGGTGGAGAACATGAGCTTCTTCTGCTGCCCGAATTGCGGCCATCGGACCGAGATTTTCGGGCACGGTGGCGCCCGGGCGGAAGCGGCCAAACTCGACATCGAGTTCCTTGGCGAAATCCCCCTGCTGCTGGACATCCGCACCGCCGCCGACGCGGGCACCCCGATCGCGGCCAGCGCGCCGGACAGCGAGGGGGCGAAAGCCTACGACGCTCTGGCGAAACAGGTGTGGCGGAAGGTGTCGAAGCCGGCGGCGGCGGGCCCGCGGATTTCGATCGAATAGGCGGCGCGGGGCGATAACCGCTCCGCCTGGGCGTGCGGCGCGATATTTCGTCGTGTTGGGTGCGTGGGCCTCAAGACAAACGTCGATTTCCGCGCGACGGAGCATTCATCAACATCCGCCGCCATGGAGGGCGGGCCGGCCTTCGCGCCGGCCCAACACGCAAACCCCCGCGATCACCAGCGCAAACGCACCCCCGCCAGAACCGTCGTGCCCGGCATCTGGAAGCCGTTCACCGGTTCGAAGCGCGAATTGAACAGGTTCGTGCCGGCCACATGCAGTCGCACCTTCGGCGTGACGTCGTAAGCCGCGGTCATGTTCGCGATCAGGCCCTGTTGGCCGACGCCGAAACCCGCGGAGTTGCCCGAGTTCGCATAAAGAAAGTCGTGCGACGGTCCCGTGTAAATCAGTTGCGCCGTCACCCGCAGGCCTTCCATCGGGGTCACGGTTGCCTCGCCCGAGGCGGCGTGACGCGGCCGCCGCAACAGCGCCGTGCCTGTCGCGGCGGATTGGCCGGTCGCGGTGGCATCGGTGAAGGTATAGCTGCCGCGCAGAGTCAGCCAGGTGGCGGGCCGTAACGAAAATTCCGCTTCGATGCCCTGGATGCGCGCCGAATTGACGTTCAGCGACGTCGCGACCGGCCGGAACACGCCGACGATCAGGTCACGCACCTGCTGGTTGAACAGCGTGGCGCCGAAGGTCAGGGCGTCTTCCCGCTCGAACAGCGGGAGTTTGGTGGTGAAGCCGATTTCCCAGCCCTCGGCGCTTTCGGGCCGCAGGTTGGGGTTGCCCACGGTGCCGAAGGAGTCGATGCCGAAGCGCTGGAACAAGGAGGGCGCGCGGAACGACGTGCCATAGGCCGCCTTGAACGCGGTGTGCAGCGGCGGGACCTCCAGCACCGCGCCAAGGCGCCAGGTCGTGGGGGTGTTGACGCCGATCCAGTCCTGCCGGACCTGGCCGGTGACGGTGAGGTGTTGCCATGCGGTCGTGGTCACGCCGGCATACCCGGCGTCGGCGGTGCTGGTGGCTTTCGCGGCCTGGCTGAACGGAAAGCCGCCGAAGGAGTCGTTGACCTTGACGTTGATCGTATCGACCGTGTGTTGGTACCCTAAGGTCAGGTCCGTGGCGGTCAGGACCGAGGAAGGCACCAGGTCGTTCAGATGGACCGTGTTGTTCCATTGCAGATCGGTGCGATACGCGTGGTACCGGTTGTCCTGTGCCGTCAGGTTTGGATCGCGCGGGTCCAGTGCCTCGAAGTATTTCCGGTTTTCCTGCAGGCGGCCAAGAAACAGGCTGGTTTCGTAGGTGCCGCCAAAGAGTTTGGAGGTGGCGCCGATCCGGCCCAACAGCGAGCCGACGGTGCCCGACGAATTCGCGGTATCGAAGGTGGGCGACCCCAGGGAATTGAAGCCGAAATAAGTTTGGCTGCCGCGGAGGAACAGCGACAGGCGGGTGCCGTCCACGGGGGTAAAGCCCAGGTTGGCGGTGAAGATGCGGTCGCGGAAGCCTTGGGGGGTGTTGGTGTTGATGGCGGACATGCGCTGTGGCGTCGTGTCGAAGCCTCGGCGGGACTGGCTTTCCGCCACGACGGCGTAATCGAAGGCCCCCACGACGCCGCTGGCCAAAGCGGAGCCCACCACGGCCGCCGGATATCCGCCGGACAGGTCGAGTTCGAGGCGTGGCGCGCCCTCCGCGCCGCGGCGGGAAATCAGGTTGATCACGCCGCCCAACGCGCCGGAGCCGTATACGGCGGCCATTGGGCCGCGTACGATCTCAATCCGCTCGATGTCGGACAAGGTGGAGACGCCGAAGTTGAAGGCGCCGGTGGCCTCGGCGGGGTCGTTGATTGGCATGCCGTCGCGCAGCACCAGTACATGGCTGGAATTGGTGCCGCGCATGAACACGCTGGATTGTCCGCCCGCTCCGCCGGAGGGGCTGACGCGGAGGCCGGGTACGGTGGCGAGGATGTCTCCGAGCGTGGTGGCGCCGCTGGCGTCGATCGTTTGGCGATCGATGACGGTGATTCCCGCGGGGATGCCGGTCACGGGCCGGGGCGTTCTTGTCGCGGTGACGACGGTGTCGGGTAGCACCACCACCGTCTCGGCGGCGGCGGCGGTGGCGGTATGGGCGAACAAAAGCGTTGCCAGCAGCGCGGTTTTTTGGCGCATGCAGGTCCTCCATCGGTCATAGGCCGATCTCTCGCATCCGGGTTTCTCCCCGGCGCCGTGGGTGCACCCCGCCCCTTCGGCACGCGCGCGATCTCGACACAGGCCGGTCTCCTGGCTCGCGAGTCAGTGTCCGGGCCCGCCTTCTCACCGGGGGTTTTATCCCCTTGGGCAATGGCGTCATGGGCTGGACTCGTCGCTACAGTCGCGGGGGCGGCCGCCCTGAGGGTTTCCCCTGGGCAATTCCCGTTTCAGCCCTTGCGGGCCACCTGTGTCTGCCGCACTGATAGCGGGTCTGAGAGAGCTTGCAAGATGATCCCAAGGATTGAATTCAACCCCGACGCGCCGGTGCCGCTGGCCGGCATCCGCGTCGTCGATATGTCCCGGCTGGTCGCGGGCAACATGGTCAGCCTGCAACTGGCGGACCAGGGCGCCGAGGTCATCAAGATCGAGGACCCGAAGGTCGGCGATCCGCTCCGGGCCTGGCGGGCCAAAGGCATGTCGCTGCACTGGAAGGTGTACGCGCGGAACAAGAAGAGTCTCGCGCTGAACATGCGGCCGGAAGCGGGCAAGGACGTGCTGCGCGATCTGCTGGCGACATCGCATGTGCTGATCGAGAATTTCCGGCCTGGCACGCTGGAGGAGATGGGCCTGTCGCCGGAGTCGCTGCACGCCCGCAACCCCGGTTTGATCATTGTCCGCATCACGGGCTTCGGACAGACCGGCCCGTACCGCGACCGGCCCGGCTTCGGCACGCTGGTCGAAGCGATGTCCGGCTTCGCGGCGAAGAACGGGTTCGACGACCGCGCCCCCGTGCTGCCGCCGCTGGCGATGGCCGACATGATATCCGGACTTTATGGCGCCTACGCGATCATGGTGGCGCTTCGGGTGGTGGAACGCGGCGGGAAGGGTCAGATCATCGATCTGCCGCTGTTGGAACCCATGATTTCCGTGCTGGGACCCGATGCCGCGATTTACAAGGTCAGCGGGGAGAAACCGCGGCGGACGGGCAGCCGGTCGCTGACGACCTCGCCGCGGAATGTGTACGAAACGAGCGACCACCGGTTCATCGCGATGTCCGCTTCGATCCAGGCGATGGCGGAGCGGGTGTTTCACGCGATCGGGCGTCCCGATATGATCACGGACCCTAAGTTCCGCACCAACACGGATCGGGTTCGTAATATCGACGAATGCGACCAGATCGTCGCCGATTTCATCGCGGCGCGCACTTTGGCCGAGAATATGGCGATTTTCGAGGCGGCGGAGGTCACCGCCAATCCCGTCTACGAGATCGACCAGTTGGTGGACGATCCGCATGTCCAGGGACGCGGCGTGCTGGTCGACGCGCCGGACGAGGAAATGGGAACGGTGCCGATGCACAACATCATTCCTCGTCTGTCCGACACGCCTGGTCAGTTCCGCCTGCCCGCACCCACTTTGGGCCAGGACACCCGCGCGATATTGCAATCCCTCGGCATGGACCCCGCGAAAATCGACGCGCTGGCCGCCGATGGCACGATCAAGGAGGCTTGAACCATGCGCGACGATCTTCCCGTTTGGCGTTCCCTGATGTTCGTTCCGGTGAATGTCGAGAAATTCGTGAAAACCGGCGCCGATCGCGGCGCCGATGGGATCATTCTGGATTTGGAGGACGCCGTCGCGCCCTCGCAAAAAGACGTGGCGCGGACGATGATCGAGGCGGCGATCCCGCATGTGTCCCGTAACGGCGCCGATGTGCTGGTGCGGGTGAACCGGCCCTGGCGGATGATGGTGAAGGATATCGAGGCGGCGGTGATCCCCGGCATCGCGGCGCTGGTTCTGACGAAGGTCGACAGTCCCGAACATGTGCTGGCCGTCGCGGAAATGGTCGACGAACTGGAGGCCGAACGCGGGATCGCGCACGGCACCGTGAAACTTTATGTCCTCGTCGAAACGACTCAGGGGTTCTTCCGGATGCCGGACATCGCGAAGGCGCATTCGCGGATCGTCGGGATGAGCCTGGGGTCGGAGGATTTCGCCGCCGACGCGGGGATGCAGTCGGAGCCGGAGGGGCTGTTTTACCCGAAGCAACAGATGCTGTTCGCGGCGCGGGCGGCGGGGATCATGCCGATGGGGTTCGTGGGCTCCATCGCCGATTTCCGCGACCAGGAGGCGTTCCGGGCGATCGTGAAACGGTCCCGGCGGTTGGGCTTTGTCGGCGCGAGCGCGATTCACCCGTTGCAGATTCAGGTGCTGAACGAGGAGTTCTCGCCCGATCCGAAGGAGGTGGAGCGGGCCGAGCGGATGGTGGCGGCCTACGACGCGGCCTACGCCCAAGGGCTGGGGGCGGTACAGTTCGAAGGGGCGATGATCGATGTGCCCGTGGTGAACCGGGCGCGGACGGTTCTTAATCGGGCGGCGGCGATCGCGAAGCGCCTGGCGCGGTGAGGGAGCCTGGGGAAGGGGGCGCCGCGTGGACGCCTTTTTCTCCCGTACGGTCTTGACCCGCCCCAACGGTGACAGCCGCCGGCGCCGCGTGCCACAATCCATGTCCGCAACCGGGAGTCCTCGCACATGGTCGAACGCCCCTATGTCGTCGCGCTGGAAGAACACTTCCAGAACCCGGAGCCCGGCGCGCTGTATGGCCCGATTGACGCCAACAATGCCCCCGCCAACGCGAAGAGATTGTTGAAACTCTGAATGACCGACGATCCGTTTTTGCAGCCGGAGGAAACCTCCGCCGCCGCCGCCGTCGCCGCGATTGGCGAGGACCTGGACCTGTTCGACGACTGGATGGACCGATACCAGTTCATCATCGAAATGGGCCGCAAGCTCCCCGCCTTCCCAGAGACCTGGGCCGACGATGCCCACCGGGTCCCCGGCTGTCAGAGCCGCGTCTGGATGGAGGCGGTGCATCGCGACGGGAGGCTGTTCTTCGCGGGCATCTCCGATGCCGCCATCGTGTCCGGTCTGATCGCGTTGCTGCTGCGGGTCTATTCCGGCCGGACGCCCGAGGAAATCCTCGCCACCGACCCTGTCTTTTTGAAGGATCTGGGTTTGCTGGAAGCTCTGTCCACCAATCGCGGCAACGGCATCGCCGCCATGGCGCGCAAAGTGCGGGAGGTCGCCGCGCGTCACCGCGGCGCGTGAGATGAGCCCAGGGTTCAGGGTTGGTTTGTTTATGGCGGCGTTGTTCGCGGTGACGGCGGTCAACGCGTTCATGCCGCTGTGGTTCTCGGGCCGCGGCCTCGGCCCCGACGCGATCGGCCAGATATTGGGCCTCGCGTCGTTGTTCCGGGTCATGGCGGGGCCGGGCTGGGGGACCTTCGCGGATCGGGTGGGGATGCGGCGTCCGGTGATGACGGCCGCGGCCTGCGCGACGACCTGTCTCAGCCTGGCTTATTTGCCACTGGATGGGTTCGTGCCGATCCTGATCGTGGCGGCGCTGCTGGGCGTGGCGGCCTCGGCGTTGGGGCCGTTGTCGGATTCGTTGGCGCTGGCTTTGGCGCGGGAAGGGAAGATGGAATACGGACCCGTGCGCGCGGCGGGGTCTGTTTCCTACATGGTCGTCACGGCCGCCGCGGGGCAGGTGCTGGCCTTCGCGGGCGCGGCCGTGGTGCCGTGGTTGCAGGCGTTTGGGTACGGCCTGGCGGCGGTGTTCACGCGGTTTTTGCCGGAGGCACGGGTGCCGCCGTCGGGGCCTCGGTTTCTGGGCGGGTGGGCGCTGTTTCGGTTGACGCCGTTCCGGGTCGTCGTGGCATGCACGGCGCTGATCCAGGGGTCGCACGCGGCGTATTACGGGTTCGCCGCGCTGTACTGGCGTTCCCTGGGCTATGGCGACGACACGATCGGGTTGTTGTTCGCCGAAGGGATCATCGCCGAGGTCGCGTTGTTCCTGCGGGGGCGGCGCCTGGTGGCGCGGCTGGGGTTCACGGGGCTGACGGCCTGCGCGGCGCTGGCGGCGGTGGTCCGGTGGACGGGTACGGCCTTCGCGCCGCCCTTGGCGGTGCTGGCCGTGTTGCAGTTGCTGCACGCGGCAACCTTCGCGATGCAGCATCTGTCGGCGATGATGATTCTCAGCCGGTTCGTCCCGCCGGAGCGGGCAACGACGGCGCAGGCGTTGCATTCGGCCTTGGGGCAGGGGGTGCCGAACGGGCTGATGATGCTGCTTACCGGGTTCCTCTACGCCCGTTACGAGGGATTCGCGTTTCTGGCGATGGCGGTTTTCGCGGGGTTTTCGCTGTTTCTGCTGCCGTTGTTGCGACGGATCGAGAGAGACGATTGACGTGGGGGGTGAATTGGCGGTATCTCGCGCGCCTCGGATGGAGGGGTGCCCGAGTGGCTAAAGGGGAGGGACTGTAAATCCCTTGGCTTGCGCCTACGTTGGTTCGAATCCAACCCCCTCCACCAACTGTTTTTCCCTTGAGATCGCAGGCGGAATGGCCCCCAAAATCGCGCTGGTCTTAATACGGCGCGAGCCGTAACGCGGAACGTATGTCCGGTGGCATGGTGACTCGCGCCGGATATGGCCGCTTCAGCCTGAGGCCGGTCGGACAGGCCTGTTTCCCGATACGCGCCGCCTTCCAGGTACAGAGCGCTCTGGCGTGTCCGCCGGTTCGTGCTACGCTGCGGCCAAAGCTGGCGGCGGACAGGTGCGTCCTTTCCGCGAATGACCGGCACACGGAGAAAACGCGCATGAAACGCCTGAAGCATTTGGCGGCCGCGGCCATTCTGGCCATCGCCGCCGCGTTGCCGGCCTCCGCCCAGACCAAACCCGAAGGCGAACTTCGCTGGGCGTTGTATGTCACCATCGCTCCGGCATGGTTCGATCCCGGTGAATCCGCGCCGGGCATTTTGACGCCGTTTTGGATCCTGTACGCGCTGCACGATGCCATGGTGAAGCCGATGCCCGGTCAGCGCATGGCGCCAAGCCTGGCGGAATCCTGGACGGTCAGCGAAGATCAACGGGTTTATTCATTCGCCCTGCGGCCGGGTTTGAAATTCCACAACGGCGATCCCTTCACGGCGGAGGACGTTCGTTTCAGCTTCATGCGCGCCAAGGGCTCGTTGATTCATCAAAAAGTGAAGGATGTGGAGATCGTCGACGATCTCCATGTCCGCTTCGTGCTGCACGAGCCGTGGCCGGATTTCATGACATTTTACGGAACGCTGGTCAGCGCCGCGGGCTGGATCGTTCCGAAACAATATATGGAAAAGGTTGGACCCGAGGCGTTCAAACGCAAACCGGTTGGGCTCGGCCCGTATAAATTCGTCAGCAGCACGCCCGGCGTGGACCTGGTGATGGAGGCTTACGAGGGGTATTGGCGGAAAGTTCCGTCGGTGAAGCGCATTGTTTTCAAGGGTGTTCCGGAAGCGACAACCCGGCTCGCGGCGTTGATCAATGGCGAGGTCGATGTCGCCTATCTGTTGGACAGTTCGCTCGCGCAGGTGGTTAAGAAGGATCCGAAACTGAAGCTGGCGTTCACCGGCGGAATTGGCAATCTTTATCTCGATTTTCTGGAAATGTGGGATCCCAAATCGCCTTGGGCCGATCCGCGCGTGCGCCTCGCGGCCAGTCTCGCGATCGACCGGCGCGCGATCAGCGACGCGGAATCGCTTGGCGCCTCGCCGCCCGCCGGCAATATCGTTCCGCCGGACATGGAATACGCGCTCCCGATCGAGGCCGATCCTTACGATCCCGCGCGCGCGAAACAATTGTTGGCGGAAGCGGGGTATCCGAACGGGTTCGACGCCGGCGAAATATACCCGTGGCCGCCGTACTTCACCGCTGGCGAGGCGGTGGGCGGGTATCTCGGGGCGATCGGGATCAAGACGAAACTGCGCACGATGGAGCGCGCGGCGTTCTATTCCGCTCTGGCTTCGAAAAAGCTGAAGGGGCTTTGCGTTTGCGTCAACGCGGTGTTCGGCAATGCCTCGTCGCGAATCGCGGAGACAGTGCCGAAGAGCGGTGTCTATGCGTATGGCGCGTTTCCGGAAACGGAAGAGTTGTACGCGCGTCAGGCGATTGAACTGGATCCGGCGAAGCGTCAGGCGATGCTGCATGATATCCAACGCATTCTGCATGAAAAGCGCCGTTTCGCTCCGATATTCGATTATGTTTGGGCCAGCGGCCTTGGCCCGCGGATGGAGGACCCGTCGTTACGCCGGATTGCGTTCTATCCGTGGTCCGCGCCGCTGGAAGACGTGCGGATGCGGAAACCTTAGGCGGCGCGCAACGATAACAGAGGCGTCCGCCTGCTCTGGATGTCATGGCCCGCCTTCGCGGCCCATGACGGGATGTGCCGACAGTGCGCCAAACGAAACAGTTATTGTTGCGCGCCGCCTTAGGAGTCTGGTCTCGACGAGACGAAACTATATTGGGGGCCGCGGACGCGATACGCCCAGGAGGGAAAGAAGATGGTATTTTCACGACGCGGACTGACGGCGATGGCGGCCACGTTGATGGCGGCGATGGGCGCGCGGGCCGCCGACAAGGCGCCTGGAAAGGCCGCGATCGTCGGCACTTGGAAAATGGTGGATGCGACCGCGCGCGACGCCGACGGCAAGGCGCTGCCGAAGCCGTACGGACCCAAGGGAATGGGGCTCGTCACGCTGAACGCGGATGGGCGGATGATGGCGGTGCTGTGCGACGGGCGCGGCGCGTTGCCCGATGGCACCGCGCGGGAATACGCGTCGTACTGCGGCAACTACACGTTCGACGGGCAGACACTGGTCACCCGGGTCGACGCGTCCTCGATCCCGCGTATCGCGATCGGCGGCGATCAGGTGCGTAAGGTGCGGTTCGATGGCAAGCGGCTTGTGCTGATTCCGCCGCCCTTGGCCGTCAATGGCGGCATGGTGCACCGGGAGATCTTCTGGGAGCGTATCAGTCCGATCCCGGCCTGACGGCATGAGTCTCGCGTTGTCGTTGCAGGCGTTGCCCGCCGATTGCGGCATCGCCGGAAAAGCGCGGCGCGATCCGCTGTTCGCGGAAAGCGTTCAGTTTTTGCCGCATTGGTTCGCATACGATTCACCGGCGCCCGCGCGAATCGGCGAGAAACGTCAGGGCGCCACCGATCCGGCCTGGGACTGGTGCTGCGCGCTCGCCGGACGCCACGCCGGTTTGGGTGCGCGCGGCTGCGATCTGGGTGTTTATTGGGGTGCGCTGCGCTTTTTGCTCTGCCCCTCCTGGCGCGCCGAGCCGGAAGGGCCTGACGAGGCGTCGCTGTCTCTGTTGTTTGGTGGCGGCGAAGCGGTGGCGCCCGATGCTGTGTCCACGCAGGGCATTCCCGTGCGACTGTTGCCGCTGGATCGCATGGCGGACATCGCGCGGTGCCTGGCGGCGCGGCCATCTGCTTCCCTCAGCGCGCATCTCGACGTATGCGCCATGACGGCGGCCGGTGTTTACAAAGCAACGGAACAGCCGGAATGGTGCGAGGCGGTCGCGGCGCGATACGCCTCACTGCGAACATTTTGCGGCGCGGCGGCCGCGCGTGGCGATCTGGCGATCGCCTGCATGGTCTGAACGGAGCGGGATTTGGCGCGGGCATGGGGCCTGGTTCTGACGCTTGTGGCTTTGGCGGTCGCAACGCCGGGTTCCGCGTCCGACGCGCCCCCCGGCGCCTTGCCCGGATGCGAACTGGCCACGGACCAAAACAGCCTCGATCGGCTGGGCGGCATATGGACATACCGCTGCGCCTCGGGCGTTACGGCGCGATTCTGGCTCCACCCGGACGGCTGGCCGGACGCGGAGGCCGCTTTCGCCGAGGCTTTCGCGCGCATGCCGGAGATCGACCGCTATTGGCGGGTACGCGAGAAACAGGGCCTATGGACGCCCGAAATCGAGGGCGCGGACCTCGTCTTTCAGTACGTGCACGAAGTCAAATACCGCTCTCTCCGTGGGGGACAAAAGGCCTGGGTCGTGCCCGCTGGCCCGCGCCCGCGCGTGCTTATGGAAACGACCTGGGAGGTCAGCAGCCTGGCCGCGCGCATTGAGGCCGTCCGCGTACTGGCCGCGTTGGTCGCCCATCTCCGCGGCACACCCTGATTGGGACTGGTGTTCTGGAACCAGGCGCGTAAACTCGCCAGAAAGAAGTTGAAGACCAGGAGCGAACGTTCATGTCGATGACTCTCGATGCGCCGGTATTCACGTTGGAACCTCTGTCGCCGGTACTGGGCGCGGCGGTGTCCGGCCTCGATCTGCGGCGGCCTTTGCCAGAGGCAACGAAACGCGCGGTCTACGACGCCTTTGTTAGATACCACGTGCTCTGCTTCCGCGATCAACATTTGGACGAAGACCAGCAAATCGCCTTCACCGAGCAGTTCGGCGAGCTGGAACGGCATATGGCGAGCAACACGGGGACGCGCAATCCTCTTGTGCATATCGTAACGAATCTCGACAAGGACGGAAATCCGACGGGAAAGGTCGCGTCCACTGGCTGGCATTCCGACAAGTCCTTTCGTCCGAAACCGTCCTTGGCGACCATTCTGCACGCGCAGGTAATGCCGCCGGAGGGTGGAGAAACCTGTTTCGCCGATATGATCGCCGCGTATGAGGCGTTGCCGACGGTGGAGCGCGCGGAACTCGATGGCGTCAAGGTCGTGCACAGCTGGAAAATTTCACGGGCGCGGATGGGCATTGTCGCGACGCCGGAAGAACTGGCCGACGCACCACCGATGGTGCATCCGCTTGTCCGCGCGATCCCGGAAACCGGCCGTAAGGCGTTGTTCATGGGCGAGCACGCGGCGTATTTCGAAGGACAGCCGGAGGACGAAGGGCACCAACGCCTGCTGGCGTTGACCGCGCACGCGGTGGAGGAACGTTTCGTCTACCGGCACAAATGGCGCCAGGGCGACATGTTGATGTGGGACAACCGTTGCCTTCTGCACCGCGCCAATCCGAATTTCGACGCGAGGAAATATCCTCGGGTGCTGCACCGGACCTGCCTGCGCGGCCACGCGCCCGCGTGAAACTTGACGAGGCGCCGGGGAAAGTTCGACATACGCTCAACGTTGAAGTCCAAGGAGTAAACCAATGCACGATACCGTGATCAGAGGCGGCACCATTGTCGATGGCTCTGGCGCCGCCGGATATACCGGCGACGTCGCGATCAAGGACGGCAAGATCGTTCAGGCCGGCGGCAAGGCCGGTCCCGGAACGCGGGAAGTCGATGCCAACGGCTTGCTGGTCACGCCGGGCTGGGTCGATGTTCACACCCATTACGATGGTCAGGCGACCTGGGATTCCGAACTCGCGCCGTCCTCCTGGCATGGCGTCAGCACGGTGCTGTTCGGCAATTGCGGCGTCGGCTTCGCGCCGGTCCGTAAGAAGGACCATGCCGCGCTGATCGGCATGATGGAATCCATCGAGGAAATCCCGGGCATCGCGCTCGCCGATGGCCTGAAATGGAACTGGGAGACGTTTCCGGAATATCTCGACGCGCTGGAACAGAAACCTCGCGCGATCGACATCGCGGCGCAGATCCCGCATCATCCGCTGCGCGTTTACACGATGGGCGAGCGCGCGGTGCGCCGCGAAAAGGCCACCGCCGACGACATCCAGCAGATGCGCGACGCGGTCCGCGCCGGTTTGAAAGCGGGCGCCTTCGGATTCACGACGTCGCGCACCAACTCGCACAAGACCCCGGAAGGCGACATGGTCCCCGGCCGGTATTCCGAGGTCGAGGAACTGCTGGGCATTGGCACCGCGTTCAATGGGCTTAACCACGGTGCTTTCGGTGTGAACAGCGACTTCGACAACGAGGCCGAAGAGCTGAAATGGATGACGAAGTTCGGCAAGGAGAGCGGGCGTCCCGTTTGGTTCCTGTTGACCGATCGTCCGACCGACCTGACCCGTTGGCAGCGGCTGATGGCCGGCGTCCACCAGGCGCGCACCGAGGGCGCCAGCGTCACCGCGCAGATCGCCGGCCGCCCGGTCGGCGTCATGCTGGGGATCGACACCGCGCTGAACCCGTTCTCGATCCGTCCCAGCTACCAGGCGCTCCTCAAACTGCCGGTGGCTGAGCGGATCCAGCGCATGCAGGACCCGGCATTCCGGGCACAGGTGCTGAGCGAGGCCCCATCGGAGGAGCTGTTGGGCCGGTTGACGCAGTTCCGCCAGCACATCGTCCGCCGGTGGAACCGCATGTTCCCGATGGCAAATCCCCCGAACTATGAGCCGGAGGAAAAAGACAGCATCGCCGCCATCGCCGCGCGGTCCAATCATTCGCCGGACGAAGTGGCTTACGATTATCTCGCGGGCGGCGCCGACCGGTTCCTGTTCTTCCCGATCGTTGGGTACAACGAGGACAATCTCGACGTCATTCATACCATGTTGACGGATGAGACGACGCTGCTGGGTCTTTCCGACGGAGGCGCGCATTGCTCGTCGATCGTCGATGCCTCCGTCCCGAGCTGGATGCTGATCCATTGGGCGCGCGACCGCAGCCGCGGGCCGAAGATCGCGTTGGAACGGCTGGTGAAACGGCAGACGCACGACACGGCGAGGTTCTTCGGCTTCCATGATCGTGGGCTGCTTAAGGAAGGCATGAAGGCGGACGTCAACGTCATCGACTACAATCGCCTGCAACTGCATGTGCCCGAGGTTCGCTACGACCTGCCGATGAACGGGCGGCGGCTGGTGCAACGGGTCGATGGGTATAAAAACACCTTCGTCGCAGGCGTTTCGACGTTCGAGGACGGCAACTACACCGGCGCCACGGCGGGCCGGTTGGTCCGCGCACGGTAAACAGCGGCTGAAGAAACGGTTTTACACGGCGCTTCGCTTATGCGAGGCGCCGTGTTTCGTTTCTGGGGCGATCGTCCCCATGGCCTGCCGTATGAAAATTGTCGTTCGCCAATCATTTTCAGAATATTGAGTCGAAATTAAGATTGTCCCTCGGGTGCCTGGACGGTACACTTTCGCCAATTTGGTGGGGATATCGTCACGACCACGATCCTTCTGGGCTACGTCCTGACATCGGTGTTGACAGCGTGTTTCACCTTGGCGGCGACGGTCTTGCCGTCGGTGTTCGCGACGCAGACCGCATCGACCGGTGGCGGCGCGGCCACCACTTACAGCGACTCCTCTGTGGCCGATGTTCTCCCGAATCTGGCGGTCGCGCCAAACTCATTCTTTGGTCACACTTACACATACCCTGTTGGAACGAACGGCAGCTGTTCGTCGGGCGTCAATACGTTCGCGATCGCCGGGTATTCGACCTATCAGCAATTTTTCACCAACGACGCGGGGATCGCGGCGACAGTCACGGTGCCGTTCGAGATCACGCATGGTCAGGTCGGAACGATCATGGCCAGCACGGCGATTGGGATGCAAACTGTGGGGGTGGAGGCGCGGATCGAGCTGACGGTCAATGGTGGGGTGCCGGTGACGGCGTTCGACTTCAAAGCGGACATGACTTTGGTCTCCAATGGCGCGGGCAGCTCGACGCGGACCTTTGGGTTGACTGGGCCGGCGATCGGCGGCGCGCCGCTTCCGGCGTCGGCGTCGGCGTCGGCGTCGGCAGCGGGCGTGCTGAACGGCGGTTATGACTGGACGGCTTATAACGACGTCGTCAGTGTCGTGCTGAATCCAGGCAGCCAGTTGAGCTTTCTTTACACGATCTCGTCTTACGCCACCGGCACGATGTTGAGCGCGGGCCTGTGCTTCTTTCCTGGAGGGGGAAACGGTGGAGACGCGGGAAATGGGGGTGCCGTCGGGGGCGGAGTCGGCACAGTCGGAAGCGGTCCGGGCGAGCCCGTGCCGTGCAATAACTATGCAATCGGACGGATCGGCGACCCGTTCAATCCCGACCCGGTGCCGGAGGGTATCCCGGAACAGGCATCGATGACCCTTCTGGCCGCGGCGTTCTTCGGTCTCGCTTACTATCGCCGGCGCCGGGCGGACTGACGCGCGGGCACTGGCGGCATCTGGCTCCAATGGACGCGCACTGGTAGGAAGCCGATGTCCGGGGCCTCCGTTGGGCCCCGCTTTTTCGAACCGTACCGGAGAGCCACATGGAAAAGCGCCAGCTCGGCCAATCCTCGCTGCATGTTTATCCCATCACGTTTGGCGGCAACGTCTTCGGCTGGACGGCCAATGAGGCCGCCTCGTTCAAGCTGTTGGATGGGTTCGTCGGGGCGGGGTTTAATTTCATTGATTCGGCCGACGTGTATTCGCGCTGGCATCCCGGCAACAAGGGTGGCGAGTCCGAGGAGATCATCGGCAACTGGCTAAAGGCGCGTGGCGGGCGCGACAAGGTGGTGATCGCCACCAAGCTCGGCATGGACATGGGGCCGGGCATGAAGGGCCTGTCCCGGAAATATATGATGGAGGCGGTGGAGGCCTCCCTGCGCCGGTTGAAGACGGATTACATCGACCTCTATCAGTCGCATCGCGACGATCCGGAAACGCCGCTGGAGGAGACGTTGTCCGCCTATGCCGACCTGATCAAGGCGGGCAAGGTGCGGGAGATCGGCGCTTCCAACTACTCCGCACCGCGTCTGGCCGAGGCTTTGAAGCTCAGCGCCGAAAAGGGCTTGCCGCGGTATCAGAGCCTGCAACCGCTCTACAGCCTGGTGGAACGCCAGGAGTTCGAGGGCGCGTTGGAAGATGTCTGCCTGAAGGAAAAAGTCGGCGTGATCGGCTTCTACTCGCTGGCCAGTGGCTTCTTGACGGGCAAGTACCGTTCGAAAGCCGACATGGAAGGGCGGACCCGCGGACCGCGCGTCGAGAAATACATCAACGATTACGGTTTCGGCGTGATCGCGGCGCTGGACGATGTGGCGAAACGCTACAACGCGAAGCCTGGGCAGATCGCGATGGCGTGGTTGATGGCCAGGCCCAGCGTGACGGCGCCGATCGCCAGCGCGACGAACGGGGAACAACTCGCGGAATTATTGAAATCCGCGGATATCCAATTGGACGCGGCGGCCATTCAGCAGATCGACGCGGCCAGCAAGCCGCGCTGAACGGCCACCGCGCCGCCGCATCGGTTCCCCGGGTTGACCCGCCTTTGAACAGACGGCGCCCGGCCCGGGTACGCGATTTTTCATGCCGCTCTCGGAAAATGCATGGCGCGGCATGGCTGGCTTCCGTCCGCCCTCGCATTTGTTTCCACCTCTTGAAGGCAGTGCCGCGTTGCGTGGATAATCCAAAACCGCGCTGACCCCAGCGATCCGAAGGGAGACCCGAAAATGGCCAGAGCCGTGAGTGGCAAAAAAAGCGCCGCGCAAAAAGCCACGAGCAAAACCGGTGTGAAGAAAGCCGCGACGGCCGTGGCGAAGAAAAATGCCGCGGCGCCCTCCGGAGGAGCCGCGGCCAAGAAAGCCGCCGAGAAACGGGCGGCGGCCGCGATATCCGCATCCGGGAAGGCACCGGCCAAGAAGGCCGGCACGAAAACATCCACCGCCGCGGGACGTGCGTCCGTGGCGAAAGCCGCCACGCCCAAAAAGGCCGCGGCGCGAGTTCCGGTTATCCGCCGTCCGCCCGCGCTCCGGGTCCGGCCCGCGGTGCCAGCCAGCCGGAAAGCGGCGACACCAAAGACCAAGGCCGGGACCCCGCAATCCTTCACGGTCAGCCATCTGAACGAAGCGGACTTCAAGGCGGATGGACTGCGCGCCTATGCCCTGTATCGCGATCTGGGCGTCGCCGCCGCGACCGGCGGGTTGTGCCAGGCCCATGTTCTCCGCCTTCTGTCTCCCTGCACCGACGAAGTTCGCAAACGCCATCTGCATGAGGTCGAACTGCAAATGATCTATGTGCTGAAAGGCTGGATCAAGAACGAGTTCGAGGGTCACGGTGTGCAGATGATGTCGACCGGGTCCTGCTGGATTCAACCCTCAGGCGTGGAGCACACTGTTCTCGATTACTCACCAGACGTGGAGTTGCTGGAAATCGTTCTGCCCGCCGATTTCAAGACCGTCGAACTGACCTGACCGAAGACCCCGGCCGGCCCGTTCTGGCGACTCGAGGCCCGTTTGTCTTGTCCCTCGCCACGCCTCCGCTTTCCCTCGGGGGCGGCCGGGCTGGCGGGTGCGGGGTGATCGACTCGCTGCGGCCCCGCCTTCGCGCGGCCAGCCAGGGACCGCCGCGCCTGGCGCGCCCGAACCGATGTCGCGCGGAACACAAGCCGGTCGCGACCGCCATCCGACATTCTGACACAGGAGATATCCCATGGAACTCAACCTTCGCGGACGCACGGCGTTGATCTCCGGCGCGTCGAAAGGTATCGGCCTTGCCGCCGCCGAAGCGCTGGCATCCGAAGGCGTGAACCTGATCCTGGTCTCGCGCACCGCCGCCGATCTGGAAGCCGCGCGCGCGAAAATCATGAGCCGCTGGAACGTCAACGTTCGGGTTCACGATTACGATCTGTCCAACTCCGCCAATGTCGACAAACTGGCCGCCGAGCATCCGGACATCGACATCCTCGTGAACAACGCCGGTGCCATTCCCGCCGGCGATCTTCAGGCGATCGCGGAGGACCGGTGGCGGCAGGCGTGGGACCTGAAAGTGTTCGGCTACATCAATATGTGCCGCCGCTTCTACGCGGAGATGAAGACGCGCAAACGCGGCGTTATCGTCAATGTGCTTGGCGTGGCCGGGGAGAAGATGGACCGGACCTACATCGCGGGAACCACCGGTAACGCCGCGTTGATGGCCTTCACGAAAGCCCTCGGTGGGTCGGCCGGGGACGATGGGCTGCGGGTCGTCGGTATCAATCCCGGCGCGATCGCCACGGACCGCCTGGTCACGATCATGAAGACACGGGCGCAAGACCGTTTGGGCGACGAGAACCGGTGGGAAGAACTGATGAAGCCGCTGCCAATGGGGCGCGCGGGCACGCCGGAGGAAATCGGCGTCATGGTCGCGTTTCTGGCGTCCGATATCTCGGCTTACACGACCGGTACCATTATCACGATTGATGGCGGCGCGGCGAACCGGGGGCCGATGTTCTGATCCCGTTCAGCCGGCGCGACGCGCGCCACGCCGTGGTCAATGCACCACGGCGGGTGGCCCTACCGTGTCGCCGGACTTATTTGTTTCGACCTCCATGCGCAGCACGCCGGTACGGCCCGTGGTGCTGGTGGCGGATAAGGTGATCAGATGTTTGCCGGGGGGGCTGAGCGCGGTCGCCGGTATCGCGAACGTGCCGCGATGGTCGACGGGCACGCTGAACGCGACACCATCCTGAACCTGCACCGTTAACGCGGTTAACGGCGCGACATTATTCAGCGCGCAACCGGTAACGGCCGAGGCGGGGGCGCCCCCCGCGACGACCGGTGGATCGAGCATGATGGTGGGCCCACGTTCTTCGACAGTCCGGCGGAACGCCGTCATGGCCCAACCGCCGACGGAGCGGCCAAGCGCCAAACCATCGGTGTTGTCGAAGGCGAAATGGATGCCGCCGTAAAGACGGCTCCGCGCCGCTTCGTCCGCGGCGTGTTGCAGGCTGGTGAAATTTCGGGGGCCTCCGCCAGGAACCGCGCTGCTCGATTCAAATGCCTGGGTGCCAAACCAGGCGCTGAGCACGGTGGCGGCGGCGGCACTGAATGCCGCGTGACCGGACACATAGCTCGGATGGTTGGGTGTCTCGATCAATGGCGTCCAATCCGGAACCGGCCGGTCGATGGTGTCGCCCGCCCGGATCGCGGTGACCGGGCGCCACATCCCGTAGGTATATTTGGCGTCCGCGATGGCGATCGCGGTATCGGCGAGGGCGATGTTCAATTCCCTGAAAACCTCCGCTTCCGTGGTGACGCCGCGGCGCAATGGTCCGATCATGGCCGCGGCGATCGCGTTCCAGTGTCCAGGCGGTGTGAACGTGCCCTGGCCGTCGGCCCAGAACAGCGCGATTTGCGTTTGTTCGTCGGTACGGGCGGTGGATCGTTTGGCGCCCAGGGCCTGGACCGAGGCCTTTGCTTCGCGGAATGCGGCGGAGTCCACAGGCGGCGGGCCGGGGGGACGGAATTGGTTTTGGGATATCAACGCGAACGGCCGGAGCGTGGCCCAGGAGGTCTCGGCGGGGGCGAGATAGTCCGGTGGGGTTGGTGTCCAACGTCCCGGCGTGCCGCCGGCGCCGCGGACAAAGCTGGGCTGACGTTGGGCGCCAGTGTCGTTCTCGCGGGCGGCGAACACGCTGTCGCCCACCGCCTTACCGAACGCGACGGCATTTTCCCGGCCGGTGTCGTTCGGTGTTCCCGTCAGGATGCTGGCAAGCGCGGCATCCAGCTCGGCGCGACGCTCCGGAAAAGCGCGTGTCAGAACTGCGTGCGCGGCACCGGAAATCGCGGCCGCCGCCGGGCCGCCGCGCGGCGCGGGTAGCCGCACCAGGAAGGCCGGGGCACCGTTGATGGATCGAATTGTGTCCAGCACCGCGATGCTTTCCAGCGCGAGCGCGCGCGAGGCGTGAAACGGGCTGGCCGAGACCGCCTGAATCGAACGGTTGGTTTGATCGATCCAATACAAAACCGGATCGGCCGCCTCAGACGCGGGCCGGGTGACGCGCGGTTCCGCCACGGCACCGGTTTTTGGCGGCGGGGGAACCGCCACCAGGGAGCCGGCCAGTGCCAGGGTCCGTAACTCCGCCAGGCCCGCCAGCGCGGACACGTCGGCCACTTTCGTGCCTTCCAGATTCAGGAACTGGAGGGACCGCATCTTCGCGAGCGGCCGGACATCGCTGACGTTGGTACCCCCGGCGTCGATCCGGCGCATGGAGATCGCCCCGGCCAAAGGTTGCAGATCGTCCACGCTCGTGCCGTTCAAACTCACGCTTCGGAGCGCGTCCAGTCCCGCGAGCGGCCGGAGGTCGGATACGCGCGTGCTGTTGATATTCAGCGACTCAAGCCCCCGCAACGCGGCCAGAGGCGACAGGCTCCGTACCTTGGTGACCGAGAGCGACAGATCCCTCAGGCCGGTCATGCTCGCCAGCGGCGAAAGGTCCTGAAGCTCGGTTCCGTCGGCGTTAAGAACCCGCAGATTGATCAGCCCCGTCAGCGGCGCGAAGTTACTCGCGGGGATAAACTGGAGGTTGAGAGTTCGTAGTTCCGTGAGCCCCGCGAGCGGGCCGAGATCGCGCACCTGCGTGCCGCTGAGGTTCAGCGACCGCAGCGTTGCCATGTTCGCGAGCGGCTGAACGTCGCGAATGGGCGCTTTCCGTAACACGACCGCTTCGACGCCACGCGCGATCAGGTCGGGGATCGCCGCGCGTAACGCCGCGTCGTCGATGGTTTCCAGGAACGTCGCGGTCCGCATCCCGTCGTGAACCGTCACAGTCACCTGCGGGGGCATGGCTTCGGCCACTCTCGCCGCCGCCGGGACGCGCGCGAACCCCAGAGCCGTCAGAATCGCGACAACCGCCAGCAACAGCGCCCCAAATGCTGGGCGGTGCCGGTTGCCGTGTGTCAATTCCTTGTATCTGTCCGGTTGGGTCATCGCGCTGAAGAGGGAACTTTAAAAATCTGGGGGGAATATGATTTATTCGACCGGCCAGTTCAACGCTGTTCCGGCACAGTTTAACGCATGGCCGCCGCGATATCCCGGAATAACCGCGCCGGGAGGCCTCCGCCGGTGACGTTTTTCATCGGGGTATTGCCGTCATTGCCCATCCATACGCCGATCATCGCGCCATTCGCGCCTCCGACGAACCAGGCGTCCCGGTAATCCGACGTCGTGCCGGTCTTGCCGGCGGCCGCGATCCCGGCGACAGCGGCCGCTTTACCGGTTCCGCGCGACACGACCGAGGTCATCATATCCAGCATCATCGCCGCGTGCTCTGGGCGGATCGCCTGTTCGGGTGGTTCGCGCGGGCCAACCGCGAACGGCGCGACCCGGTATCCGCCGTTAAAAAACGGCGCGAAGGCCGCGGTCAGCTCCAAAAGTCCGACTTCCCCGGTGCCCAGCGCCAGCGACGCGTCTTTCGGGAGCTGACTGGAGATCCCCAACCTCGCCGCGGTTGCCGCGACCGGCCGTGGCCCGCCAAATCGCTGCATCAGCCGCACCGAAACCGTGTTGACGGAATGCGCGAGCGCCTCGTCCAGCGTGATTTCGCCACGATAATCGCGCTCGAAGTTTTCAGGTCGCCAATCGCCGATCCGGATCGGCGCGTCGACGATTGTATCGGCGGGCGTCATGCCATTTTCGAGGGCGGTCAGCCAGACGAACGGCTTGAACGCCGAACCGGGTTGGCGATGCGCGTTGACCGCGCGGTTGAAGTTGCTCTCGCGGTAGTCGCGCCCGCCGGCCATGGCCCGGACCGCGCCGGTCGCGGCGTCAAGCACCACCACCGCGCCCTGTTCCGCCCGCGCGGCGGCGCCCGGTCCGTCGAGCATGTTGTTCAGCGCCGCTTCGACCGCGAATTGCAGACGCAGGTCCAGGGTTGTTCGAATGACCGCGTCCCGGTCGGGCGGCACGATGGCCTGGATCTGTTCGGCGGCCCAGTCGGCGAACCAGGCGCCGGCCTGGCGGGCGCTGTTGGGGAAGGCGATTTTCGCCGCCTCGGTTTTGGCGCGTTCCGGCGCGATCGCCCCGGTTTCCGCCATCGCCGTTAGAACTTCCTTGGCGCGGGCCGCCGCGGCGGAGGGGTTGGTCCTGGGATTGAACCGCGACGGAGCCCGTGGCAGCCCGGCCAGAACCGCCGCTTGCCAGAGATTCACCTTGCGCGCCGAGACGCCGAAATACATGCGGGCCGCCGCGTCCACTCCCCAGGTCCCGGCGCCGAGATAGACCCGGTTCAGGTAGATTTCGAGAATTTCGTTCTTGGAGAAGGTGCGTTCCAGCCAGATCGTTAACAGGAATTCCCGGATTTTTCGGCGGAACGTCCGCTCGTTGGTCAGAAACAGCGTCTTGGCGACCTGTTGCGTGATCGACGACCCGCCTTGGGCCAGCCGCCCCACGGTCACATCGACCCAGATCGCGCGGGTGACCCCCACGATGTCGATGCCCCAATGGGACCAGAACCGCCGGTCCTCCACCGCGACCAGCGCGGCCGGTAACTCCGGCGGCATATCGGCCAGGCGCAGGGGTTCGCCGACCAAATCGCCATAGGTGGCGATCGTCTGCCCCATGCGGTCCTGCACCACCAGCGCCGGGCGCCGCGTGGCGTCCATGGCGGATTCAGGGCGCGGTAGGTCGTAGGCGGCCCAAACGACGACCGCCGTGGCCGCGATCAGGCCCAGAACGGAGAGCCAGATGAAGAGACGGGCGATCGCGCGCGACAGCGTCCGGCCCCACGAACGGGCGGGCGCGCGCCGCGCTTCTCCGTCGGCCCTGGCGGGCGGCGGTTTCGACGGGCGTCGTGGGCCTTGGGGCGAAGAAAGACGCGGCATGGAACATCCGGGAATCGGTGCGCGGTATTACCACGATTCGCCGGTCCGCGCGGTTGCTCCGTGGGGCCGTGCCCGGCACAGTCCTGGTATCGCCCAAGGAGGATTGGATGAAAGGCCTGTTTCTGGACGCCGTCGACGATTTGGCATCGGTATTCCACCGGGTCGCCCGTCCGGACGACCCGCCCGTCGATGTTAACGAACAGGGCGATATCCCACCCGGGGCGTTACCCGCGCTTCTGGCCGGGTACGAGTTCGTCCTGAACGACCACACATCGATGCCGACGGACGCGATGCGTCGGTGCGCCGGTTTGAAGCACGTGATTTTTTTGGGCACCGGGGCACGAAGCTATATGAACCCGGAGGAACTCGCCGGCATCGGGATCCAGGTCCACATCATCAAGGGTTACGGCGACACGGCCGTGGCGGAGCACGCGATCGCGCTGCTGTGGGCGGCGGCGCGGGGGCTCGCGGGCATGGATCGGGGCATGCGTTCCGGGCAGTGGCCGCGGACCGAAGGCATGGAACTGACCGGCAAGACCTTGGGGCTGATCGGTTTTGGCGGCATCGCGGCGGAGGTGGCGCGGATCGCGCATGGCTCCGGGATGCGCGTGATGGCCTGGAACCGGACGCCTCGAACAGCGGCCAACGTGACCTTCGGCGATCTGGACACGGTGCTCGCGTCCAGCGACGCGGTGTCGGTCCATCTTTTGTTGAACGACGAAACGCGGGGGTTTTTGACGGCGGAGCGGATCGCGCGGATCAAACCGGGCGCCCTGTTCGTGAACACCGCGCGGGCCGCGGTGGTGGACGAGGCGGCGATGATCGCGGCGCTTCGGAGCGGGCACCTGCGGCATGCCGGTCTGGATGTGTTCGAGATCGAGCCGCTGCCGGAGGGGCATGTGCTGACCACTCTGCCGAATGTCACGCTTTCGGCGCACAGCGCGTTCCGAACGCCGGAGGCAAGCGACAAGCTGCTGCGGATGGCGATGGATATCGCGCGGGGCCTGGCGCGATAGGACCCGCCTTGGCGGGGGAATCTGGCGAAGCGCGGGCTTACCGGTCCGCGGTACGATGCGCGCCGACTGTGGCGTCGAGTTCGGACGCGGCCCGTCGCAGAACCTCTGGCCAGTCCCCGGGGGTTTTCTGCCGGAAAATTCGCATGGAGGGATACCAGGGCGTCCGTTCGCCGTCGCCCCAGCGCCAATCGGTATCGAACCGGTTCAGCAGCCAGACGGGTTTTCCCAGGGCGCCGGCCAGATGCGCCACGGAGGTATCGACGGAGATCACGAGGTCCAGTGCCTCGATCAGCGCGGCGGTTTCCGCGAAGTCGGTGAGATCGGCGGTCCAATCGTGGAGCGGCACGCCGGCGGAGGGCGCGTCCCCGATTTGAAGGGACACGAAGCTGACAGGGCGGGACCCGGTAAATGCCGAGAACGCGTTCTCGGGCAAGGATCGGCGGCGATCGGTGGCGCCAAGGGAAGCGGTGCCCAGCCTCGGGTTGCCTGCCCAGACAAGACCGACGCGGTGGCCGTGAAGAGGGGCGAGACGCGCGCGCCATCGGGCCAGACGGCCAGGATCGGTACAGAGGTAGGGGACATCGGCCGGAATGGTGTCCGGTGCGGTGCCGAACAGCAATGGCAACGACAGCAACGGGTATTGCACCGCGTTGCCGGGGATTGGCGCGTCAGCGGACTGCACTGTCACGCCCGGCAGCGTGTTCAATAAAGGTTGGAGCGTGGGCGGCACCGTCAGAACGACCTGACCGGCGACTCGTGCCGCGGCCATCGGCGCGTAGCGGCAAAACTGGATGACATCGCCAAGGCCCTGTTCGTGCCGCAGAACCAGAGGGCGGCCGTTCAGCGTCTGGCCGTCCCAGAGATCGGCGATCGCCGGGCGGGTGGGGCGATGTTCGTGTTCGCGCCAGCCTTCGGTCCATTGTCCCTGGCGCAGCAACGTATATGCGAGGTTCGTGCGATAACCCGCGCCATTTGGCCGGACAGCCACGGCGGCGCGATGCAGTGCCACGGCCGTTCCGATATCTCCGGCGGCGCCAACCGCGTTGCCAAGCGCGGTGAGTGTGTCCGCGTGGTCCGGGGCCATCGCCAATGCCTCCCGCAGCCGGACGGCGGCGGCGTCGAATCGGCCCGACGCGTGAAGCGCGAGGCCCAGGCGGAAGCGGAGCGGGTGAGAGTTGGGTACGGCGAGGATGGCTTGTTCCGCGTAACAGGTGGCGCTGTCAGGTCGTCCGAGAATGAGCAGTGTCATCGCCAGATTGCCCAGTGCGCCGGGGTGCTGGGATTGAAGCGCCAGGGTTTGGCGAAACCCCATCGCGGCGGCCGCATAATCTTTCTGGCGGTAACGATCGTTGGCGAACGCGAACATCGCTTCGGCCGGTGTCGTGGCCGCCATGGCGGAGAGTTCGGCGACGAGGGACATTTCGGTTCCCTCGGCGAATTGGCGGACGGTGGGATACCAGGGGTTGTCCTCCCCCCCAGGGAGCCAGGGCCAGGCGCGGGCGTTGGGGCGGAGCAGCCAGACCGGGCGTTCCAGCGCCGCGGCCAGATGCGCCACTCTGTTTCCGGTCGCGACGACCAGATCCAGATGCGGCAGCAATCCGGCCATCTCCGTCAAATCGTCGATGGCCGCGCGCCATGTGTTTTCGTTCGCGGGGATGTCGTGGGACAGCGGCACGAGGTCGATGCCGTCGATCTGGGCGAGCGCGGCGTGGAGGCCGGGGTCGTCGAACGCGACGCCAACCCGGGGGCGCTGTAAATGCGCGACCTTTCGCGACCATGCCTCGACGACCGGTGGCGGCGCGTGCGGGCAGAGACCGGTGTCGGGAATATCGCGTGGACGAACCCGGAACAAAGCGGGCAGCAGGGCCAGCGGGCATCGCCGATGGTGCGGCGGATTGGCGGAGGTGGCAATCGAGACGCCGTGCATCCCGCTCATCAGGCGTTGCGCGTCCGGTGGCACCGACAGCACGACGCGGGCGCCCGACCGTCGCGCGGCCTCCGCCACGAAGCGCCCGTGGAGCAGAACATCTTCCACCGTGTCCGCCTGTAGCAGCAGGGTCTGGCGGTCCATGGCCTCGCCGTTCCAAACCGGCCCGGAACGGGCGAGGCGCCAGGTTATCTCCGGCCAGGCATCGGACCAATGGCCCGCGGCGAACAGCGCGAGGCCGCGGGTTTCATGGGCCTCGGGGTTGTCCGGTTCGGTGGCGATCGCCTGGCGGGCGTCGTTCTCGGCTCGCGTGGTGTCTCCGGCGGCGAGGCTGGCGCGGGCGTAAGTCAGCAAGTGGCGCGCCATGGGCGGATTTTTCAACGCTTCGGCCATGGCCGCGATCGGCGCGGTCCAGTCTCCGGCCGTGGTTTGGCGGAAAATCCGCATGCTGGGATACCAGGGTGTGGTGTCTCCGGTGAGGCCCCAGCGCCAGTCGGTATCGGTCCGGTTCGGCATCCAAACCGGCTTCGCCAGAGCGCCAGCCAGATGCGCGACGGCGGTATCGACGGACACGACCATGTCCAGCGCCGCGATCAGGGCGGCGGTATCGGCGAAATCCGAGAGTTCTTCCGTCCAGTCGATCAACGCCATCCCGGTGGGCGGGGTGCGGGCCTGAACCGCGGCCGGTCCTTTTTGCAGGGAAACGAATGTCGGACCGGCGAGCGGTGCGAACGCCGCCAGCGGCAACGACCGGCGGTGGTCGAGACGGGCGGTGGTGCCAAGGCCCGGATTACCGGCCCAGACGAGTCCGATTTTGGGGGAAGGAAGCGTGTCGAGACGGGCGCGCCACCGCGCGACGGCGACGGGATCGGGTTGAAGATAGGGGACGGGTCCGGCGTCCTCCGGTTCGGGCCGGGCCAACAGGCGGGGCAGACTCACCAGCGCGCACTGGGCCGCGAAAACCGGCATGGCATCGCCGTGTGTCAGGACATGGGCGACGCCGGGCAGACCGGCCAGTAGGCGGCGAAGCGCGGGCGGGACGATGGCGGCGACCACCGCGCGGCGGGCGGCGATGGGTAAATATCTCGCGAATTGAATGGTATCGCCAAGTCCCTGCTCGGCGCGCACCAGCAATATTTTTCCGGGCATGGGGACGCCGTCCCATTCCGCCAGCGGTTTGCCGTCCACGAGATGCGAGGCGGTGTGCAGGCGCCAGCGATATTCACGCCAGCCTTCCTTCATCCGGCCGGCGGTTAGCAGCGCCAGGCCGAGATTATGGCGCGCTTCCGTGTAATCCGGATTCGACGCGATGGCTTGTTCGAACCGCGCGATCGCGGCGTCCGCCCGGCCCATGGCCAGCAGGCAGTTGCCGATATTGTTCAGAATTGCCGGCTCTCGCGGCAGGATCGTCAGTGCCTGTTCGTAGGTCGACAGGGCGTCCTGGAATTCCCCCGCCGCGCGCAGCGCCCGGCCGAGATCGACCAACATCGCGGGGTCGCGAGGCGCGTGGCGAAGGAGCGCGCGATAAATCGGGAGCGCCTCGTCCGCGCGGCCCAACAGATACAAGGCCTTCCCGAGGCCGGCGAGAATGCCGGGATCGGACGGCGTCAGCGCCGCCGCCCGTGCCAGACACGCATGCGCCTCCGATGCCTGACTTGACGCGAGATGCGCGCGCCCTCGTTCCAGCCAAACGGCGGCCTCGTTCAAATGCCGGTCAACCCGCGCCAGACCCGCCAGAATCCGCGGATCGCGGCCTCGGTCGCGCGCGTGTCCTGACTTTCGATGCCGAGGCCGCCCATTTCGACGATGCTGGTTTTGTCGCGCGCCGCCGCCGCGCCGCGTTCCACGAAGCCGCCGATGCAGCCGTCTTCCAGGGACACGTAACCGGCGGGTCCCGAGAGGTTGATCTGGCGCAGGCGGCGGGTTCGAAGGTCCGGCGTATCGTCGGCGTAGCCGAGAAAAATCCAGTGCAGATCGGTCTTGTCCGGCCCGCGCGGCAGAAAATGCCTGACAGCCATGACGTTCTGAGTGCGTTGCATGACGAAAGTGGGAAACACCGACATGATTTGCTGGCGGACGCGGTCGCCATGCTCGTCCACCGCGTCGAGCAGGCTGGGATCGTTCAGCCGGAAATCGTCGTCGACGGAGCGGAGACCGTCGTAGGCGCGGTCCTCCTCCTGTTCTGGCGCGAGCGTGGTGGAGACATGGCAGCTCCCGTCCTCGTTGATTTCGGTCCCGCCGCCCTGGCTGAGCCGGTTGAGTTTGAAGGTGGCGAAAAACAGATGCAGCAGGCTGGCGTGGTAAGTGTCGCGGACGTTTTCCGCGTACATCTTCCAGTTGTTGGGCAGGACTTCCGTGCAGCGGCCAATGATTTCCAGTTTTTTGCCGCCGGCGGCCACGCCCAGGCGGCGGAGCACGTCCGGCCCGATGAATGTCTCAATATCCGGTGTGTCGAAGGACAGTGTGCCGAATACGATGCCGAACAGCGTGGTCACACGAAGCTTACGCGGCCCATGCCCGGACATCTTGAAGTCCGGCGGCATGCCGCCTTTGCCATTGACGCCACGCTGAAACGCGATCGACTGAAGATCGCCGCGCAGGTTGTAGCGCCAAGCATGATAGATGCAATGAAACTCCTTGGCGTTGCCCCCATCGTCCAGACAGATCAACGCGCCGCGATGGGCGCAGCGGTTTTCGAAGGCGGCGATGGTCCCGTCATGGTCTCGCGCGACAACGACCGGCATTTCGCCGAGATATGTCGCGCGCCAGTCGCCGGTTTCCGGGATTTCGCATTCCAGACACAGGTAGTTCCAAACCGGTCCTTCGAAGAGGCGTTTTTGTTCCGTTTCGAGAGCGGCGGCGTCTTTGTAAATCCAGAAGGGCACGCGCGTGGTTTCGCTGGTCCAGGACGGGAGAACGGGGGTGTCATGCGGCATTCGCGCGCTCCGGTTCCAGGGGGCTGAAAGCCGTTATCCGGACCGTGGGACTTGCGTGCCGTTTCTGCTCCCTCGTCATCCCCGGGCTTGTCCCGGGGACCGGAAGCGGCACGGCGCGCGCCAGGCCGCGCGGAAAAATTCTTTTCCGTTCATGAAATCTTAACGCCACACATGGCATGCCTTCCGTATGTGCGACGCCTGGGTCTATCTCATGACAAGCCGGCCGTTCGGGCCCCTTTACGTTGGGGTTACGAACGATATCGCGCGCCGGGCGCTGGAGCATCGCGAGGGCCGAGGATCGTCCTTCACCACGCGATACCGTTTGACGCGTTTGGTCTATCTTGAACGCCACGACGATATCGTCGTGGCGATACGGCGCGAAAAGGCGATGAAGCACTGGCCTCGGGCGTGGAAGTTGAACCTTATCGAAGGGCTCAATCCCCATTGGGAGGACCTGTTCTTGTCGCTGAACGCATAAGAGCGGCGTGCCTGATGGGTGACGCATCGCCGCTCCCGGTCCCCGGGACAAGCCCGGGGATGACGGGGGATTTGGACGGGCAGTGCGGCCCCACACCGTCTCACCCGCGCCGCAGCACGAACAATCCCTGCTCGCCGAACAGGTTGGCCAGCCGTGGAAACCGCCGCCATGGCGCGCGGCGGCCCTCGTCGTCGACGGCGAGCCATTGTTCCACGACATAATTTTCCTCCTCGCACAGAGCGAAAAAGTCCCGAATGGTGCACGGATGGATATTCGGGGTCTCGTACCACGGCCGGGACCAGGTCGGGGTCATCGGCATCCGGCCCGTCGCCAGCAACTGCCAGCGCAAACGCCAATGGCCGAAATTCGGGAAACTCACCACCGCGCGGGTCCCAATGCGCAACATTTGCGCCAGCACCATCCGCGGCCGCTCCACCGCCTGCAAGGTCCGCGACAGCACCACGTAATCGAAGGCGCCATCGGGATAATGCGCGAGGTCGGTGTCCGCGTCGCCATGCATTACCGGCAGCCCGTGCGCGACCGCCTGAGTCACCTCCACCATATCGATCTCGATGCCGCGGGCATCGCAGCCTTTTTCCTGATAGAGACGCTCGATCAACGTGCCGTCGCCGCAGCCAATGTCCAGCACGCGCGATCCCGGCTGGATCATGCCGGCGATCAGCGCCAGGTCGAGGCGCATGTTTTTCGCGACGAAGCGCACGGTGTCCAAGGGGCTCATTCCTGCGCCGCCAGCCGCGCCGACTGGTCCTCGGCGGTCAGCGCGTCGATGAATTCGTCCAGATCGCCTACCATGACGCGGTCGATTTTATAGAGTGTCAGATTGATCCGGTGATCGGTCACGCGGCCCTGCGGAAAGTTATAGGTTCTGATGCGTTCGCTGCGATCGCCCGTCCCAACCTGAGACTTTCGGTCGGCGGCGCGGGTCGCGTGCAGCGACGCTCGTTGCTGTTCGTACATCCGCGCCCGCAGAATTTTCATCGCCTTGGCGCGGTTCTTGTGCTGGCTTTTTTCCTCCTGCATCGCCACGACGATGCCCGTCGGAAGATGCGTGATCCGCACAGCGCTTTCCGTCTTGTTCACGTGCTGCCCGCCGGCGCCGGAGGCCCGGTAAACGTCGATCCGCAGATCGCCCTCGTCGATCTGGACATCGACTTCCTCCGCTTCCGGCAACACCGCGACCGTCACGGTCGAGGTATGGATGCGACCCTGGCTTTCCGTCGCGGGCACGCGCTGCACCCGATGCACGCCCGATTCGTATTTCAACCGCGCGAATACGTTGCGTCCGTTGACCTCGGCCGAGGCTTCCTTCAACCCGCCCAGGCCCGTGTCGCTATACTCCAGAATTTCGAACTTCCAACCGCGTCCCTCGGCGTATTTCTGGTACATGGCGAAAAGTTCCGCCGCGAACAGACCCGCTTCGTCTCCGCCCGCCGCGGGCCGAATTTCCAAAATCGCGGAGCGCGCGTCCGCCTCGTCCTTCGGCAGCAGCGCCAGTTGAATCTCATGCTCCAGGGCGGGGATTTTGTTCTTCAGCTCGAACAATTCCGCCTCGGCCAGTTCCTTCATCTCAGGGTCGGCCAGCAACGCGCTGGCATCGTCCCGGGCCCGTTCCGCGCTTCGCAGATCGTCAATCCGCGCCACGACCGGTTCAATGTCGGAAAGTTCCTTGGAGGCTTTGACATAAGCCTCGCCAGTTATGCCGTCGGACAGCAGTGCGCGCAGTTCGTCCGCGCGCGCCGCGATCCGGTCGAGTTTCAGCGCGAGAATCATGCCAGGAACGCGGCGATGTCCGGTAGGGAGACCGCCTCCTGCGCCCCGGTTTTCAAATCCTTCACCTGCGCGACGCCCTTGGCGAGGTCGTCGGCGCCAAGGATCACGGCGGTCCGTGCCTCGATCCGGTTGGCGCGTTCCATCCGCCGCCGCAAATTGCCGCGGTAGGACATTTCCGCGCGAATTCCGGCGGCGCGGAGCGATTGCAGAACGCCGATCGCGGCGGCCTCCGCTTCGTCACCGATCGGCACGACCGCGACAGGCACCGGCGCGGCCGGCGCGGCGTCGAGCAACATACCCAGCCGCTCGATGCCCGCGGCCCAACCGACGGCCGGAGTCTGTGGCCCTCCCATTTCGGCAACGAGGCCGTCGTACCGCCCGCCCGCCATTACCGTGCCCTGGGAGCCGAGCTTCGTCGTCACGAACTCGAATGCCGTATGCCCGTAATAATCGAGGCCCCGCACAATGCGCGGGTTTTCCCGGAACGGAACCCCGAAACGCGCGAGAAGCTCCTTGACCTTGGCGTAAAATGTGGCCGCGGCCTCGGTCAGATGCGCCTCGATCGTAGGCGCGTCCGCGACGATTTTACGGTCGCGCTCGTCCTTGCTGTCCAGAATGCGCATCGGATTGCGTTCCAGCCGCGTCAGACTGTCTTGCGAAAGACTGTCCTTATGCGCGGTGAAATACGCGACCAGCGCCTCCCGATAGGCCGCGCGGCTTTCCAGTTCGCCAAGCGTGTTCAATTCCAAAATGGTATCGGCGTGAACGTTCAACGCCTTCAGAATGTCCCAACCGCAGGCGATCACCTCGGCGTCGGCCAAGGGCTCGGCCGGTCCGATCAACTCCATGCCGATCTGATGGAACTGGCGATAACGCCCTTTCTGCGGGCGTTCGTAGCGAAACATCGGGCCCGCGTAGAACACCTTCTTCGGCAAGGATTGCGTCAGGCCGTTGGTGACCAAAGCGCGGCAAACGCCCGCCGTGCCCTCTGGACGTAAGGTCACGGAGTCGCCGCCGCGGTCTTCGAACGTATACATTTCCTTGGTCACGACGTCGGACGTCTCGCCAAGCGTGCGGGAGAAGACGCGCGTGTCCTCGAAGATCGGCGTGATCCATTCGTCGAAGCCATAGGACGCGGCGATTCGCCGTGCGGTTTCGGCGACATGATGGTGGCGGCGCTGGTCCTCGCCAATCAGGTCATGGGTGCCGCGGGCGGGTTGAAGATCGGTCACGGGAAGCCTTGTCGAAAATGGGGCGTCAGACGGAGCAGGTGTTCGGACAAGAGATATATCACGGGTTCGCCGCTTCGCCAGGCGGTTTCGATCGTCTCGCGACTGGGGGCGGACAAGAGACCGGTGACGGCTCGAACCCGCGGGAAACGGACGCGCATGGCGACGGATGTCCGCGCCCTATACCGCCCCGGACCAGGCCGAGCCATAACCCGGCGGCCCTTCGAGAGTGCCCGCCGCATGTTGCTACGCCGCCTGACCGTGATCCTGATTGTCGCCGCCGTCACCGCGTTGCTCGGCTGGTCTTTGGTCCATGCCCTGGCGCCGGGAGGCTGGACCGCCGCGAAGGTGGCGATGTTCGTCAGTGGCCTGATTTCCGCCCCCTGGATCGGGTTTTGCGCCGCCAATGGATCGATTGGCTTCGCGATCCGGCTGTTCCGGCCCGCCACGCGGCCGCCGGTTTCGTTTCAGGGCGTGTTACCGCCCACCGCGATCGCCGTCGCGGTGCGGAACGAGGACATGGCGATGGTGTTGCCGCCCATACAGTCGCTTCTGCGCGGACTCGACGCGGCGGGCGTTGGGGAGGCTTTCGCCGTGTTCGTGCTGTCCGATACCGGCGATGGGGCGGCGGCACGCGCGGAGGAAGCCGCCGTCGCGGTGTTCCAGGCACGGGAAAACGCGGGGAGGGTCCGTTACCGGCGCCGGACGGAGAACAGCGGCTTCAAAGCCGGCAACATCATGGATTTCATGGACCGGCACGCCGAAGGGTTCGAACTCGTGCTCGTGCTGGACGCGGATTCACTGATGACACCGGACGCGGTGCAACACCTCGTGCTGGCGATGCGGGACGATCCGTCGCTGGGAATTGTCCAGCATCTGACCGTGGGGCTGCCCGCGGCCTCGGCCTTCCCCCGGTTGTTTCAATTCGGCATGCGCGCGGGCATGCGCACCTGGGCGGCCGCGCTGGCCTGGTGGCAGGACGATTCCTGCGTTTACTGGGGCCACAACGCGATCATCCGCATCGCGCCCTTCCGGACGTATTGCCGCCTGCCCTTGTTGCCGGACGGCGGGCATATTCTGTCGCACGATCAGATCGAGGCAGCGATGTTGCGCGGCGCGGGATGGGGCATCCGGCTGCTGGCGGAAGAGGATGGGTCGTACGAGGCCAACCCTCCCGCGCTTCCCGAGTTCACCCGGCGGGAACTGCGCTGGCTTGCCGGGAACCTGGAATACCGGCATTTTCTGCGTATGCCTGGGCTGCGGCCGATGGGGCGGTGGCAGTTGATCCAGGCCATTCTGTTGTTCGGCAGCGCGCCGTTCCATCTGGCGCTGCTCCTGTCGGCCGCCTGGATCGCCGCGACCGACCGGACCTCGCCCTTTCCGTTCGGCTGGGCGTTGACGGCGAGCGTGGTGTGGATGGGCGCGGTCTATGCGCCGAAGCTCCTGGCGTATCTGGAATTGTTGGTTTCCGGTGCCAAACGCGCGCGCTACGGCGGCACGGCTCGATTGCTGACGGGCATTGTGTTGGAAACGGTGTTCACCTTGCTGATGGACGCGATCAACACGCTCTCCAAAACAATGGAAACCATCCGCATCGCCATCGGTTTCAAAGGCGCCTGGGTGCCGCAGACCCGTGGGGATCGCGGCGTTCCCTGGAGTGAAGCGGCGCGGCAGTTCTGGCCGCATACGCTGCTCGGCATGGGCACGTTCGCATGCTTCGCGGGCCGTGGCTGGACGCCAGTTGTTTGGGCTCTCCCTTTCGCGCTTGGGCTGGTGCTGGCGATTCCGTTTTGTGTCTTCACCGCGCATCCGTCGCTGGGTTTGTGGCTGCGCGCCCGGAAGCTGGCGGCCATTCCCGAGGAACTGCCGTGATACCCGCCGCGGTCAGAAATGAATTTCGTATTCCAGTTTCCAGCGAATCGCGCTTTTCGGTGTCGCCGTCGTTGTCCCAAACAGATATCCGACCTGATATTTTAACTTCCCATAGGGCGAGAAGCTTTGTGTGCCTGTGATGACCGGGCCGACGAAATGTTGCTGTTGGTTGTAGGTGCCGGCGCGGGCGACGTCGTCGATCCGCCCGTAATATTCGAACCCAGGGGCGAAGAGTGGATGGAGCCGCGCGATGGATTGCCATGCGAATTGCAGGCCGCTGGTTCTTGACGCATTGGGTCCAACCTCGCGCGAAACGAGGACGTTCAGCGTATGCAGTGTAGCGAGGCCGAAAGGGCCCTGTTGTTCGCGAGATAAAATCGGGCCGAAGGCGATGCTGTCGGCGCCTTTGCCGGTCGCGCGGGAATATTCCAGGAACAGGCCGGCATCGAAGATATATTTGCCGGTCTCCGTGAGCTGAAACGTATTTTCCAGCGTCACCGCGTTCCAGGTGGCGGAGCGGCCGGGGGCGGTCGCTGTTTCGGCCTCTAATTCGATTTTCAACCAAGGTGTCACGCCGTAACCGACGGAATGCGTGAAGCTGCCCGCGCGGTCGTTGGCCGAGCCTTTCGGGCCGAAGGTGACGAGACCGTTGTGTTCGAATTCCAGTTCGCCAAATTCCACGTAGGGGAGGCGGACTTTGAGATCGGCCCAGGCCGGTGGCGATAACGGAAGGAGGGTGGTGGCGAGGAGGATGGGAACAAGAGGTTTCACGGCGATGCGGCCTTTAATTGCGAATGATTCTCAATTGCATATTGGACGCCGCCGCGCAAGAGAGCATGTGCATACATGGGGAAATTTCGTTTCTGGCGAGGTGTGTCGGCAACCGTCGGGGGCTGGATCCGTGTGGGATCGTGCGTCGCGCGGGTTGTAATGGGGCGGCGCGGGCCGGAGGGCGCCGATCGAGGGATTGGGCGGTTGGACCGTCGCCGCCGTGACGGCGGATGCTCTTTTGTCGCCGCTACCTGGACTTCAGCGTGACGTGCGTCCGGCGAAGGTCTGGGGGGTGGCGGGCGCATCCGCGGCCTGAGAGGGGCTGGCGATACAGAGGAGGCCGGCGGCCGCGACGGCCGCGATGGCCAATGGACGCCGTCCAATCAGATGCGTGGGTACGGCGATCGCCACGACGGTGCCAACCCAGGCCAATAGTTGCATGCCGCTGGGCCGGGCCACATATCCGAGCAGGGTGTGGAAGATTTTCCCCGGCAATGTCGCCTCGTCCAGGATGAACGACGTGTCCCAAAGCGTCTCGCCCAAGGACGGCAGCAGGTCGGCCTGCACAAGAAAGGATACGCTTTGGGCCGCGAGGCCCGCGGCGAGGAAGAGGACCAGCACCCCCATCACCGAGAACAAGCGGCGAACCGGAATCCGCAGCAAGCCGAAATAAAGGGCGGCCCCGAGGAGACCCCCGCCGGCCAACCCCAGGAAACCGCCAAGGATCAGTGCGCTGGCGGGTTCCTGCGATGTGGCGGTCACGCCAAACAGGAACAGGACCGTCTCCGACCCTTCCCGGAGGACGGCGGCGCCGGTGATCAAGGTCAGCGCCACCAGTGGCCGCGCGCCGGAAGCAACCGCCTGGCCAAGCGCGTTGGCGTCTCTTTTCATCTCGCGGGCGTGCGACGCCATCCAAATATTGTGCCATGCGAGCATACAGACGGCGAGGCCGAGGACCCCGGCGTTCAGAATTTCCTGGCCATTGCCCGCGAAGGACTCGGCGATCGCGGCCGCGAACACCGCGACGGTCAGAGAGCCAGCCACGCCGCCCAGAACGCCGCCCGCGATCCACCTGCCGCGCCCGGCGATGCCGATCGAGGCGGCGAGAACGATGCTGACGATCAGCGCCGCTTCCAGAGTTTCGCGCAGGACGATCAGGGCGACGGCGAACATCAGCGCGCGACCACCACGCCACCGATTTTCGGGTGGAAATCGTCGAAGAAGTCGTAACGCCCAGGCTTGAGCGGGCCGATGGACACCGTGGCTTTACCGCCGGCGGGAACGACTTTTTCGCGGTGCATGGATTTGCTTTCGAATTCCATGGCGCCGCTGGAGCGGTTTTCGATCTTCAAGGTCACCTTGGTATTCGCGGGGACCTGGATCTCCGCGGGTTCGAAACGGTCGCCGAGAAACGCGAGCGCGACCTCTGGCGGATCGGCGGCGAAAGCGGGGGCCGCGACGGCGGCCAGAAACGGGAGCAGGAGCAGAGCGAGGCGGGTGCGCATGGCTTGTCACCGGTCAGTTGAGAATGACTTGCAATCGCACATTTCTCCGGACACCGCAAGTCCATCGTCCCGGCCGGACCCGGTCGATCGACGGCTGTGGAAAAAAGCGTGGCGGTGTCACCGGCCGCGCATGCCCGCCAGCCTCCGATACCAACTGCCGGAACCTTCGGCCGTCACGCCGGCGGACGTACCGCGTCGTGGTGCGCGCGGGCGCGCCATCCATGACCTTGTTTCAGCGCGAAATTCGTGAATGGCCGGCCTCCGCCCACCATGACGGTTATCGCCGCCGGAGAGCCAAAGGTTCCGTCAGTTGGTATGACGCCCCATCGCGGCCCATTCGCCAAAGGTTATCTGGCTGCTATCTTATGGGGGTCCCGAACAACGGCGTTTGGGGCCAACAAAAGCACAGGAACCGTCCCATGCGAGTCTGGACCCGCCCGCTGCTGGCCGTCGCGTCGATGCTGCTCGCGCCATTGTTCGCGCCGCCGCGCGCTTGCGCGGAGCGGCCGGCGAACCCCAGGGCGACGCTGATTTTTTACGATACCTCCGCCAACCAGTCCCTGGACCCGGCGGAACCGCAAAGCACCAGCGGGCTCGCACAAATGGTACTGATCGCGCTGTACGATTCGCTGATCGGTCAGGACGATGCGGGCAATCTCATTCCCCGTCTCGCGGTGTCCTGGTCTTCCAATGCGGATATGACGACATTCACGATGCGGCTCCGCGACGGCGTGACATTCCACGATGGCACCAAATTCGACGCCGCCGCCGTGGCCGCGAATCTCGCGCGCTCGAAAGATCTCGGGTTACGCGCGGGCTCGTCGATCGTGGACACGGTCAGCCGGATCGCGGCGGTGGAGTTTGTCGACCCGTTGACCGTACGGCTTCGGTTGACGGAGCCAAACGGGCAGATGCCATGGTTGCTGGCGGCGCAGGGCGGGATGGCGATCGCGCCATCGTCGCTGACGGAGGGCGCGTTCGGCGCCACCTTAAAACCGGTGGGCACCGGGCCCTTCAAGGTCCGGCGGTTCGACGCGGCGCAGCGCACGGTCATGGAGCGATTCGACGGGTATTGGGGTGGCACGGAAGGCCGACCGGCGGGCGTGGAACATCATTCCGTGCCCGACGCATCGGCGCGGCTGAACGCGCTGCGTTCCGGTCAGATCGATCTGGCGCTGATTGAGCCGCGGCAAATCGCGGACGCCAAAGCGGCGGGTCTGACCGTGCAGGTGAACGAAAAGAGCAGCATGTGGACGATATACCCGAACACCGGACGTCCACCATTGAACAACTCGAAGGTCCGGCGGGCCTTCATGCACGCGTTGGACCGTCCGGCGATCGCGGAGGCTTTGGGTTTCGGCGTCGCCGCGCCGACGGCGCAACTCTTCACGGCGTCATCGCCTTATTACGATAAGGCTCTGGACGAGCTTTATCCCTACGACCCCGCGAAAGCACGGGCGTTGCTGGCGGAGGCGGGGTATCCGAATGGCGTGGATATTTCCTGGCTGTTACTGAATACCAGCGAATACCAACTGATCGGCCAGGCGGTGCAGGCTCTGGCCGCCGAGGTTGGGATCCGCATCAAATTCGATATCGTCGCCGTGTCGCAATATACCCAGTTCCGCAAGCCGCCGGGCCGCGGCGATATTTTCATGGGACGCTGGGGCGGCCGGGGCGATCCGTTGCAAACCTTTCAGGAAGTCGGCGGCACCGGCGGCTCGGTCAACGCGGGTGGGGCGGTCGTGCCGGACATCGACGCATTGCTCGCGGAGGGCCGGGTGCTGGAAGCATCGAATCCGCGGCGGCTGGAAATACTGACGCGCCTGGCGCGGCTGACCACGGAGCATGTGTCGCATTTCACACTCATGACCCGGGCCAATCTTTATGCGTACCGTCCCGGGTGCGTGTTGAATTTGACGGGGTATGCGCCGACCGGGAGCGACCGGATCAACGATACGCGCGTGGCGGCCGGGTGCAGGTGAACCAGGCCGCCACGGGTCGTCCTGTTCATCCGAAACGCCGTGTCAGCGTCCCGACGTCCGCGACATCCTCCAACCCCTCCAACGCCGCCAGCGCCGCGTCCACATCCGCCGTGGCGATCGGGCGCCGCGCGTTCCCCGCGTTGTCCCGGAATTTCGCCCGAAGCAGCTCGGCCGACAGCGGCTTTTCCGGCGAGCCGATCGGATCGGTCGCATCGACCGTCACCGTCCGACCATCCGTCAGCTCGGCCCGAATGCTGACCCAACCTCTGGGTCTGGCCCCCGCGTCCAGCGCCTGCCCCTCGATTCGGTCCGATAATGCCAGCGTCGCCGCGTCGCCGAGGCCCGCGACGTCGCCGATCCCGACGCGTCCGTGCGTCAACGCCGTCGCGACCAGGAACGGCAGCGCGAACTGTGCCTCCACTACCTGTGTTGGCCGTCGTGGCACCGGTCCGCTCTCGAACTGGTCGGCGTAGGCGCCTCGGTCGAGACCGATCGTCGCTTTCGCGAGGCTCGCGTTGCCCATTTGGGCCCGGACCGCCAGCGCGGCGTCGATCGCCGCGTGTAGCGGCCGCCCGCACGGGTAGGGTTTGAAGCTCAGCCCATCGCCCCGGAACGCCACGCCCAGATCCTTTAGCAGCAGCGCCGCGTCGGCGCCGCCCGGTTGGTACAACTCCAGGAAACCGTAACGGCCGTTGAAGATATTATGGGCGCCGGAAAAATCCTTGCGCGCCAGGTAGGCGGAGAACACGCCCGCGCTGGCCGCCTGGCCCGCCTGCAAGCGTTTGCTTAAGGCCGCGTCCAGAATGCATTGCCGGTTGCCGGCGGCGTGGCTGTAGGCAATTCCCAACGCATGCCGCATCAGCTCCGCGTTCAATCCCAACAGCACACCGGAAGCCGCGGCCGCGCCGAATACTCCGATACAAGCCGTGCGATGCCAGCCCCGATCCACCGTGGAGGCCAGCGCGATCCGGCAGGATATGTCCAACCCCAGTGCCACCGCCCGGATGAACGTCTTGCCGTCCACCGCGCCCAGCGTGTCCGCGACCGCCAGGCTGGCGGCCAGCACCGAAATTCCGGGGTGGATCGATCCCGCCGTATCGTGCGTGTCGTCGAAATCCAGCGCGTGCCCCATGCTGGCGTTCAACAGCGCCGTTTGCGGCGCGGGAAGTTTTCGTTCGCGCAGCACGACCGTGCTTTCTTCCCGCCCGCCCCAATGGTCCGCGAGCGCGAAAATATCGTCGATGCCCGGCGCGCCGCTGCCGCCCAGCACGCAGCCGAACGTGTCGAGGATGTCGCGTTTGGTGGCTGCGACGGTGGCCGCGGGCAAGGCCTCGTACCCGGTCGCCACGACGTGGCGGGCCAAGGCGAAGGAGGGGTCTTCGGTCATGGTGGTCCTCGGTGTTTGTCAGGCGGGTGGGACGCGGCCCCTGGCTCCGCCGTTTTCGGGATGGTCCGGGGACGAAGGGGAAAGGGCGGCGGAGTGGCCGCCCCCGCCGATCAATCCCGCTGCAGCAGTTCGATCGATACGTTTTCTGGCGCGACGATGAACGCGATCTTGGTGCCGGGACGGATCTGCTTCGGCTCCATCGTGAATTCGACGCCCTTTGCTTTCAGATCGGCTACGGCGGCGTCCAGATTGTCGGTGCAAAGCCCAAAATGATCCAGGCCCAGATAGGGCGAGGACGGCGCGGCTCCCGCTTTCGCCGGGTCGGCATGCGCGATGAACACTTTCTGCCCGCTGAGATTTAGGTCGATCCGGGTTGAGCCATCGGCCATCTTCGTGCGAATCACGTCGGCGCCCAGTTTATCGTGATACCATTGGGCGGTCGCCTCGGGGTTGGGCGAGCGGAGGTGAACATGTTCCCAGGTGAATTTTGCCATGACGTCTTCCCTTTCCGTGTCTGGAGGATGTGTCATTAGTCCACTCGCCGTCCGTTCCGGCAAGCCCGCGCGCCTCCAATGGAACTGACCGCGGACCTGTTGCTGCGCGCCTACAGCATCGGCATGTTCCCGATGGCGGAAACCCGCGATGGCGCGAAGCTGCATTGGCTGGACCCGGAACGCCGGGGAATTTTGCCATTGGACCGGTTTCATCTGCCCAAACGCCTCGCCCGCACCACCCTGTCGGGCCGGTTCGAGGTCGATGCCGATCGCGATTTCCCGGCCACGATCGTTGGTTGTGCCACGCCGATGGAGGGCCGGGACGACACCTGGATCAACGTGCAGATCGAGCGCCTGTTCACCGAACTCCATCGTCTGGGCCACGCCCATTCGATCGAATGCCGGCTGGATGGCGAGTTGGTCGGCGGTCTTTACGGTGTCGCGCTTGGCAGTGCCTTTTTCGGCGAGAGCATGTTCAGCTTCGTCACCGATGCCTCCAAGGTCGCGCTGGTGCATTTGATCGCCCGTCTGCGTCTTGGGGGTTTCCGGCTTTTGGACACACAGTTCGTGACCGCGCATCTGACCCAGTTCGGGGCCCGGGAAATCCCGCGAAGCCTCTATAAGGCCCAGTTGGCCGATGCGGTGCGCCGGCCCGCCCGCTGGCTG
>CANJJS010000025.1 GCA_947474705.1 Acetobacteraceae bacterium | reverse complement strand
TTGCCGGAACCGGACTCGCCGACCAGCGCCAGGGCCTCGCCGCGATCGAGGGTGAAGGAGACGTTGTCGACGACGCGTTTCGGCCCGAAGGCGACGGACAGGTTTTCGACTTCGACGAGGCTCATGCGGTGGGGAGCCGTCTTGGATCGAAGGCGTCGCGCACGGCCTCGCCGATGAAGATGAGAAGGGTGAGGACGCCGCCCAGGACGCAGAAGGCGGTGATGGCGAGCCAGGGCGCCTGCAGGTTCGATTTGGCCTGCGCGACGAGTTCGCCCAGCGAGGGGGAGCCGGGGGGGAGGCCGAAGCCGAGGAAGTCGAGGGTGGAGAGGAGGGTGACCGAGCCCGACAGGAGGAACGGGACATAGGTCAGGGTCGCGACCATGGCGTTGGGAAGAATGTGGCGCCACATGACGACGACGTCGGAGACTCCGAGGGCTTTGGCCGCACGGACATATTCCAGGTTGCGGCCGCGCAGGAATTCGGCGCGCACGACTCCCGTCAGGTTCATCCAGCGGAACAGCAGGAGGAAGACGAGCAGCACCCAGAAGCCGGGGGTGATGAGGCTGCCAAGGATGATGAGAAGGTAAAGTTCTGGCATGCCGCTCCATATCTCGATGAAGCGCTGGAACAGCAGGTCGGTCAGCCCGCCGTAAAACCCTTGCAGCGCGCCGGCGATCACGCCGACGATCGAGGTCAGGACGGTCAGGGTGAAGCCGAACAGGACGGAGAGGCGGAAGCCGTAGATGACGCGTGCCAGCACGTCGCGCGCCTGGTCGTCGGTGCCCAGGGGGTTGCGGAAGGAGGGTGGGGCGGGCGAAGGCCGGTTCAGGTCCTTCACGGAGGAGGCGTAGGCGTAGGGCAGCGGCGGCCAGACCATCCAGCCTTTGGCGTCGATGGCTTTGCGCAGGTCGGGGTCGGTGTAGTCGGCCTCGGTGGGCAGGAAATCGGGGCCGAAGGCGTCGCCGCTGTAGTCCTTCAGCACCGGCACGTACCAGGCGTTGTCGTAACGGATCAGCAGGGGCCGGTCGTTGGCGATGAATTCCGCGAACAGCGACAGCACGAACAGCACCCCGAACAGCCAGAGCGACCAGTAGCCGCGGCGGTTGGCGCGGAAGGTGGCGAGGCGGCGGGTTGTCGCGTGGGAGAGGCTCAATGCCGCGCCTCGAAATCGATGCGGGGGTCGACGACGGTGTACATCAGATCGCCGACGATCTGCATGACCAGGCCAAGCAGCGTGAAGATATACAAAGTTCCGAACATGATCGGGTAATCCCGCTGGATCGCCGCCTGGAAGCCGAGCAAGCCCAGTCCGTCCAGGGAAAACACGATTTCCACCAGCAGCGCGGAGGTGAAGAGGATGCTGACGAAGGCCTGCGGAAATCCGGCGACGATGAGAAGCATCGCATTTCGAAAAATGTGGCCGTAGAGGACTCGGGTGTCGCTCGCCCCTTTGGCGCGGGCGGTGACGGTATATTGTTTGCCGATTTCCTCCATGAAGCAGTTCTTGGTCAGCATGGTCAGGCTGGCGAAGCCGCCCGCGACCATGGCGATCGTCGGCAGCACCATGTGCCAGGCGTAATCGGTGGCCCGTTCCGCGAAGGACCAGTTGGCCGCGCCTTCCGACGTCATGCCGCCCAAGGGAAAGATTTGAAGGAAACTGCCGCCGGCGAACAGCACGACCAACATGATCGCGAGCAGGAAGCCGGGCAGCGCATAGCCGATCAGGATGGCCGCGGAGCTGGCGAGGTCGAAGCGGCTGCCGTCGCGCACCGCCTTGTGAATCCCGAGTGGGATCGAAACGATATAAATCAGAAATGTCGACCAGAGGCCCAGCGAGAGCGACACCGGCATCTTCTCGGCCATCAGGGCGACGACCGATTTGTCGCGGAAGAAGCTTTTGCCGAAATCGAACCGGAGGTAGCCGGAGACCATGTCGGCGAAGCGGGTCAGCGGCGGCTTGTCGAAGCCGAACATCGCCTTGATGTCCGCGACCACCTGCGGGTCCAGGCCTTGCGAGCCGCGGTACGATCCCGCCGCCGCGCTTTCCGAGGCCGCCGATCCCAGCCGGGTCGAAGCGCCACCTTTGCCCTTCAACTCGGCGACCATTTGTTCCACGGGTCCGCCGGGGGCGAACTGGACGATCGCGAAATTGATGGCGACGATGCCGAACAAGGTGGGAATGACCAGCAGCAGGCGCCGGATCAGGTAGGCGGCCATGCTATTTCCGGGCCTCGGCGAGTCGGGCGGCTTTGGCTTCGTCCACCCACCATGTGTCGAAATTCACGCCTTCCCGCATCGGTTTGCCTGGGAAGGAAAACCGGTCCCAGTGCGCGATGTGGAAGGCGCCGCCGTGCCAGTTCGGCACCATGTACCAGTTCCACAACAGCACCCGATCCAACGCGCGCGCGGCGTCGCGCAACGGTTCGCGCGCATCCGCGGCGACGATCTTCTCGATCAGCGCGTCGATCGCCTTGTCGCAGATACCGCTGACGTTGTTGCCGCCCTTGGGATCGCGCGACGCGCACGACCAATAATCTCGCGTTTCATTGCCCGGCAGTTCGCTGGTGCCGTAGCTGGTCAGGATCATGTCGTAGTCGTAATCGTCGGTGAGGCGCTGGTATTGCGCGGCATCGACGCTGCGTACCTTCGCGTCCAGGCCGAGTTTCAGGAGGCTCTGGACATAAGGCAACGCGATTCGTTCGAAGCTGGGATCGTAGACCAGGATGGTGAAACTCAGTTGGCGGCCATTGGCGTCGACCAGTTTGCGGTCTTTGACCGTCCATCCGGCTTCGCGCAGCAGCTCTAGTGCCTGTTTCAGTTGGTCGCGATTGGTGCCGGACCCATCGGTGACCGGAAGCGCGAAGGGGCGGTCGAACAAGCCCATGGGCAGGCTGGCGCGATAGGGTTCCAACAACGCCCGCTCGGCCGGCGAAGGGAGACCGGCCGCGGCGTTATCGGTGTTGGTGAAATAGCTGCCTGTGCGCGTGTAGGCGGAATAGAACAGGTTTTTGTTGGTCCACTCGAAATCGAAGGCGAGTCCGATCGCCTGACGCACGCGAGGATCGGCGAACACCGCCCGGCGCGTGTTCATGGCCCAACCCTGCATGCCCTGCGGCAATTGGTGCGGGAAATCGCGGCGAAGGACGAGTCCGGTTTTCACGGCGGGAAAATCGTAGGCGGTGGCCCAGTTTTTAGAAATGTTCTCGCCGCGGATGTCGGATTTGCCGGCTTTGAAGGCTTCCATCGCGACCGTGGAATCGCGGAAATATTCGATGCGGACGCGGTCGAAATTGTTCGTTCCGATCCCCGTCGGCATGTTCGCCGCCCACCATTTTGGATCGCGGCTGTAGACGATGGAGCGGCCGAGTTCGAAGGCGCTGACGCGGTAGGGGCCGGAGCCGACGGGCGCCTCGGTCAGCGGCTTCGAAAAATCGCGGGTCTCGAAAAAATGTTTGGGCAGAACGGGGAGGCCGCCGACCATCAGCGGCAAATCGCGGTTGCGTCCCGTGTTGAAATTGAAGCGCATGCGGCGCGGGCCCTCGACGACGACGTCTTTCACGTCGGTGTATTGGATCCGGTAAGCGGGCCGCCCCTTTTCGATCAGGGTTCGAAACGTCCAGGCGGCGTCTTCCGCCGTCACCGGCGTGCCGTCGGAGAATTTCGCCTCCGGCCGCAGGGTGAAGGCGGTCCAGGTTTTGTCGGCGGCCACTTCGATCGATTCGGCGAGGTGGCCGTAGCCCGTGGAGGCCTCGTCGGCCGAGCCGGTGAGCAGGCTTTCCCAGACATGGCCGGAGGAGGTGCCGGATCCGACACCCGCGAGTCCGACCCAGCTCGAAATGCCGTGCCCGTCGGCGCTGCCGCGGAGGATGAACGGGTTGAAATTGTCGAAGGTCCCGACCGAGGCGAGGGCGACCTCGCCGCCCTTCGGCGCGGTTGGGTTAACGTAAGGAAAATGGGGAAATCCCGCCGGTAGGGCCGGTTCCCCCAGGACCGTGTAGGCGTGCCGCGGCCCGGTCTGAGCCTGGCTGAAAGAGGGAACGAAAAGAGCAAAGATGAAAAACGCGAACAGGCGCACGCGGCGGCCCCCGGGTTGGTTTGGGTGACCGAGGGTGGCAGCGGGACCGGCCGGAGGCAACTGTCTTATTCGCGGAGTGCCGCCCGAACCGGCGCGAGCAATCCGGGATCGCCCAGCGCCAGCACGCGTCCGTCGCCGTCCGAACGCAGCGGTTGGCCGTCCCAGTCCGTGACCGATCCGCCGGCGCCCTCGATAATCGGGGCAAGGGGTCCCCAGTCCCAGACTTTCATGTCGCGTTCGGCCACGATATCGATCTGACCAAGCGCGAGGAGTCCGTAGGCGTAGCAGTCGCCGCCCCAGTAGTTGCGGCGCACGGAGCCGCGCAGCCGCTCCCAGCGCGCCATGTCCGGGCCTTCCAGCATTTCCGGGCTGGTGCAGGACAATTCGGCAAGGGACAGATCCGGGCAGGGCCGACATCCCACGGTGCCGCCGTAGGGACCGCGAAAGACAGTGTTCCGGCCTCTGGCGCCGATCCAGCGTTCTCCGGTCACGGGCTGGTCGATGATCCCCACGATGGGCAGATCGCCGTCGAACAGCGCGATCAGTGTCCCAAAAGTCGGCCGCCCCGAGATGAAAGCACGCGTGCCATCGACGGGATCGAGCACCCAGCGCAACCGCGCGTCTGGCCGGTCGAGGCCGAATTCCTCGCCAAGAATGCCGTGTTCCGGAAAGCGTTGCGACAGAACGGCGCGCATGGCCAGTTCCGCCGTGCGATCGGCGATGGTGACGGGGGATCGGTCGGATTTCTGGTCGGCGGCGACTCCGGCCCGGAAGAAGGGCCGGATCGCGGCGCCGGCGACATCGACCGCGGCCTCGGCCGCGGCGATCCAGTCGGCGGTTGAGCCGCTCACTTCGCGGGCAGCGGGACCGGGTCTTTGGCCAGGCTACGCAAATAGACGATCAGGTTGGCGCGCGCCTTGTCGTCGGAGATGCCGGCGAAGGCCATGCGCGTGCCCTTGGCGAAGTCGCCGGGCTTTTTCAGCCACTGGTTCAGTTCTTCATAGGTCCACTTACCGGCTTTTTCCTTCAGCCCGGCGCTGTAGTTGAACCCGGCCATGTTGCCGTGCGCGGACCCCAGAACGCCATACAGGTTCGGGCCGACACCGGCTTTCCCGCCCTCCGCGACCGTGTGGCAGGCGATGCAAAGCTTCTTATAGGACGCCTCGCCCGCCGCCGCGTCGGCGGTGGCCAGCAGCGGTTCGATGGGGGTCAGCGGCGCGGCATGCGCGGCGGCGGGCCCTTCGGCGACGGCGCCCTTGATCTCGATGGCCGCCTTATGCGGCCTTTCCGGATGCACGAGGTTCGCGCCGATCATGCCAGTGAGAAAGAAGGCGATGCCCGCGATCAACGCCGCGGTCGACATCTTCGTGATTTCCATACTGTCCATAAGGCGTCGCGTCCTCGTCATCTCAGGCACGGGTGGCTCGCGGTCTCGCGCCGGCTGACGCGGGGTCCACATTGCGCCCGGTGCCGCGGGTCCATAAGTTGGCGTCACCATAGGGATATGGCCTCGCCCCTTCAACCCACTGAAACACCGTCAGATGAATCCAATTGTCGTCATCCCGGCCCGCATGGCCTCGACCCGCCTGCCGGGTAAGCCGCTGGCCGATATCGCGGGCCGCGCCATGATCCTGCACATGCTGGATCGCGGCGCCGAAGCCGGAATCGGCCCCGTCGCCGTGGCCTGCGGCGATCCGGAGATCGCGGCCGCCGTGCGCGCCGCCGGCGGCCGCGCCGTGCTGACCGATCCCGCGCTGCCCTCCGGCTCCGACCGGGTCCAGGCCGCGTTGGCGGAACTCGACCCAGAGGGCCGCCACGACGTGGTCGTGAACCTGCAGGGCGATTTTCCGACGCTGGACCCCGAAGGCCTGCGCCTGGTCGTGACCCCGCTGGCCGATCCACGGGTCGATATCGGAACTTTGGTCGTGCCCATCCGCGACGAGGCGGAGGCCAACACCTCGTCGTTCGTGAAGGCCGCCTGCGCGTTCCGGCCCGGCGAAACCATCGCGCCGGCGCTGTATTTTTCCCGCCAGCCCATCCCCTGGGGGGATGGGCCGCGCTGGCACCATGTCGGAATCTACGCCTACCGCCGCGCCGCCCTGGAACGGTTCGTCTCGCTGCCGCCAAGCCCGCTGGAGCAGCGCGAGAGTCTGGAACAATTGCGGGCGCTGGAGGACGGGATGCGAATCGCCTGCGTGCGCATGGAACACGGGCCCTTCGGGGTCGATACGCCGGAAGACCTGGACCGCGCCCGCGCGATTTTGGCCCCAGTCCCTTTGGCACGCCGATGACCGGGAAAATCGCCTTCCAGGGCGTACCTGGCGCCTATTCCGACCTCGCCTGCCGTGCCGCCTACCCCGGCATGGAAACGCTGCCCCGCGAAAGCTTCGAGTCGGCGATCGCCGCGGTGAAGGAGGGACAGGCGGCGCTCGCGATGCTGCCCTGCGAAAACAGCCTGGCGGGCCGCGTGCCGGACATCCACCACATGCTGCCGGGCTCCGGCCTGTTCGTGATCGGCGAGCATTTCCAACGAGTCGAGCATTGTCTGCTGGGTATCGAGGGCGCCACATTGTCCTCAATCAAACGCGCCCATTCCCATCCCGTCGCGCTTGGCCAGGTCCGCCGCATTCTTCGACAAATGGGTCTTACGCCGGTCGTGCAGGCGGACACGGCGGGCTCGGCGGAAATGATCGCCCAGATGGGCAGCATCGAGGACGCGGCGATCGCGTCGTCCTTGGCCGCCGAAATCTACGGACTGAAAATCCTCAAGGAAAACGTGGAGGACGCGGCGCATAACACCACCCGCTTCTACGTCATGGCGCCAAAACCGATCGCGCCCGCCCCGGCCACGCCCGGCCTGATGACGACCTTCGTGTTCCGCGTCCGCAACGTCCCGGCGGCGCTTTACAAAGCCCTCGGCGGTTTCGCCACCAACGGCGTCAACATGACCAAGCTGGAAAGCTACATGATCAACGGCGAGTTCGCCGCGACCCAGTTCATGTGCGACGTCGATGGGCATCCGGAACAGCCCGGTTTGCGGCTGGCGCTGGAGGAATTGCGGTTTTTCTCCTCGGAAGTCCGGGTGTTGGGCGTTTATCCGGCGGCGGCGTTCCGGGCGCGGAAGGACTGACCGCGGCTCAACGCGCGCCCGCCCGCACCTGAAACGACAGGATCCGTCGCGCCGGTTCCGCCGGCGCGACAAAACCCTTGTTCGGCTGATACGACGCGATCCCATACACCGTCACCGTCAGCGTCCCCACCCGATCCACCGCCAGCACCGCGTAACTGAACGTATCCGGGGAGATAAAATCCACCGGCTGGCGTTTCGCGTCCGCCGCCGGATCGAATTCCCGCCACACATGCATCAGCCCCGGCAGCCCCGCGAGCCCATCGACCGGCTGCCCCAAAGCCGCCTGCGACGCCGTGCGAAGCGCGGTCATCGCGGCGATCGTATCGAGATCGTGTGTTGTTAACTTGTCCGGTCCACTCGCGCCGATCGGACCCGTCACCATATGGAACGCGCCGGGCACCAGCGCCTTGGTTCCGTCCCCGGTCTCGTACCGCAAACGGTTGACCCGGGTCGTGTGATCGTCCGTCGCCATGAACACGACATGCTCGATCTTGTTATCGGCGATGAATTTCAGTAGCGCGTTCCGCTCGGCGCGATACCCGCCATACCAGGATTTCTGGTCCTGCCAGGCCACGCCCTTGACCTCGCCGGTCATGTCCATCGGCGTCGAGATCGCCACGAATTTCCACGTCGCGCCGGATTTTTGCGCCGCCAGCAGCGTCTCCTTCAACCACGCGAGCTGCGCCGCGCCCAGCATCGTCCGCGCCGGATTGTCGCCGCGCGGATCGGAGGCCGGCGCATCTCCGCCCGTCGCCGCGCCAAGACGCGCGTCGCGAAACGACCGGTCGTCGGTCTGGATATAAATCGCCTGCCGCCCCCAGCGTTGCGCGAAATAATTTTTCGCCGCGCCATGCAGCCGCGGATCGTTCGGTGCCTCCACCTTCGGCCCTGAAATCGAAAGACCGGAAACCGGCGTTCCCAAAATATCCACCCGCGTCGGATGGTAATTGAAAAACGATTTTTCCAGTGTCAGAAACCCGAGCGTCCGGTTATGGAACGTTCCCGTCGCATTGGCGTCGAATGTTTCCGTCGCCGGCGTGCTACGGGCCGCGTTCAGCGCGACCGGCGCGCCCCCCGCCTGCAACGACGAGTTTCCCAACTCGTGATTGTCCAGCAGCGTGTAATGTCCCGTGGCCTCGAACAACGGCCGAAGCCCAGGCTGCCCGCTGCTCGCGATCGCGCCGGTCGCCGACACGCCGGAAATATTTTCGAGATATTTGACGTTATACGCCGCCAGCGCCCGCCGTGCGTCCTCCGCCGTACTGGCGGGCGTCAGATTGGGCACCCGGCGCGAAATCGTGGGTGCGACCCCGCTCTCCGTTTCGTACATCGTGTCCCCGTTGAACACGAAAAAATCGAGATTATGCCGCGCGATCCCGGCGATCGACGGATAGGGCCGGAACCGCCCATCCGCGTCGCCGCTGATTCCGAACGTCACCGGAACGTTCTGACTTGCCGCGGGCGCGGTTTTGAACCGGCCGGACGCGCTTTTGCCGCCCGCCTCGAACCGGTAAAAATACGCCGTGCCGCTTTTCAGCCCCGACGGATACAGCTTCAACGTGAAATCGTTGTCCGGCACCGTCGATCCCGCGCCGGACCACACGATGTTCCGAAACGCCGGATCGGTGGCGATTCGCGCGACCGCCCAGACCGGCGCGCCGTCGTCGTTACAGCGGGTCCAGAGCACCGCGTCGTGCTCCGTCATATCCCCCGCCGCCACGCCGTCGAAGGACACGGCGGCCTCCGCCGCGCCCCCCAATAAAGCAAACGCCGCGGCGGCGAAAAGCGTCCGGAACGGTCTCACCACGCTTCCTTACCGGTCGTGGGCCGAACCATCTCCACCCGGGCCTTCTGTTCGGCCTCGTGCTTATCGAACATTTTCCGCGCCGCGGTGGTGCGCTTCTCCGTCAGCAGATCGCGATTATCCGTGCACCAGTTGAACGAATCGATCCGCGGGCCGTTGGTGCCATCGAAATGCGGCATCACGTAACGCTGGTATAATTCGTAAGACCGCTTCGTTTCCTCGAAATCGGCCCAGTTATGCACCTGTTGCAGGAAGGCGCCGAAATCGCCTTGTTTGTCGTAGAGGCGCTGGATCATCGCGATGGCGTCGTCCGGCGTGCCGATGACGCCGTAATTGTTCTCCACGAACCAGTCAGCCGCGTCCTTGCCGGCCGGCACATTGAACCGCGGCTGGTTGTTGTTCAGATATCCCAGATACCGCTCGAACCCATACTTCACGTTTTCGCGGGCTTTTTCACGCGTCTCCGCGATATGCATGGGCCCGACCAGGCGCAGACCGGCGGGGTTCATCGTTTTCCCCTGCTCCGCCGCGATATCGTTGGCGATCTTCCAGTTCGCGCCCAGCGCGTCGTAGCCGAACGGATTCGTCGCCGCGACACAGATCATGCTCAGCCCGTATTTCCCGGCCAGACGTCCGCCCGACGGCGTGACGGCGCTGACCACCGCCACCTCCGGATAAGGCTTCGTATACGGCAGAATATGCGCCCGCGCGTTAACGTAAGTGTACCAATCCGTCTTCTCGGTGACATATTCGCCCTTGAAGAACCGCAGAATAACGTCCAGCGCCTCCGCCATCCGGTCGCGCTGCGTCTCCGGGTCGATCCCCATCATCAACGCATCCGACGCCAGCAGGCCCGGACCGGCACCGAACATCACCCGGCCCCGCGTGTGGTGATCGAGCTGAATGATCCGGTTCGCCGTCATCAACGGATTATGATACGGCAGCGAGATCACCCCGGTGCCGAATTTAATCCATTTCGTGCGCTCCGCCGCCACCGCGATGAACAACTCCGGCGAACTGATCAGCTCCCAGCCGGCGGAATGATGCTCCCCAATCCAGGCCTCGTGAAACCCGAGCTTATCCAGCCACTGCATCAGCTCCAGATCGCGCTCGATACAGGCGGCGGGATTCTCGTCCATGGGATGAAACGGCGGCAAAAACGCGCCATGACGTAACGGGATACCGGGCATATGTGCTTCCTCCTGAGGGGACATTGGGTTGAACCGATGTTAACAGGGTTCGCCGGAAGAGGAACCATTGAGCCAAAACACCGACCGCCCGGACCGCCGCGTCTGGATCATCGCCGCCGCCTGCTCCTGCGGGCCACTGATGTCGGGCCTTGACTCGACGATGGTCAACGTCTCCCTCGACACACTCGGCGCGACCTTCGGCGCCACGCTCGGCACCATCCAATGGGTGACCACCGGCTACCTCCTCGCTTTGGCCCTCGCCCTCCCCCTCAGCGGCTGGCTGGTCGACCGCGCCGGCGCTCGCCGCATCTTTCTTGGCTGCTTCTGCGGCTTCATGGCCTTCTCCGTCCTCAGCGGCCTCGCGGTGTCCATCGAAATGCTGATCCTCTGCCGCGTCCTGCAAGGCATGGCCGGCGGCCTGTTGGCGCCCATGATGCAAATGATGATGGCCCGCCACGCCGGCCGCCACATGGCAAGAGTTATCGGCGTCGCCGCCATGCCCGTCATGGTCGGCCAAATGCTCGGCCCCACCCTTGGCGGCCTCCTGCTGGGCCACCTCGGCTGGCGCGCGATTTTCTTCGTGAACGTCCCCGTCGGCCTCCTCGCCATCTGCTTCGCCTGGTTCGCCCTGCCCCGCGACGAACAAACCAGCACCCGCCGCCTCGACCTCGCGGGCTTCGCCATGATCTCCCCCGGCCTCGCGCTTCTCCTCCAAGGCCTCGTCTCACTCGCGCACGGCGAGGCAACAGCCCCCATCAGCCTGATCGCCAGCGCCGGACTGCTGGCCGCCTTCGCCCGCCACGCGCTGCGCCGCCCCACAACCGCCCTGATCGACCTCCGCTTATTCCGCGGTCCAATCTTTCGAGCCGCCGCCAGCACCCAGTTCTTATCGAATGCCATCAATTTCGGCGGCCAACTGCTCCTGCCCCTCTGGTTCCTCAATATCCGCCACGAATCCCCCGCCACCACCGGCGCCATGCTCGCCCCCCTCGGCCTGGGCATTTTCTTCGCCCTGCCCATCATGGGCCGCCTGAGCGAACGTTACGGCGCCCGCGCCATCTCCGGCACCGGCGCCGCCCTGTCCTTCACCGGCACATTGCCCTTTGTCTTCGCCACCCCCGACACACCCTATTTTATTCTCGGCATCGCGCTGTTCGTCCGCGGTTTCGGCGGCGGCTCCATCACCATTCCCTCGGCCGCCGCCGCCTACGCCTCCGTCCCCCGCGAATCGCTGGGCCACGCCACGACGGCGATCAATATTTGCCAGCGCTTCGGCGGACCCGCCGGCGCGGCGGGCCTCGCGATCCTGTTACAATTCGGACTGACCCACGCGATGACACCAGACCAGGCGTATCGCTGGACATTATGGGGCCTCGCCGGCCTCGCCGCGGCCGGCCTCCTCGCCGCGTCGCGCCTGCCCGGCCGCCGTCCCGTGGGATAACCGCCAGATCGGCCGGGACGCGTGGCGGCCTTCGCCGCCGCGGCCGTTTCGATTTCACACAATTCATCCGAATTGTCAGAAACCGGTGGTGGTGGCGGGCCACCTCGACGAACCCCGCGTACCGGGCGTAAGCTGGCCGGAAAGCACCAGAGGAGCCCAGGACATGAGTGGAGAAAACTGCCTGACCGGATTGAAGGTCTTAGATCTGACCCAGTTCGAGGCCGGACCATCCTGCACGGAAGCTTTGGCATGGATGGGCGCGGATGTCGTGAAAGTCGAAAACCCCGGCGCGGGCGACCCCGGCCGATCGTCCGGCCGCACCGCGCCCGGCGTCGATGCCCTGTATTTCCTCCAGTATAACTCCAACAAACGCTCGGTCGCGGTGAACCTGAAGGACCCGCGCGGGCTTCAGATCGTCAAGGACCTCGTCAAAAACGCCGACGTCATGATCGAGAACTTCGCCCCCGGCGCCATCGAGCGTCTTGGTTTGGGCTACGACGTCGTCAAGACCATTAATCCGTCGATCATCTTCTGCCAGATCAAGGGTTTTGGCACCGGCAGCCCGTTTGAGAAAGGGTTGGCCTTCGACATGATCGCGCAGGCCTGCGGCGGGCTGATGTCGGTCACCGGCGAGGAAGATGGCCCGCCGTGCAAGCCTGGCGCCACCATCGGCGACACCGGCACCGGCATGATCATGGCGATCTCGATTCTCGGTGCCTATATCCGGCGACAGCGCACCGGCCAGGGCGAGCACCTGCAACTCGCGATGCAGGACTCCATTATGCATTATATCCGCAACGCGTTCTGCTTCATGGAACGCACCGACGGTAAGGCCGCGCCGCGCGCCGGTTCGAAGACCGTCGGCGGCGGCAACCCGCCGATCGGCGTTTACCCCTGTAAAGGCGGCGGGCCGAACGATTATGTCTATATCTACACATCCGCCGCGAACCCGGAGCATTGGACCCGCCTGCTGAAAGTCATGGGCCGCGAGGACCTGATCGGCGACAAGCGTTACGACACCCCCGCCGCCCGCACCGACCGGCGCGAGGAAGTCGATGCCATCGTCACCGAATGGACGCTGAAGCACGACAAACACACCGCGATGAACATGGTCAGCGGCGCGACCATACCTTCCGGCGCCGTGCTCGACACGCGCGAACTGGCCGACGACAAAAGCTTCCAGGAGCGTAAGATTCGTCAGACCATGCAGCACCCAGAGGTCGGCGAGTATGTCATGAGCGGCTGGCCCGTCCGTTTCGGCGGCGAACCGCCAAAAGTCGGACCGGCGCCGCTGCTGGGGCAGCATAGCAGTAACGTTCTCGCCGACTGGCTGAAAATGGACGGCGCTTCCATCGGAACCCTGAAAGCCGAAAAGGTGATCGTGGAATGACCCGCCAGTTTTGCACGGTCCAGGACGAGGGCCGCCTTCGCATCGTCACGCTGAACCGTCCCGAGGTTCTGAACGCGCTCCACGCCGACGCCAACGACGAACTGGCGGAAGTGTGGGACGAGTTCGCGGCGCGCGATGACCTTTGGGTCGGAATCATCACCGGCGCGGGTGGCAAAGCCTTCTCCGCCGGCAACGACCTGAAGGTTCAGGCGTCCGGTAAGCGCCGCCCGAACGGCCCCCGCGGTTTCGCGGGCATCGCGTCGCGCTTCGATCTGGACAAACCCCTGATCGCCGCCGTGAACGGATGGGCCATGGGCGGCGGCTTCGAAACCGCGCTCGCCTGCGACATCATTATCGCCGCGGAGAACGCGTTGTTCGCGCTGCCAGAACCGCGCGTCGGCCTGATCGCCGGTGCGGGCGGCGTGCATCGCCTGCCCAGGATCATCGGCATGAAGCGGGCGATGAGCATGATCCTGACGGGACGCCGGGTGGGGGCGAAGGAAGGCTTCGACCTCGGCTTCGTCACCGAGGTCGTGCCGGAGGGCCTGGCGCTGGAAGCGGCCAAACGCTGGGCCAATACGATTCTGGAATGTTCGCCCAAGGCCGTTCGCGCGTCGAAACAGGCGTCGTATCGCGGCATGGACGAAGCCTCGCTGGAAGCGGCGATGCGTACCGTCTACCCGGCGCAGCAGGAAAACATCGTCAGCGACGATTATGTCGAGGGCCCGAAGGCGTTCGCCGAAAAGCGCAAACCCAACTGGCAAAACAAATAGGATTTTTGGAAATCATGGGTATCCACATCCACAATCTCTACTGCGACGACAACGGCGAGTCGCATTGGCGGGATATCGAGGTCGAGTGGAAGAACGAGGGTCCGGAGGGCAAAACCTCCGACCTTCAGTTCGCCAATGGCATCATTTTCCGTCAAACGCAGGCTGAGCACGACCGGCCCTGGCATCCCGCGCCACGGCGTCAGTACATCATCAATCTCGACGCGGGCGTCGAACTGACCGCCAGCGACGGCGAATCGCGAAAAATCGGCAAGGGCGAAATCATTCTGGTGGAGGATGTCAAAGGCAAAGGCCATTTGTCGAAATCCATCAACAATGAAATGCGCCACTCCATCTTCATCCCCATCGAATAAAGGAAACCCGGAAAAATGCGTATCCACAACATCTATGTCGACGCGGCCGGCGAAACCCATTGGCGCGATGTCGAAGTGCAATGGGTCGAGGAACGGAACGGCAGCAAGCTTTCGGCGCGTCTCCCCGCCACCGGCATCATCTTCCGCGAGACCTCCGGCGATTACGATCTGTCCTGGCATCCCGCGCCGCGGCGGCAGTACATCATCAACCTCGACGGCGGCGTGAAGATCACCGCCAGCTCCGGCGAAGCGCGCGAAATCGGCGCGGGCGAGGTGATCCTGGTCGAGGACATCAGCGGCAAAGGCCATTTGTCGCAGGCCATCGGCGGCAAGATGCGCCACTCCATCTTCGTTCCCGTCGAGTAAGACCGGCCGCCTCTCCGTCTCCGCTCGTCATGGCCCGGCACGGCCTGGCCATGACGAGCGGCAAGAAGAGGCGTCATTCGTTCGGACGGCCAATACCCGGAAAACACGGCGCGGACCATCGGTTCGCGCCGTGTTCGATTCCGGCTCCCTTTGATACAGGTCAAGGCCCCCGGCACGACATTCGGACAGTCTGCGAAGAAATCAATCTCGGAGACTCCGCCATGTCCGCCACCGCCGACAGCAGCCTACTTGGAAAAGCCTTCGACTGGATCAAGGCCCGCGCGATCCGCGACCACGAACTCGCCGCCATGTCGAAAGACGATCTGCGTTATCTGGCGGCGGATATCGGCGTCGCGGAAAGCGACCTGTGCGGCATCCTTCCTTCCATGACCGACAATTCCGTGCTGATGGACCAGATGATGCGCGCCCGCGGCCTCGACCCCGCCGCCGTCCGCTCCGCCTTCCCCGCTTTGGCACATGACATGGAAGCCGCCTGCGGCCACTGCCGGGAAGCCAAAACCTGTCGCCGTGCCCTGCGCGATGGCTCCGCCGAGGTTCGCGCGCACGAATTCTGCGTCAACGCGGAGACCATGGACGACATCTCGTTCCGCCGGCCCTGAGTTACTCCGGCCGCCCGGATCGATGGTACGGGTGGCCCGCGGCGATCGCGCGGGCCCGGTAAATCTGTTCCACCAGCATCGCCCGCGCCAGCAAATGCGGCCAGGTCATGCGTCCCAGCGACAACAAAAAATCGGCGCGCGCGACCACTGGCTTGTCGAGCCCCTCCGCGCCGCCGATCAGAAACCGCACGGGACGGCCCAATGTCAGCCATCCCTCCAGGCGCGCGGCGAAGGACGGGCTGTCGAGCATCTCGCCACCCAGATCCAAAGCGACGACAAAGGCCTGCGCGGGGAGCGCGGCCAGCAAGGACTCGCCTTCCCGCCGTTTGATTTCGGCGGGCGCGCCTTTTCCGTCCGGCAGTTCGGTCAATGTCAACGACGGCCGGATGCGTTCGGCGTAGCGCGCGAACAAATCCGCTTCCGGCCCGGCGCGGGCCTTCCCGATGGCGACGATGCGCATCAGGTCAGGCCGTCCAAAATCCTCAACACCGCGTCCGCCTGCCGTTCCATTCCGTATCGCTCCGCCACCCAGTCCCGATAAAGGCCAGGACGGGCGGATCGGATCAAGGCCACGGCCTCGTCGATGGAGGCGAACAGGCAATCCCGTGGCCACAACAGATCCGCGCCGGGGAAATCGTGCACGACCGGAAAGGCGCCGACGGCCATGGCCTCGCCGATGTTGAGTCCGAAACTTTCGTACATGGATGTCGAGAGAAGGACCCCCTTGTCGGCGTACCACGCCGGCATATCGGCGACATGCCCCTCGAACCGCACCACCCCGGCCAGCCCGAGCGAGCCCATGAACCGCCTGATATACCGCGCCGTCCGCAGATCGGTGAACCCGCCCGCGACATGAAAGACGAAGCACGGATCGGCGCGATGCAGCGCATGGGCGATCTGCAACAGCAGCATGGGGTTTTTCTTCGGCTCCAGGTGGCCCACCCAGCCGATCTTGCGGCGGTCGCCGTCCCCGGCAGCGAAGCGGTCCAGGTCGATCCCGTTCGATACGATCTCCGCCCGCGCATGCGCCGCGATGCCGGGATGGGCGGTCATCAGCACATCCGCGATATCCTCGCCCACGGCGATCAGCCGGTCCACGCGCGACCAGTCCACTTTCGCGGGGAAATCGGATTGCAGCGCCTCGATGGAATGGAGCCGCAGGACGCATTTTTTGCCGTCGAGATAATCCCCACGCGTGGCCCACACCGCGTGGTCCCAGCACCATTCCAGCCAGACGATTTCCGCCCATGCGATGGCCTCCGCCAGATCGGGGCCCGGTCCGGCGGAGATGAAACGCACCTCGTGGTGGCGTTCCAGCACCGGGATCAAAGGGGCGAGGAACGTGTCCCGCCGCCCCTTGATCCGGTCAGCCAGCAGAAGGCGTGCCATCCGGGGATTTCGGTGGGGTTGATTCGCCCGGCGTATCCTGATGCGACCGGTAAGCGTCGAGTTGACGTTGTGTCGGAATCGTATCCGTCACCGTTCCCGTATCGTTGCGGAATTCGATCACGACCAGACCGGCCGCCGCGTCGAAATGGAAATCCGGATTGGCATAGAGTTTCGCGGGCTTCGCTGCTTCCGGCGCGGGTTTCGGCGCGGACGCGGCCTCCTGCCGCGGCACGGCGGCATCGCCGGCGCCACGGAGCGGAGAGACAGCCTGGATGGACAGATCGTTCGGCATGACGGTTATCGACCCAAACGCGGCGCCCCATCGACGCCGCGCCTGTCTCTACCGCCCAAACCTTAAGATCCGGTTAACGGCCGGTTTTTATCGCACCAGCACGACGGCCTCGACCTCGACCGAGATGTTTCCGGGCAGGCTGCCCATCCCGACCGCCGATCGCGCGGGCCGGCCGTTATCGCCGAACACTTCCACGAACAGGTCGGTGCAGCCGTTGATGACTTTCGGGTGTTCGATGAAATTCGGCGCGGCGTTCACCATACCGAACACTTTCAGGATCGTGTCCACGCGATCCAGCGAGCCCAACGCCGACCGAATATTGGCGATGAGGTTGAGGCCGCAGAGCCGCGCGGCCTGGTAACCCTCGTCCACCGTCAGCGCCTGCCCGACTTTTCCCACCGTGGAGACGCCGCGCGCATCCCGCGGCCCGACACCCGATAGAAACAGCATGTTCCCCCCGATACGCCAGGGCACGTAATTGCCCACGGGCGTGGGGGGCGGCGGCAGGATCAGACCGAGTTGGGCGATACGGGCTTCGGCGCTCATGTTGGGTCTCCTTTCCGCTGGCTCAGGCGGCCTTGGCGCGGGGATTCGGGCAACGCATCGGATTAGTAAACGCCGCGACGGTTTCGGCGCCCGCGACATCCGACAATTTCTCGAACAGCGGCGCGATGGCGGCTTTCGGCAGCACCCGTGCGGCGCAGTCCGAAAATTTGGTCCAGAGTTCCTCGCGCGTCATCATCTGCCCGCCGGGTCCGCAACGTTCGTAATCGTCGACGCGGGAGGCGAAACGGTGGCCGTCCTTCATGTGGACCACGACCTCCGCCCCCCATTGATGCGGCCCGTCGGCGGCGAGGTCCGGATGCCCGAACGCTTTTACCCGCGGCAGCAGCGCGCGCACGTCCGGATCGTTCTCCGCGCCGTTTTCGAAGTGATCGAGTTTCACCGCGCGGTCGTTCAGCGCGCGGGCCACGCAGTATTGAATACTGAATTTGGCTTCGAGCGGCGTGGTGGGATTGGGGTTGTCGGTGTGCGGCAGACGCCGGAGATGCGGCATCGCGTCGATCGATTCGACGTCGCCCGGCTGTATGTCGTGGGTTTTCGCCAGATACAGCATCCGGCTAACGGCGGCGTGGGTGCTGCCGCAGCAGGGGTAGGGTTTCAGGCCGGGTTCGCCGGGCCCCTCGCATTCCAGCGGCGCGTACCAGTTCGCGAGCATTTTGCTCGTGTCGTAGGTCCCCGCGCCGTTGAACACTTCCAGGAACCCTTGCTTGTGCTCGAAAGCGCCGGGATTCGCGGTGTAGCCGCCGCGCGCCATATAGGCCGCGAACAACCCGTTGCGGGAGGCATGGCCGACGTGGAGCGGTTTGGTCATCGTCCCAAAGTTGGCTTTCAGGCCGGCGGCGAAGGAGGAGGCCATACCCAGAGCGACCGCGGTTTGTTCCACCGTCAGCTTCAGCATCCGTGCCGCGCCAGCGACCGTCCCAAAGATTCCCAGTGTCGCGGTGGGATGCCAGCCTTTGTCGTAATGGTGAAAATGCACGCCGCGGGCGATCCGGCATTCCGCCTCGTACCCCACGACATAGGCCAGCGCCAGGTCGCGCCCGGTGGCGCCGATGCTCTCGCCAAGCGCGATCATCGAGGGCACCAGCATCGCCGAGGGATGCCCACCCATGGCGCCCGCGACATCGTCGTAATCCAGCGCGTGGGAGGCGGTGCCGTTGATCAGCGTCGCGTCGAGCACGCTCGCGGTGCGGTCGGAAGCCCAGATCGTGGCGGGTCCGGGGGCGTCGGCGACACCGGGGACCGACATGACGATGTGCGGCGCGTCTTCCGCCATGCCGGCGAGGGAGCAACCGATCGTGTCGATGAAGGCGTGGTTGGTCCATTCCAGCGCCAGCGGCGAGAGGTCCTCCGCCTTCAGCGCGTGGATTCGTTCGGCGATTTCATGGGCCAGTGTCATGCCACGGTCTCCTTCAACAAAGCGCGCACTTCCGCGGCGGTCAGGGTTTCGGCGCGGCGGGCGAAAGCGATCAAACGCTCCGCGCGGTCCGAGGGCAAGCGGCGCGACAGGCAGTCGCGCACTTTGATCAGGTGATCCTCTTCCGGGATCGGCGGCGAGCCCCAGATGCCGCGCGGGCCGTCGCAGCGGGCCTGGAGGACGCGCCCGTCCTTCATCGTCACGATCGCCTCCAGCCACATCTTGTCGAAGCGCGCGGGAATATCGGGCGACATGTTCATGGTTATTTTGCCAAGCAGGGCCTGCATGTCGGGCAGCGCCACCATCTCGTCCGTGAAGGTGTCGATTTTCGCGCCGCCGCGCAGCAGGCCACTGGCAAACGTGTATTGCAGGCTGAATTTCCCGGCGAGGCCGGTGTCCGGCATGGGCCGGTTCACATATTGCATGACCGGTGTGTTCAGCGTCACCGCCTGGATTTGCGATGGGTCGGAAATTTGCTCGCGCAGGGACATGCCCGCGGTAATGGCGAAATGGGTGCCGTATTGGGAGGGGAACATTTTCATCGCGTAGCCCGGCGAGACGATCCGGAAGGGCGCGCCGAAATTGAGAAGGTCCTTCGCCTCGAAGGTTTCGCCGAACATTTGGCGGGCGTAGCCGTTGTGGGATTCGAAGGGTTCCGGGTTGGCGGTGAAACCTTTCGCCGCCAGCAGGGCCGATTCCAGCCCGTGCATCGCCGCGTGTCCGCAATGGGTGGATTTGGTCATGGTGCCGATATTGGCGTGCACCGTGCCGCAGCGCGACGAGGCGATCCCGAGCGCATGCGCCATCTGTTCCGAAGTCAGTCCGAGCACATGTCCCGCCGCGACAGCCGAGCCCATTGGCCCGACGAGTCCCGGCGGATGGAATTTCACGCCGCCATGCTCGTAAACGCGGCCCGCGTGCCGGATCCAGCCTTGCAGTTCGATCCCTTTCACCAGTGCCGCGATCAGGTTTTTTCCGTCGATTTCGCGAATCTCGGCCAAGGCCAAAATCGCGGGCAGAGTCGTGGACAACGCGTGATTGGAGGGTGTCCACATCGGCTCGAAATCCAGCACATGCATGGATGCCCCGTTCAGCGCCGCGGCCAGAGTTGGCGCCGTGCGAAACGGGAACCCAATGACAGTGGAATCGCCGCGCGCGCCGAAATTCTCGTAGTGCGCGGCCAGAAGCTGGATCGCTTCCTCCTCCGTCCCCGCGACAGCGATCGCGAGGCCGTCCAGCACCAGGCGGCGCGCGGCGGCGATCGCCTCGGGGGTCAGCGAGTCATACGTCGTGGCGACGATCTTTTCGCAGAGGTCGGCCGTGACACCCATTTTCAGTCTCTCGCCAGAAAGATACAGTTTTCGTCATTGAAACTCAGCACCACCGGCGTGCCTTCCGCGAAGGCCTCCGCGGACAGCACACGTGGACGGGCGGAGGCCGTTTCGACCACGTATTCGTAGTATCCGCCCATGAACAGGCGTTGCCGCACCGTGCCGCGGAGACGATTCGGACCACCGGCGCCATCGTCCGCGCCGATCCGCAACCGGTCCGGACGCACCATCGCCCGCGCTTTCCCCGGCGCCGCACCCGGAAACGCCGTCCGGAACACGGTCCCGCCGGAGTCCCGGCCCAGACCGGCGTCGTCCACGACAATGTCGAAAAAATTCGCGGTCCCCACGACTTCCGCCACGAACATATCGGAGGGGCGCGCGTATATCTCCTCCGGCGTCCCGAATTGTTCGATACGCCCATCGCGCATCACCAAAATCCGATCCGACAACGACAACGCCTCGGTCTGGTCGTGCGTGACATAGATCGTCGCGATGTTCAGTTCCCGCTGCAACGCCCGGATTTCCGCCCGCGTCTGGTCCCGCAGCCGCGCGTCCAGATTGGAAAGCGGCTCGTCGAACAACAGCACCGCCGGTTCATGCACGATCGCCCGCGCCACCGCCACGCGCTGTTGTTGTCCGCCGGACAGTTGTTGCGAGGACCGGTCGCGGAAGGCGCCCAGCCCCACCCGGTCCAGGGCGCGGACAACCCGCCGCTCCACCTCGGTTTGGCTCGCCCCGCGCACCCGCAACGGAAACGCGACATTTTCAAACACCGTCATATGCGGCCAGATCGCATAGGACTGGAACACCATGCCGATGTTCCGGTGGTAGGGTTCCACCGTCACACCCGACGCCGCGTCGAACACAACTTCGTCTCCGATCGCGATCCGCCCGCCTTCCGGCGTTTCCAGGCCGGCGATGCAGCGTAGCGTCGTGGTCTTGCCGCAGCCGGAGGGGCCCAGCAGCGACACCAGCTCGCCATCCGCGATGTGGAAACCGACATTGTCGACGATGGTCTTGCCGCCGTATTTTTTCACCAGGGATTCGACACCGATACCCATGTTCAGACTTTCAACGGCGCGCGCATCACGGCGGCCATCAGGGCCACGGTGACGATTGTCGCGACAATGGACAGGGCGCTCGCCACGCCCCAGTTGGCGTTTTCAAAAAAAGCCCAGATCGAGATGGACAGGACCTGCGTCGAAGCCGTGTAGATCAACGCCGCCGCCGCGATTTCCCGGAAATAAGCGATGAACAACAGAAAATACCCGCTCTGCAAAGCCGGGCGCAACAACGGCAAGATTATCCGCCGGAAGCTGACGAGACGATTGGCGCCGGACGCCCAGGCCGCCTCTTCCAACGCCTTGTCAAGTTGCACGACCTGCGCGCCGACCGTCTCCGTCGCGTACGGCAGAAACCGCGCGACATAACAAAACACCAACACCATCAGCGACCCATGGATCGGCAGATACACGTAGGACCACAGGAACCCAAGACCTATGACAATCCCCGGGATGCCGAATGGCAGCGCCGCCAGCACATCCAACGCGCGATAGCCCGGCGGTTTCAACCGGTGCGTGAACCAGGCGACCAGGGTTCCCAGCGTCAGACCGAGGACCGCGCCGCCCCCCGCCACCACCAGCGTGTTCCAGAATGCCCGCAGCGTGCCCGGGCTTTCCCACAACTGCTGATAATTACGAAATGTCCAGGCGGCGTCGAAGGGATTGGCGACGAAGAATTTGATGCAGGAGGTGTAAATCAGCGCCAGTGTGGGGATGAAAAAGCTCATCGCGACATATGCCAGGCAGATCGTGTTGGCGGCCCAATGCCAGCGGCCGAGAGCCAGCGGCCGCACGCGATAACCTTTGCCGGTGACCGTGGGCGCGGTGTTCCGCGCGATCACCCGCCTTTGCGCGAAAATCGACAGGCCGGTCACCGCGCTCATCGCCAGGCCCACCGCCGCCGCCAGCCCGGTGTTCGGCGGCGAGAAGCTAGTGAGAAGATAAAGCTCGGTCGCGAGCGTGTTCACATGTCCCGGTATCCCCACCATCGCGGGGATCGCGAATTGTTCCACCGACAGCACGAAGCACAGCAGCAGGCTAGACAGCAGCGGGAAAATCATCAGCGGCAGCGTCACTCGCCGTATCACCGCCCATGGATTCCCGCCGGACGCGTATCCCGCCTCCTCCAGCGAGGAATCCATCGCGATCATCGGCCCGCGCAGCGTGAAAAACGCGAAGGGCACGATATGCAGCACCTGAATCCAGATGATTCCGGAAACCGAATAAATATCGAACACCGGATCGTCGCCGCCGAAAACATGACCCAGCAAATCGTTGAAAATCCCGCCCGGCGAGGCCAAAATCACCCACGCCATCGCCAGAATGAAGCCCGGAAAAAAGAAACTCAGCCCGACAGCGCCCACCAAACTCTTCTTAAATCGAAAATCCGAACGATAAACCAGCCAGGTCAACCCCGCCCCGCCGATCGTACTGAGAACCGATGTCGCGACCGAAATATAACAGGTCACGAACAACGTATGGACGATATTCCCGCTGCCCAGATCGCGCCAGTTTCGCAGCGTGAACTCGCTGGCCCCGCCGGGACTCCCCGTCTGAAAACTCCCGTGCAGCAGCGCCAGCAGCGGCGTCAGGATCAGAAACGCGGCCGAGAGAAACGTCGCCGCGAAAATCGCGCGCACCGCCCACCCAGGCCCGCGGCGGCGCTCACTGGAGGCCAAAGACCTGACGCCATTCATCGATGAACGCCTTCTGCTTCGCCGGCGTCAGCAGATCGGAACTCAGAACAATTTTCTGCCCGCCCAGACCCGGCACCAGCTTCGGATCGCCCACCTTCGGCCGGGTCACGGGCGAGCCCATCTTGTCCTGCAAACTCGCCTGACCCGCCGCGCTCAAAGACCAGTTCAAAAACACCATACCGGCTTCGGGGTGCGGGCATTTGGCAGGCACGAAACTCGGCGTCCCCACGGCGGGAATGCGCGAGGCCGGGTAGGAAATCCGCACCGCCGCGCCGTCGGCGATCGCATTGATCCCCGGCGGCTCGATCACCGCCGCGACCCAGATGTCGCCGCGAATCAGCGCCTGCACCACGCCGGCGCTGCCATTGAAGAAGCGGACGCCGTTTTCCTTCAGGCGGCGCGCGACATCCTTGATCCCCAGATCGTCCCACACCGCCAGCATTTGCTGCACCGCCACGGAGCGCCAGGGCGGGTCCATGCCCACCCTGCCCTTCCATTTGGGGTCGAACACATCGGTCCATTCCTTAGGCGCGTCAGCCTCTTTCACCTTCGTCTTGCTCGACATCAGAGTGGAACGGATCACCTGCGTCACGAACAACTGGTCGCGCACGACGAATTTCGGATCGAACGCGGCGGCCTCCGGCGGGCGGAAGGTCCGCAGCCAGCCTTTGTCCGACCAATTCAGAACCATGTCGTCCCACAGCGTGACGAAATAATCCGCCGTGGACGCCCCCGCCGGATATTCCGTGTTGAACCGCTGCGCCAGTTCCGAACTGCCCAGACGGGTCGCCTCCACCGAGATTTTTGGGAACGCCTTGGAAAACTCCGCGATCCAGTAATCCCCCAAAGGCGGCGGCAGATTATGCACCAGGTTGAGATGCCCCTGCTTATTGGCCGTCTCCACCACGCGCTCCCACTCGCCCGCCTGCCCATGGGCGCGCGCCCCAACAGCGATGAACGGCGCGGCCAGCACGGCCCGTCGAGCCAATGTCACGGCGGTCTCCTCCCTCTTTCCCGCCCGCCTTCTATCAGGGCCGCGGATCGGGTTACAGTGCCCGCCCACATGCAAAACAACAGGAGGACGCGCATGACCCTCGCCGAAACACTGGCCACGCGCATCGCCGCCACGACATTCGACATCCTGCCGGACGAGGCCCGCCATTGGGCCAAGGTCGCCATCCTCGACACCGTCGGCTGCATCCTGGCGGGCGCGGAGGAACCCTGCGCCCAGATCGCCGCCAAGGTCGCCACCATCGGCGGCGCCACCGGCCCCTGCGTCGTTTTCGGCACCCAACACCGCGTCGGCCCGCTCGACGCCGCCGCCATCAACGGCACCGCCGCCCATGCCCTCGACTACGACGATTGCAGCGACACCTTGGGCGGCCACCCCTCGGCCCCGATCCTGCCCGCGCTCTTCGCCCTCGCGGAGACCAAAGGCACCAACGGCCGCGACTTCATCGCCGCTTACGTGGCGGGCTGGGAAACCGAAACCCGCATCGCCCGCGGCGTGAATTTTCACCACTACGAAAAAGGCTGGCACCCCACCGCCACCCTGGGCGTTTTCGGCGCCGCCGCCGCCTGCGCGCGGCTGATGAACCTGTCCGTGGACCAAACCGCCAAGGCCCTCGCCCTCGCCGCCAGCTTCTCCGCCGGCATCAAAGCCAATTTCGGCACGATGACGAAACCGCTCCATGTCGGCCATTCCGCCCGTAACGGCCTCTACGCCGCGCTCCTCGCCTCCGAAGGCTTTTCCTCATCGCCCGACGCGCTCGAACACCGCCAGGGGTTCCTGCGTGTCTTCAACGGCGAAGGCAATTTCAACCCCGAGCCGATCGCCGCCGAATGGGGCAAACCCTGGGATATCGTCGATCCCGGCCTCGCCATCAAACAATACCCCTGCTGCGGCAGCACCCACCCCGCCATCGACGCCATGCTGATGCTGGTCCGCGACAACAACCTCACCCCCGCGATGGTGAAAAAAATCGAGTCGCAGACCCACCCCCGCCGCCTGTCCCACACCAACCGCCCCGACCCGCGCGGCGCCCTCGACGCCAAATTCAGCGTCCAATACTGCCTCGCCCGCGCCCTCGTCAGCGGCGAGGTCCTGATCGGCCATTTCGAAGACGGAAGCTACGACGAACCCGAAGTCCGCGACGTCCTGACCCGCGTCGTCTCCACCGCCTGGCCCGACCGCCCGATGGACCTGTCCGAACATTTCGGCGCCGACGTCCAGGTCACCCTCGCCGACGGCCGCGTCCTCACCCAATCCGTCCCCCGCCCGCTGGGCCGCGGCCCCACCATCCCCCTTCCCCCCGGCCTCCTGCGCGGCAAATTCATCGACTGCGCCCAACGCGTCCTGAACCAGGAAGCCTCGAACCGCCTGCACGGAATGCTCGACACACTGGAAACCGTGAACCGCATGACGACGCTGACCGAGGCGACCATCCCCAGATCCGCCCTCGCGGCGGAGTAGCAAAGGTTATTGCCAAGGACCCCGGGGCGTGGTCAGAGTAGGGACAACAGGGCTTCAACAGGGGGGATAATGGGCCGCCGCGCCACATCGATCGCGATTGCCTGCCTTTTGGCAATTTCCACGGCCGCGACAGGCGCCTTCGCGCAAAAAAGCGGCGGCCTGCTGCGCGTGACCCATCGCGACAACCCACCCAGCGCCTCGATCCACGAGGAAGCGACGATCTCCACCGACATGCCCTTCATGGCGGTGTTCAACAATCTCGTCGTCTTCGAATACGGCGCCCGCCAAAACCGCCTCGAACAAATCGCCCCCGACCTCGCGACCTCCTGGGCTCTCTCCAACGAAGACCGCACCCTGACCTTCCAACTCCGCGACGGCGTGAAATGGCACGACGGCAAGCCCTTCACCTCCGCCGACGTGAAATGCACCTGGGATACGGTCACCGGCAAAGTCGACGGCAAAATGCGGAAAAACCCGCATAAGACCTGGTGGTTCAACATCAAGGAAATCACCGTCAACGGCCCGCGCGAGGTCGTGTTCCACCTGAAGGAACCGCAACCCTCTCTGCTCGTGATGCTCGCCGGCGGCTTCTCCCCGGTCTACCCCTGCCACGTGACCGCGGCCCAAATGCGGACCGCGCCCATCGGCACCGGTCCGTTCAAATTCGCCGAGTTCAAGCAGAACGAATCCATCAAACTCGTCCGCAACCCCGACTACTGGAAACCCGGCCGCCCCTACCTCGACGGCATCGAATACACGATCATCCCGAACCGCTCGACGGCGATCCTGGCCCAGCAGGCCGGCAAATTCGACCTGTCGCTGACCGGCGAAATCCCGCCGGAACTGGTGAAGGAAATCCAGGCCGCCGTGCCGGAAATGCAGTGCCTCGTTCAACCGTCGAACACCCAGGGCAACCTGCTGGTCAACCGCGAACGCCCCCCCTTCGACGACGCCCGCGTCCGCCGCGCCATGGCCCTGGCGATCGACCGCAAAGCCTTCTCCGATATCCTCAGCCGCGGCGTCTATAATATCGGCGGCGCCATGCTCGCGCCGCCCGAAGGCCTCTGGGGCTGGTCGCCCGAATATATGGCGGCAATCCCTGGCTACGGCGCCGACGTCGAGAAAAGCCGCGAGGAAGGCCGCAAAATCATGCGGGAACTCGGCTACGGTCCCGACAAGATGATGCCGCTCAAGGTCTCGACCCGCAACGTCGCCAGCTATCGCGACGCCTCCGTGATCCTGATCGACCACCTGAAAACGGTGTTCATTCAGGCCGAGCTGGAGCCGTTGGACTCCTCGGTCTGGTACGCGCGGCTGCTGAAAAAAGACTACTCGGTCGGCATGAACGTGCAGGGCACGGGCATCGACGACCCCGACGTCATGTTCTTCGAAAACTATCTGTGCGGTTCCGAACGCAACTACACCTCCTACTGCAACCCCGAACTGGAAAAACTGTTCCACCAACAGTCCCAGATGAAGGACCAGGACGCGAGGCGGAAAATCGTCTGGGAAATCGACCGGAGACTGCAAGAAGACGGCGCGCGGCCCGTGGTCTTCCAATCCCAGGGCGGCACCTGCTGGTGGCCCCAGGTCAAGGGCCTGAAACTGGCCGTGAACAGTATCTACAATCATTGGCGTTTCGAAGACGTCTGGCTGGATCGCTGAGGCAACATGCTGTCATATATCATCCGGCGCCTGCTTCTGATGGTGGTCACCCTGTTCGGGGTGTCGATCGCCATCTTCCTGTTGCTGCGCATCGTCCCCGGGAACATCGCCGATATCCTCTTTGACTCCGCCGGTCTCATCGACCCCGCCGAGAAAAAGAAAATCGTCGCCGACCTGGGCCTCGACCTCCCACTTCCCATGCAATACGCGCAATGGATCGGCGGCCTGCTCCGCGGCGACCTGGGCTTTTCCTACGTCTCGGAAAAACCCGTCATCGACGAAATCCTGCCGCGCATCCCCATCACCGCGCGCCTCGCCGGCTTCGCCATGCTCTTCTCCATCACCATGGGCGTGCCCCTGGGCGTGATCAGCGCGGTGCGGCAAAACTCCGGCACGGACTACGGCCTCCGCATCCTCAGCCTCAGCGGCCTGTCCCTGCCATCCTTCTGGCTCGGCCTGCTGATCCTGATGGCCTTCGTCCACTACTCCGGCACCATCCCGATCTACGACCGCAATGCCAGCGGATGGAACTGGTGGATGCTGCAACTGATCCCCGCCGCCGCCGTCGGCTTCCGCAGCGCGGCCCTGATCATGCGCCTGACCCGATCGTCCATGCTGGAAGTCCTGCGCCAGGATTACGTCCGCACGGCGCGGTCGAAAGGCCTCTCCGACGGCGCCGTCACCTACGATCACGCTCTCCGTAACGCCGTGCTGCCGGTCATCACCGTCATCGGCGTCGAGGCCGCGTTCCTCATGGGCGGCCTGATCGTGACCGAAACCGTCTTCAATATCCCCGGCGTCGCCCGCTTCCTCGTGGAAGCGATCCGCTGGCGCGATTACCCGATGGTGCAAAACCTCGTGATGTTCATCGCCTTCGTGGTGGTCACGGTGAACCTGCTCGTCGATCTCGCCTATATGCTCGTCGATCCCCGCATCCGGTACGGCTCATGAAAACAGGATTCTGGAACGATGTCGCCTACCTCGCGCGGCGATACCCCTTGGGTGTCGCGGGGGCGATCATCATGACCGTGTTCGTGCTGGCGGCGATCTTCGCCGGCACGGTCGCGCCGCTCGATCCCTTCACCACCAACCCCAAAGCCTCGCTGGCCAAACCCGGCGGCACCTATCTGATGGGCGCCGACATGATGGGCCGCGACGTGTTCAGCCGCATGATCCACGGCGCGCGCATCTCGCTCGCGGTGTCGATCGGCGCGACCTTCCTCGGCTCCGGCCTCGGCGCCGCCCTCGGCCTCGCCTCGGGTTACATCGGCGGGATGTTCGACCTGCTGGTGCAACGCGTCGCCGAAATCATGCAGTCGCTGCCGCTGCTGGTCATGGCCCTGGTGATCACCGCCTCCCTCGGCCCGTCTTTGCCGAACACCATCATCGCCATCGCCATCCCGCTGATCCCGAACGTGGCCCGCGTCATCCGGTCCAACGTGCTGTCGCTGCGCGAAATGCCCTTCGTCGAGGCCGCCAAAGCCACGGGCATGAGCGAGTTCCGCATCGCCGTGGTCCACGTCCTGCCCAACACCCTCGCCCCCCTGATCGTGCTGGCGACGGCGCAGCTCGGCTCCACCATCCTGACCGAGGCCTCGCTCTCCTTCCTCGGTCTGGGCGTGCCCGAACCCTGGCCGTCCTGGGGCCGCATGCTGTCCGAGTCGGCCGCGGAATATGTCCGCACCGCCCCCTGGCTGGTCATCTTCCCGGGCCTCGCCATCAGCCTGATCGTTTTCGGCACCAATCTTCTGGGCGACGCCCTGCGCGACGCCCTCGACCCGAGGCAGCGCGACTGATGGCCCCCGTTCTCGAAGTCTCCAACCTCAGCACGGTCTTCCACACCCGCCGCGGCCTGGTCCGCGCCGTGCAAAACGTGTCGTTCTCGGTCAACGCCGGCGAAACCCTCGCCATCGTCGGCGAATCCGGCTGCGGCAAAACCATCACCGCGCTGTCGCTGCTGCGCCTGATCCCGATGCCACCCGGAGAAATCGTCTCCGGCAGCGTCAAGGTCGACGGCACCGATCTGCTGAAACTCAGCGACGCCGAAATGCGCCGCGCCCGAGGCAAGCAAATCGCGATGATCTTCCAGGAACCGATGACAGCGCTGAACCCGCTGCTGACCATCGGCCGCCAGATCGCGGAAATGGTCACGCTGCACGACGGCCTCGGACGCAAAGCCGCCCGCGACCGGGCCGTGGAAATGCTCAACCACGTGAAAATCCCGGAACCCGAACGCCGCGCCCGCGAATACCCGCACCAAATGTCAGGCGGCATGCGCCAACGCGCCATGATCGCCATGGCGCTGGCCTGCAAACCCAAGGTCCTCGTCGCCGACGAACCCACCACCGCGCTCGACGTCACCATCCAGGCCCAGATTCTGGATCTGATCGGCGACCTCCGCCGCGAATTCGGCACCGCCGTCGTCCTCATCACCCACGATCTCGGCGTCGTCGCCGAAACCGCCAACCGCGTCGTGGTCATGTACGCCGGCCGCAAGGTCGAGGAAGCGCCGGTCGGCGAAGTCTTCGCCAACCCCAAACACCCCTATATGACCGGCCTCATGTCCTCGATCCCCCGCGTCGCCAGCGCCCGCGGCCTCACGGGCGTCGATGCCACGGCGCGCCTGACCGAAATCCCCGGCATCGTGCCACCTTTGATCAACCTCCCCCCCGGCTGCGCCTTCAGCCCGCGTTGCACACGCAGCGAAGCGCAATGCACCACGACATTGCCGGAGCTGGAACTCAAAGCCCCCGACCATCTCGCCGCCTGCTGGCGAGCCTGAGGCGAACGACATGGCAAGCCTGATCGAAGTCACCGACCTCAAAAAACACTTTCCGATCCGGAAAGGCGTCCTGCAACGCACGGTGGGCAACGTCCACGCCGTCGACGGCGTCTCTTTCGCCATCGAGGAAGGCGAAACCCTTGGCCTGGTCGGCGAAAGCGGCTGCGGCAAAACCACCGTCGGACGCACCGTGCTCCGCCTGGTCGAACCCACCTCCGGCAGCATCAAAGTCCGCGGCCAGGAAATCGGCGGCCTGACCAAAACCGAAATGCGGCCGCTGCGGCGCCAAATGCAAATCGTCTTTCAGGATCCCTTTTCCTCGCTGAACCCCCGCATCCGGGTCAAGGACATCGTCGGCGAGCCGCTGAAAGTCCACGGCGTCGGCAATGCCAGCGAACGCGAAGACCGCGTCGCCGCCCTGTTCAAACGCGTCGGCCTGCGCGCCGAGCAGATGTCCAACTACCCCCACCAGTTCTCCGGCGGCCAGCGCCAACGCGTTTCCATCGCCCGCGCCCTCGCCCTCGACCCCCATTTCATCGTCGCGGACGAACCCGTCTCCGCGCTGGACGTGTCGATCCAGGCGCAGGTGATCAACCTGCTGATGGACCTGCAAAGCGAGATGAAACTCTCGTACCTCTTCGTCTCGCATAACCTGGCGGTCGTCGAGCACATCAGCCATCGCGTCGCCGTGATGTATCTGGGCCGCATCGTCGAATACGCCGACAAGGTGTCGCTGTTCGCGAACCCGCAACACCCCTACACCGAAGCCCTGCTGGCCGCCGTGCCGCTGCCGGATCCGGCGCTGCAACGGACCAAAAACCGGGTCACCGGCGACGTGCCCAGCCCGATCAACCCGCCTTCTGGCTGCCACTTCCACCCGCGCTGCCCGATCGCGACGGACCGCTGCAAGGTGGAAAAACCGATGCTGCGCGAAATCGCGCCGGGCCATCAGGCGGCCTGCCATTTGCGGTGAACGCTGGGGCTTTGCCCCCGAGAGCCGCGAAGCGGATCGCGCCAACGAGGGCTCCGCCCTTCGATCCCGCCCCAATGGGCCTTTGGGGCTCGCCCTTGGAAACCCGGGGTTTGGCCGGATATGAGAAGGGGCCTGCACGGACGTGGAAACGTCCCGGTAGGCCCCTTCTCATATCCGGCCAAAATCGATCGCGGTCCAGGGGACGTTCCCCTGGTGGGGGTCGCTACGGTGGTCGTACATCCGCGGAATGAAAATCCGCCGTCTGGCACGCACTCTCCTCGTCATAGCCCGACTTGTTCGGGCCACCGGGAGTGCCAGAAAGGCGGGATTGTGCCGCTCCCGGTCCCCCGATCGAGTCGGGGGATGACGAGGAGATGTTGTTCCTGACTTCGAATTTTCATTCCGTGAATGTACGGCCACCGTAGGGTGGGAGTCGAGGGGGCAAAGCCCCTCGCGGGGTCCGGGGCAGAGCCCCGGCGCCCACCCCAAATCTCAGGCGTCCATCTTCAACGCCGCCAGGAACGCCGACTGCGGAATCTCGACCTTTCCGTATTGCCGCATCCGCTTCTTGCCCTCTTTCTGCTTGTCCAGCAGCTTGCGCTTGCGGCTGATATCGCCGCCATAACACTTCGCGGTCACGTCCTTCGACAACGCCCCAATCGTTTCGCGCGCGATCACCCGCCCGCCGATCGCCGCCTGGATCGCGATCTTGAACAATTGCCGCGGGATCAGATCCTTCAACCGCGCGCAGATCGCTCGCCCTCGCGTTTCCGCCACCGCCCGATGCGCGATGAAGCTCAGCGCGTCCACCGGGTCGTTGTTCACGAGAATGGAGATCCGCACCAGCTCGCCTTCGGTATACCCGTCCATCTGGTAATCGAAGCTGGCGTAACCGCGGCTGACCGACTTCAACCGGTCGTAGAAATCGAACACCACCTCGTTCAACGGAATGCGATACACCGCCATCGCGCGATTGCCGACATAGGTCAGATCGATCTGCACCCCGCGCCGCTCCGTGCACAACGCCAGGATCGAGCCCAGATACTCGTCGGGCACCATGATCGTAGCCTTGATCCAGGGCTCTTCGATGATATCGATCAACGACGGATCCGGCATATCGACCGGATTGTGCAACTCCATCGTCTGCCCATTGGTCCGCACGATATGATAGACAACCGAGGGCGCCGTCGCGATCAGATCCAGATCGAATTCCCGGCTCAACCGCTCCTGAATGATCTCCAGATGCAACAACCCGAGGAACCCGCACCGGAACCCAAACCCCAGCGCCGCCGAGGTCTCCGGCTCGTAGTGAAAACTCGCGTCGTTCAGCCGCAGCTTCCCCAGCGATTCCCGCAATTTCTCGAAATCGTCCGCATCGACGGGATACAGCCCGCACCACACCACGGGGATCGACGGCTTGAACCCCGGCAGAGCTTCCGCCGCCGGCACCCGGTCGTCCGTGATCGTGTCGCCGATATTGCAATCCGCCACGGTTTTGATCGCGGCGGTGATATACCCCATCTCCCCTGGTCCCAGATCGTCGGTGGGGATCATCCGCGGCGAGAACACGCCCACCTGCTCGATCGCATGGGTGGAGCCCTTCGCCATCATCCGGATCTTCATGCCGCGCTTCATGCGGCCGTCCTTGATCCGCACCAGAATCACGACGCCGAGATACTGATCGTACCAACTATCCACCAGCAACGCCTTCAACGGCGCGTTCGCGTCGCCTTTCGGCGGCGGCAGCCGATGCACCAGCGCCTCCAGCACGCCCTCGATATTCAGGCCCGTCTTGGCGCTGATCTCCACGCAATCCGAGGTATCGAGCCCGATCACATCCTCGATCTGCTGCTTCACCCGCTCCGGCTCGGCGGCGGGAAGATCGATCTTGTTCAGGATCGGCACGATCTCGTGATTCGCCTCGATCGCCTGGTACACGTTGGCGAGCGTCTGCGCCTCCACCCCCTGGCTGGCATCGACGACCAACAGCGACCCCTCGCACGCCGCCAGGCTGCGGCTGACCTCGTACGCGAAATCGACGTGGCCGGGCGTGTCCATCAGGTTAAGCTCGTACGTCTCCCCGTTCTTCGCCTTATAAGAGAGACGGACGGTCTGCGCCTTGATGGTGATACCGCGCTCTTTCTCCAGGTCCATGCTGTCCAGGACCTGGGAGGTCATTTCCCGTTCGCTCAACGCGCCGGTGAACTGGATCAGCCGGTCGGCCAGGGTGGATTTCCCGTGGTCGATATGGGCGATGATGGAGAAATTTCGGATGTGATCGAGCGGCGTGTCTGTCATGGCGGGGAAACAGGGACCTGAGCTTGACGGCAGGGGTCAGACGGTGACCCTCCGGTTCAGCCCCCTGATAGACGTTGCGCGTCGCGGTGTCATCCATCCGTTGAACCCCGCCGTCCAGAACAGGCCGCCAATGGTCGAAAAGCCCCGCCCGGGACCCGCGCCCGGCCCCTTGATCTGAATCAAGGACGCCCGCGCGCCATGAGCGTCCAGTCGCGCCGATGGAGGAGGCGGATCATGGGCGTGATACAGGGGACCGCGACGATCGATCGTTTGCGGGAGGAAATTCAGGGCGTTCGTTACCGGGAGGCGACGAACACATTCTGCCGCCTGGTGACCGAAGAGGACCGTTCTCTTAAGGACACGATCAAGGCGGCGATCGCCTCGGCCGCGCCGTATGTCCAGGTGCCCTCGCATTTGATGCGCCTACCCTCCGGCGAAATGCGCGGCGTCAATTACGACCACACGATACTGGGCTGGCGCGGCGCGATCTCCCTGATGGGCGAACTCGGCGGCTCCCGCGGGATTCTGCCCAACATTCAGGCGATGTGGTACGTCCCACAAGGCCTGAACGTCTGGGAACAGGTGGTCTGCGAGTTCCCCGGTCATTACGCCCGAGACGGCGAACAATGCGGCCGCAAATTTCCCGGCCCCGACGCGGAGGTGAATCGTTTCGACGGCCCGGCGTGGAACCCGCCGAAAATCTACTTCCGGGATCACGCCCCCATCTTCGGCGGCTCCGTCGACGATCGTCTGGGCCGCATGAACTGGGCCATCGCCGAGGGCGACAAAGCCGAAGCCTACGGCCTGTTTTTGGGCCTCGCGGGCGAACCCGAACATCGCAAGCGCTTGAAAGACGCGATCCTGTTCGCGGGAATCACCGATCTGCAGGACACCATTATCAATCGCGGCGGCTATCAGAACATCGGACATAAGGCGCTGCGGGCACGCGCGCTGGTCGATATCGCCGACTACCTCGGCTGGGACGACGCCCACGAGCTGATGTACACGGTCGTGCCCGATCTCGGCTGCTCGCCCAGACTGTACGGCCTGTGGACGGAAATCGCGAATATCTGCCGGATGGAAATTCCGGATCACGCCGCGATCCCCAAACGCTCGGCGAAACCCGTGACGGAACGGGAACTGGACGGACTGACCGAAGCCCTGCTGTGGGGCGGACCATTCGACGTGAACGCCGCGATCATGGCATTGTTCAAACGCGGCGCGGGCGTACTGGACGTGGGCGACGCGGTGGTCGTGTGTTTCCAACGCTACCTGATCGATGTACTGGAACACCCGAACGCCTTCCTGCATCCGACGCACGCGCTGGATTACATGAATGTCGTGCAATTCTGGGTGCGGAATTTCGACAATCCCCACCAGGTCAAAGCCATCTTCATGGGCGCGCGATTCATGAACGATACCATCCGGTCCAACGCCAATTTCCCACGCGATCCCGCCATGGCGCTCGAACCCCGCCGAAATTTCCGCGCCTGGGCCGACGCGATCCCCATCGACCGGATTCTGCCGGAAATCAAGCAATACGTGCTGGCGCAGGACGCGCCACGGTCGTGCGCGCTGGTGGATTCGTATCTGGAACGGACCGAAGAACGCCACGATCTTCTGGACACCATCACATACGCCGCCTGCCACTGGCAGAACGACCCGCACGTGATGCGCAACGGCGCCTCCTCGCTGGAGGAATTCCGCCACAACCGGACCTCCCGCAAGGACGACATCGTCCGCGGCTACGTCAAACATCAGTCGCGCTACGTGAAACGGGCACCGACCCACGATTGCTACAGAGTCTACGCCGATTACTTCCACCCCGCGAACGGTTGAGGAGGCCGCCATGCAGGACGCCCATTCGGCATTGGACGACATCTGGCGGGTCCGGAACGCCGCCGCCACGACCCTGTCGCTGGCCGAGGACCAGATGCGCCGCGCCATCCGCGGCGCCAGCGTGGCGGAACTCACCGCGCTGATCGAAACCTTCTCGCCGGCCAGGTCCGGCGGACCGGACTGGACCCGCACGTTCGAACCCCTGGTGGAACGGTTATGGGCCTGGCGCGACACGGAAACCCTGGCCGCCTTGGCCGAAGTGTTCCGGGCCAAGGGCATGCCCTGGATGGCCGTCGCGCACGCCCTTTCCCCCGAGCACAACCCCGAAACCGCCATCCGCCACCCCGCCTGGGCGCGGATGCCGGCCTTCGCGGTGGCCTGAGTTCAGCCCGTGGGGTTGGTGCCCCCAACCCCACGGGAAATGGCCTCCAGGGACCGCCCCCGCGTTTCGATGCCAATCGCGGCGATAACGACAATCGTAAAAACCAGCATCCCAACCACCAGTCCAAACACCGCCTGCGTGCCACCCCATCCGAACATGGGCACGATCAGATAGGGCGACAAAACCAAAATAATCCGGCCGGAGGCAATGCCCAGCCCAACCCCGCGCTGGCGGAACTCGGTGGGGAAGATCTCGCCGACATAGACATAGAAAATCACCGACAACAGGTAATAGATGCAGGCGCTCATGACCATGCCGATCAGCACCGCCTGTGCCGGACCGTTGGCATAGGGAAACCATCCCGACGCGGCGATGCCCAGCAGGCTGGCGCCGATAATGCCCGGTTTGCGGCCGATCCGATCGACCGTGGCGATCGCCAGCAAAGTGCCGCCGATGGAGCCGATCGACAACAACGCCGCGAAAGCCAGCGACGAAGACACCGTGAGACCCTGTTTAACCAGGAAACTCGGCAGCCAGCCGTTCAGGATCCAGACCGTGCTCTGCACCGCGATGTTCAGGCAGATCGCCAAAATCGAGAGTTTCAGGACGCCGGAAGAGAACAGGACCGAGGTCGGGATTGACGGCGGAACGGAAGCGATGGCCGCGCCGATTTTGGCGGCGGGCTGGTAGGAGGCGCCCTCGACCATGCGGGTAATCGCCTCAGCTTCGTCGTAACGCCCCTGCGATTCCAGCCAGCGCGGAGATTCCGGCATGTTCTTGCGCATGACCCAGACGATCATGGCGCCGACACCGGCAATGAGAAACATGACCTGCCAGCCGGCGATCGGGATCAGCCAGGAACCCACGAGATTCGCGAACAGTGTCGAGACCGGGCTGCACAGAGACAGCGCCGCGACCATGCGGCCGCGTTTGGCCGCCGGAACGAATTCCATCAGCGTGGCGGCGGCGACAACGACTTCGGCGCCAAGGCCGATGCTCATGAGGAAGCGGAGGCCGATCAGCCATTGCATGGAGGGCGCGGCGACGGCGGCGAGGGAGAAGACGCCGAAGATAAGAAGGTTGATTTGAAACGAAACTCTGCGGCCCAGACGGTCGGACATGATGCCGGCAACCCAGGCGCCGACCATCAGCCCAAGGAAGGTGGAGGAGAGGAACCAGCCGTTGAGGGCCAGGTTGGATTCGCCGCTTTTGACCATCGTGGCCAGCACCGCGCCCGCGAGGGTTTGGTCGTAGACATCGACGAACAATCCACCCGCGATCAGGGCGATCAGGCGATAATGGACGGGCCCGATCGGGAGCCGGTCCAGCCGTTCTCCGACGGTCAAGGCGGGTAGTCCGTTTTGGGCGTAAGCTGCCGCGCCGCTCATGGATGTTTCCCCTTTTTGGCGCGGGCTGTTTGGCGGTGCCCGTGCATTGCCAGGAAGCATGCCGGATTTTTGGCGCATGGCAAATCGTCGGGCCATGGGTGGTCTTGCCACCCCCCGGTGCCGGCGTGCGATACCATTGGACAGGACGGCCGGGCGAACCGGCGGGGAACAGGGAGGACGTCCAGTGGCGAGATATCGGCGGGTTGTTTGGGCGATGGGCGCGATGCTGGCGGGTTTGGTCGCGGCGGGCGAGGCTCGGGCGCAAAAGATGACGGATGTGACGGTCTATGTGGTGAAGAATATATTGTCGTCGCCGCATTTCGTCGCGCTGGAAAACGGATATTGGGCCGAACAAGGGTTGAATGTTCAGATCAAGCTGACGAGTGGCGGGCGTAACGTCGTGCAGGCCTTGCAGGCGGGCGAGACTCAGTTCGGTCATGTCGCGATCAGCGGAACTTTGTCGGTGGCGCGCGCGGGCGGGGATAAGCTGATCGCGGTGCTGCCTTATTACAGCCTCCGATTACATGGGAAAGGCGACCGCGTATTCCATCATCGGGCGCCGCGACAAGGGCATCGATCCCGCGAACCGGGCGTCGCTGGAGGGCAAGAAGCTGGGGTTCACGGCCGGCACCAACGAGTATTACATGCGGCAATGGTTCCGCAAATATAAGGTCGATATTTCGAAAACTCAGCTTGTGAGCATGCTGGTGGAAGACATGCCGGTCGCTTTGAAACAAGGGCTGGTGGACGCGACGGTGGCATGGGAGCCGTATGGATCGCAGTTGATTCGGGAGTTGGGCGCCAATGTGGCGGTGGTCAGCCGCGGCGAGGAAGGGCTGATGTCGGACAATGTCGGCGTTGTCGTGCGCGAGGATTATCTGAAAGCCAATGCGGCGACCGTTGAAAAATTCGCCGTGGGGATCGCGATGGCGGCGAAGTTCATTCGGGAAAACCCGAAGGAAACGGCGGAGATCGACGCGCGGTATTTGGATGGATTGAATTTGGCGGACGCCGCCGAGGGGTTGCGGCAGTTGATCTGGGACCCTCGGGTGTCGGTGTGCGCGATCGAGGGGAGTATTCGAAGTGGCAACGGCATGGCGCGGGCCGGGCAGATCAAGATGGACCGGCCCTTCGTGGCCTCGGATTATTACGATCTGAGTGTTTACGAGAAAATCCTGGCGAAGCACGCGGATTTGTTCGCGGGGCTGCCGCCGTTGCCAGCGAAGATCGACGATTGCAAGGGCAAGTTGGACTGACCGGCATGGCATCGGACAAAATCTCGGTTTCCGGGTTCCGGCATTTCTTCCCGACGGAAGATGGGCCGGTGCAGGCCACGGGCACGATCGATCTGGCGATCCGCGAGGGCGAGTTCGTGACGCTGGTGGGACCCAGCGGGTGCGGCAAAACGACGTTGCTGAAGGCGATCGCGGGGTTCATCGCGCCGTCTGAAGGCACGATATTATGCGATGGCAAGCCGGTGAAGGGGCCGGGACGGGAGCGTGGAGTCGTGTTTCAGGAACTCGCGATTTTGCCGTGGCGCACGGTGCGGCGGAATATCGCGCATGGGCTGGAGATCGCGGGCGCGTCGAAAGCGGTGCGCGAGAGCACGGTGGCGCGTCTGGTGGATCTGATGGGCCTCGCCGGGTTCGAGGACCGGTATCCGCACGAATTATCCGGCGGGATGCGGCAGCGGGTCGCGGTCGCCCGGACATGGGCGGCCGATCCGGAGATCATTTTGATGGACGAACCTTTCGCCGCGGTGGACGCGATGACGCGGTTGACGTTGCAGGAGGAACTCGGGCGTTTGTGCGCCACCACGGGAAAGACGGTGTTTTTCATCACGCACAGCGTGGACGAGGCGGTGTTTCTCGCCGATCGGGTGCTGGTGATGACGAAGCGTCCCGGCACGATCAAGGCGGTGCTGGAGGTGCCTCGGCATGGCAGCGGCGGCCGCGACTGGGACAGTTTCACCGCCGATCCGGAGATGCGGAATATTTCCGAACAGGTCATGCATTTGGTGCACGCGGAGCGCGGCGCGCGATGATGGCGGCGCGTGCGTTCCGGGAGCTGAGAATTCTGATCCCCTTCGCGGCGGCGATCGCGCTGTGGTGGGGGATCAAGGACGGGATCGGCGTGTCGAACACGCTGCTGGCCTCGCCGGCGCAGGTGTGGACGGCGTTTGTGTATTTGGCGACGCATGGCGTGTTGGCGGAATACGCGGCCACCAGCTTACAGATGATCGGCGTGGCGGCGGCGATCTCCTTTGCTCTCGGGGTGCCGCTGGGCTTCGCGGTGGGGACCAATCGTTACGCGGCGCGGGCGCTGGAGGGGACGTTGCGGTTCCTCCAGGGGATCTCGGGGATCGCGTGGCTGCCGCTGGCGATTTTATGGTGCGGGTTCACGCACACGACGACGTTGATTGTCGTGATTTATACGCTGATCGTGCCGATCGTGTTCAACACGATGACCGGGGTGCGGGCCATTCCGGAAAATTACGTGCTGGCTTTGCGGTCTTTGGGGGCCAGCCGGTTGCGGATCGTGGTGGATGTTTATTTTCCGGGGGCTCTGCCGAGCATCGTGGTGGGGCTCCGGCTGGGCATGGGGTACGGCTGGCGGGCGTTGATCGCGGCGGAGATGCTGGTGCGGCAAGGCGGGTTGGGCGATCTGATTTTTGGGGCTCGGACTTTCAATCAGATCGATCGGATCATGGTCGGAATGATCGCGATCGGAATCTTATACATTGTCGTCGACCGGTTGCTGGTGCAGCCGATTGAATCGATGACGCTCGCGCGCTGGGGAGTGCTGCGGCGATGACCTGGGTCCCGGAGAGGCTGGTATGGCGGGTTCTGCCAGCGGCGCCGGCGGCGGTGTTGTTGGCGGTCTGGGCTATCTACTGGTGGATCGAGCGGCCGCCGCCCTCGACGATCCCGTCCATTGCCGCGGTGGTCTGGATTTATGGCGAACAGCTTCTGAACGGACTGCTCGTGGCCGATATCGCGGCGAGCCTCGCGCGGCTGCTCGGCGGCGCGGCGCTGGGAATCGTCACGGGGATCGCGGCCGGGTTTGTCGCCGGTCTGCACCGGCCGACGGCGGAGTTTTTCAATCCGTTGGTGACGTTCTTCAACGCGATCTCGGGGATTGTGTGGCTGCCGCTGGTGATTGGCTGGCTGGGCGTGGGCACGGCGCTGGCGACGTTTCTGATCTGGAATACGGTGTTCTTCATCGTGTTCCAGAATACCGTTTTGGGCGTGCAACTGGTGCCGGAGGTGCTGGAACTGAGTGTGCGCACGCTGGGCGCGAGCCGGTGGGAGACGTTGAAAAGTGTCACGTTGCCGGGGGCGCTGCCGTATATTCTGACTGGGATTCGGTCGGGGCTCGGGTTTGGCTGGCGGGCGCTGATCGCGGCGGAGCTGGTGGGCGCGAACACCGGGCTGGGCCACATGATTTTCAGTGGCGCGGAATACCATCGGGCCGACATCATCGTCGCGGGCTGCCTCGCGATTGGCGTCATCGCCCTGGCGATGGACCGGTGGCTGTTGGTGCCAGTGGAACGGCGGACGGTGCGACGCTGGGGCCTCGTCACCGAAGCGCGAGGGAACTGAGCGATGCGGGGCGCGCGGATACGCATGGCGATTGGGGCATTGCTGATCGCATTGATTTTGTTCGGGCAGGATCTGGTGGGGATCGCGACGGCGGCGGGCCGGATCGATCCGGCGTTACGGGCGGTTACGGCGCCGGCGAATGTCATCGTCGTGCTGGATTTCACGCCGGAGAATTTTCATAATGAGCGGTTGCGGCGCTACGGCGTTTTCGCGGGACGGGACAAGACGGTGAACCGGGTCCGTTTGCGGCAGGTCACGGCGGAAAATCTGACCGCGTTGTCCCGGCTGGTCTGGGTCGCGCGGATCGAGAAGGCGCCCTGACCCTTGACGCAGGTCAATGACCTGGACGGCGCCGGCGGGCACGGCGGAAACATCGGGAAACTTCCAACGAAAGCGAGAGCGTCATGAATTACCTCAGCGAAAAAGGCGCCGATTATTTGGGCCGTATCCGCGCCCTTGGACCGGCGATTGACGAGGCGGCGGACCGGATCGAGGAAGAACGCGATCTGCCGAAATCGTTGTTCGCGGCGATCCGCGAGAAAGGGTTGTTCCGGCTGGTGCAGCCGGTGGAGTACGGCGGGGTGGAACTGGATCCGCCATCGTTGGTGCAGTGTATCGAGGAGGTGGCGAAGCACGATGCCAGCACCGCCTGGTGCGTGGGGCAGACGAATATTTGCGGCATTACCTCGGCGTTTCTGGAGCCGGCCGTCGTGAAGGATATTTTCGGTCCGGAGACGGGGATTTTGGCCTGGGGGCCCGGACCAGGAACCGCGCGGGTGGTGGATGGGGGGTTTCGGGTCGATGGCAAATTCGATTTCGCCAGCGGCAGCCGGCTCGCGAGCTGGCTGGGCGCGCATGTGCCGGCGATCGAACGCGATGGGTCGAAACGATTGGGCTCCAATGGGAAACCCGTGACGTACACGATGTTCATGCCGAAAAGCAGCGTGAAGGTGCGCGACACATGGCAGGTCATGGGCCTGCGCGGGACGGGCAGCGACAGTTACGATGTCGAGGATTTGTTCGTTCCGGAGTCGTATTCCCTGGCGCGCGACCCGGTGGTAACGCCGCGGGCGAAAGGCGATCTTTATGTGTTCTCGCCGAGCATGCTGTACGCGTCGTCCTTCGCGGGGATCGCGCTGGGGATCGCGCGGAGCGTGATGGATTCGTTTGTTCGGGACGTGAAGGAAACGGTGCCGCGGGGCGCCAGCCGCGCGCGGGGCGACAGTCATACGATGCAGTCGCTGGTGGCGCAGAACGAGGCGCGGCTGCGCTCGGCCCGTGCGTTTTTGTTGAATTCCGTGGCGGAGACATGGGCGCACGTCCAGAAAACCCGATCCGTCACGCCGGAGCAGCTTGTTTCCATTCGCCTTGCTTCCACATGGGCCATCCAAAACGCGCGAGAGGCGGTGGCACAGTTGTACGGGGCGGCGGGGTCGCTGGCGATTTTCAACAGCAAGCCCTTTGAGCGGAGGTTCCGCGATATGCACACGGTGACGCAGCAGATTCAGGGGCATCCGGCGCATTTCGAAACGGTCGGGCAGATTTTGCTGGGGCGGGAGCCGGAGCGGCCGATGTTCACGTTTTGAGGCGATGGCGGGTTACGTGGGACGAGGTCAGCGCTTTTCGGGTCTCGCGGCGTTGTCCTTCATCCAATCGAGGGTCTTGCCAAGCCAGGATTGGTCGCCGCTTGCCTTCTCCAGGCGGCGGAGTTTGGGCTCAATGGAGAGGACGAAGGCCAGCACGCGAGATGTGCCCGCGAGGAGGCGGGCCGTGGCGGCGTCGGGCTCGGGGAGCGGTATTTTTTCGTCGATGTGTTTCGCGGCGCGGGACACGATGGCTTTGAAATAGGCGGAGTGCTTCACGGTTTCGTTGGCGGCGAGCAACGCGAACCAGCCGGCGATGCCCGTGGCGGCGCCACCCGCCAACAGGGCGGCCTGGCCCAGGATGGGGAAGAGGGCGGTCATGGCGGAGGCGGTCAAGGCGATGGTGGCGTTGCGGACGGTGCCCATGCCGATGACGGCGCTGCGCTCGGGGTAGGGGCCCAGTCCGGCTTGCTCGGCGGCGCCGAGGATGGTGTCGGCGGCGTCGGGTTGGGCGATGTCCGGGCGGTCCTGGAGGCTGGCGGCGAAGTCGGTGGCGGCGGCGCGGTATTCGCGTTCTTGGTTGGGGCGGCGGCGGTGGCGTTCCTCGGCGGCGATGATTTCCACGCCTTCCTGGGTGGCCAGCATGAAGGGGCCGTGGATTTGGAGGAGTGAGGCGATTGTTTCCGCTGCGTCACCATTGAGAGATGGGAGATCGCCGGTTGATATTTCGGTGTTGGTTGTTTGGTGGGCGTTGGCGAGGCGAATGCCTTCGACGAACAGGCGGGCGGAATCGATGTTGTCCAAAGCCGTGTCGATGAGTTCGCGGTAAGCCTTGGCACGGGCGCGGAGATGGGCGTGTGGAGTATTGCCGATCGAGAGAAGTGCGACGAGGTCGCGGGCGAGGTCCTGTAGAACTGGATGCAATTGGCGCAACCTGGGGACATTATCATCGTTTGAGTTCAGTAAGCTCGGCGGTACGAATTCAACATTCCCCGTGTTGCCCGTTTGAAAGTGTGGACCGTGCTGTTGGGCCGCGGGCAGGATCGGTTCTTGAGAATTGATGGACTTGCCCACGGCAAGGTGCCAGGTGTCGAGCATTTGCTGACGATCTGACGCGAACCGAGTGTTGTCTCCGTAGAAAATCTCCAATAACGGCACTACGTTTTCAGGGGTAATCGAGACTGTGTCGCGTCGCCAGTTTGCTACCGTGCGGGCCGAGACGCCGACCCGGTTCGCAAGTCCTTGGTTGGTCCATGGCAGTCTGTAACCAAGGGGATCGGAGTCCTTGAATTGTCCAATGGACATGGCGGAATCGATGAGACGCGCCAAGCGGTATTGGGCGTCCTTCATCCATATCGGCACAATGCGAGGCATCGGAATTACGCCGCAGTGGAGTCATGGATGCGATGACCATGAATTTCCGAATGACGATCTTTGCAAATCACGGCCGCGTCGGCCTTCGCGAACCATGCCGAACTCGCAACACAAACACGTCGTCCCCCTCGATCTCGGGCCGGATGATATAGGGCAGGACACTCACCAGTTCCCGCAAGTCCGTCCCAGGCACCGGGCGGCCCCGATGCGGAAAGTTGGCCAGGCTATTGGCCGCCGTCGACAGCTTCGCCGCCAGCGCCTCCGCGGCGTTGAACCGCGCGATATACGCCCGAATGGCCTGTAACTGGGCGATGGCCGTTTTCGACCAGACGACCGCCGTCACGGGCAGGGCGGCAGAGGGCAAGGAAGCTCATCCGGCTTCCCCCAGGAGTTCAACCACTTCACGACATCCGCGTTGCGGACGAACTGTCCCGCGGCGACATCGGCGCGCGCGGCGGCATCGGCCGCGCGTTCGGCGGTTTCATCGGCCGGGGAGTCGAAAAGCGGCTCGATCTCGATGTTATCCATAATGGGTGACCTCTCGCCCGGGATTGAAGCACGAAACCGGTCGGCCTGGAAGGAAAAGCCGCCCGCCCGCCGCGCGACGGCCAAACCCTCACCCAAAAAAACGCACACCAGCCCCTCATGACGATAATTTGACAGCCAGGCACCCCCCGCATATGGTCCGCCGCCTATATCGCAACTGCGAAGGGACGGGGCCGCGTGGCCATCGGCCCGGAGCAGACATGTCCGTACGTCTCATTTTCTCGTTCCAGGAAGCGGCAGGATAGCCCCATGAAAGTTCTGGTCCCCGTCAAGCGGGTGGTTGACTACAACGTCAAGGTCCGCGTGAAGACCGACAAAACCGGCATCGAGACCGCCGGTGTCAAAATGTCGATGAACCCCTTCGACGAAATCGCCGTCGAGGAGGCCGTGCGCCTGAAGGAAAAGGGCGTGGCGACGGAGATCGTCGCGATTTCCATGGGCGTGGCGCAATGCGCGGAGACCATCCGTACCGCTTTGGCCATGGGCGCCGACCGCGGCATTCTGGTGGAGACCGACGCCGATCTCCAGCCGCTCGCCGTGGCCAAGCTTCTTAAAGCCATTGCCGACGCGGAGCAGCCCGGTCTGATCATCCTTGGCAAGCAGGCGATCGACGACGACATGTCAGCCACGGGCCCGATGTTGGCCGCTTTGTTGGGCTGGTCGCAGGGCACCTTCGCGTCGAAATTGACCGTCGAGGGCCAGACCCTGACCGTCACGCGGGAAGTGGACGGCGGTCTCGAAACCGTGGCGCTGAACCTGCCCTCGATCGTGACCACCGATCTGCGGTTGAACGAGCCGCGCTATGCCTCGCTGCCGAACATCATGAAGGCGCGGAAAAAGCCGATCGACAACAAGAAACCCGCCGATTACGGCGTCGATCCCACGCCGCGCCTGGTGACGCTGCGCGTCGATGAGCCCGCGAGCCGCAAGGCGGGCCAGAAAGTCGGCTCGGTCGCCGAGCTTGTCGCCAAACTCCGCACCGAAGCGAAGGTGATCTGATCATGGCCGTTCTCGTTCTGCTCGAATTCGACGCCGCCGGCATCAAGCAGCCGTCGCGGTCCGCCGTCGCCGCCGCCTCGGCGCTTGGCGAGATCCATGGGCTGGTCGCCGGTGTCGATCTGGGTGCCGCCGCCGCCGCCGCCGCGAAGATCGCGGGCGTGACCAAGGTGCTCACCGCCGAATCACCCGCGCTGGATCACGGCATGGCGGAAACCACGGCCGCGCTGCTGGTCGCGCTGGCGCCGGGGTATTCGCATATCCTGGCCGCGACGACCGCGGTCGGTAAAAACATCCTGCCGCGCGCCGCCGCGCTGCTGGATGTGCAGCCGATCAGCGACATCGCCGCCGTGGTGGACGCCGACACGTTTGTCCGCCCGATCTATGCCGGCAACGGCATGGCGACGGTGAAATCCTCCGACACGAAGAAGGTGATCACGGTTCGCGCCGCCAGCTTCGACCCGGCCGCGGCCGAGGGTGGTTCCGCGTCGATCGAGGCCGTCGCCATCGGAGACCTGCCGGGCCTGTCGAAATTCATCTCCGCCGAGCTGTCGAAAAGCGAACGTCCGGAACTGACCGCCGCTCGCGTGGTGATTTCCGGTGGACGCGGGATGCAGAACGGCGATAACTTCAAACTCCTCGAACCGATCGCCGACAAACTGGGTGCCGCCGTCGGCGCCTCGCGTGCCGCGGTCGATGCTGGATTCGTTCCCAACGAATTCCAGGTCGGGCAAACGGGCAAGATCGTCGCGCCAGAGCTGTATATCGCGGTCGGAATTTCGGGGGCCATCCAGCACCTCGCCGGCATGAAAGACAGCAAGGTCATCGTGGCGATCAATAAGGATGAGGAAGCGCCGATCTTCCAGGTCGCCGATTACGGCCTGGTCGCCGATCTTTTCGCCGCGTTGCCGGAACTGGCCGCGGAATTGGAGCGCTCCTGAATGAATGTCGACGTCAAAGCGAGTCCCGATCACATCGCGATGGCCGAACCGGTGGACATCCGCCGGATCGGTATCGTGGGCGCGGGCCAGATGGGCAACGGAATCGCCCATGTCTGCGCCCTCGCGGGGTTGACGGTGACCATCGTGGATATCAAGGCCGAGGCCTTGACCAAGGCCATGGCCACGATGGCCCGCAACATGGACCGGCAGGTGAACCGGACGGTCATCTCCTCCGACGACCGGGACGCGGCTTTGGCGCGCATTAACACCTCCACCGAATACGCCGCGCTGGGCGAGGCGGATTTGGTGCTGGAAGCGGCGACGGAAAAGGAAGAGGTGAAGCGCATCGTCTATCAGACGATGATGCCGCACCTGAAAGCCTCCTGCATGGTGGCGTCGAACACTTCGTCGATCTCGATCACGCGGTTGGGCGCCTCCACCGATCGTCCGGAAAAATTCATCGGCATGCACTTCATGAACCCGGTTCCGGTCATGAAGCTGGTGGAAGTGATCCGAGGCATCGCGACCGACGAACCGACGTTCCTGTCGGTTCAGGCGCTGGCGCGGAAGCTGGGAAAAATCACGGCGGTGTCCGAGGATTTTCCGGCCTTCATCGTCAACCGTATCCTGGTGCCGATGATCAACGAGGCGGTTTACGCGCTTTACGAAGGCGTGGGATCGGTCTCGGCGATCGATACCTCCATGCGTCTGGGCGCGAACCACCCAATGGGGCCGCTGGAACTGGCGGATTTCATCGGGCTGGATACGTGTTTGTCGATCATGCAGGTGTTGTACGACGGGTTGTCGGACAGCAAATACCGGCCGTGTCCGTTGCTGGTGAAATATGTCGAGGCCGGGTGGCTGGGACGCAAGACCGGGCGCGGATTTTACGATTATTCGCAGACGCCGCCGCGTCCGACGCGGTAACGCAAGCACGGATTTCGAACAGGCCGGATGGGAGCTCCCTCCGGCCTTTTTCGTGTTCAGGGGAACAGGTCGAGCGGCAGCCAGCCCCACAGCAGCACCGGCGGCAAGAAGCGCATAAGGTAGAGCAGCGCGGCGGCGATCAGCCCTGCGGCGATATCGTCGGCCATCGTCGCGATCGCGCCCTCTCGCTTGTCGGCCCATCCGATCGGGCCCGGCCTGGTCAGGCTGAGGAGGCGGAAGACGATGAAGGCGCCGATGGTGCCGGTGATCGAGAATTTCGTCAGCCCGATCATCGCGACCCAGATGCCCGCGAGTTCGTCGACGACGATCCATTCCGGGCTTTTCTGCTCGCCGGTCAGGCGGATCGCGATCGCGCCGATCAGGCAGGCGGCGATGGCGAGAAAGATCATGGCACGAAGGTCGATCCACAGCGCGAAGGCGCCGATCAGCGCGCCGATCGCCGTGGCGGTGGTGCCGGGAATGAAACGGACCCGGCCGATGCCGCCGCCGCTCGCGATCCATATCGCGGGATGCATGATGTTGGTCTCCCTGGAAGGCCGGAAGAATGGCACGGATGGGCGCCGGTGTCAGGGTAACAAATCGGCGGGCGGCGCGTCCGGGGCGAAGGTCCTGGGACGGTTGCGGGCGATATAGTCGCGGGCGGCGGGGAACAGCGCGGCGACCAGGCCCAGTTTCAGGAGGGCGATGCCGATGAGTGGGATGCCCATCAGCAGCAGGATGAACAACAGCATGACCGCGCTGACCGCCAACAGCAGGATCTCGGGGATGTAGGTGGCTTTGGCCTTGCCGGCGAGAAAGCGGCACGCGGGGTTATGGCGCGCGAGGGCGGCGATCAGGGCGGCGACGAAGGCGCTGTAGGCCGCGCCGCGATCCTCGAAGTCGGCGAAACCGGTGTAGGAGACGCTCAGCAACGGGATTTCGCGGCCGTTGGCGCATCGCAGGACGCAGCGGTAGCGATTGGTCTCGACGCGAGACGGGTCGAAATCCAGGCGCAGGGATGTCACATCGGTCAGGGGAATGCGTGTTTCGGCCGCGCCGTCGCGCTCGATCAGCGCGCCATCGGCGATCGACCAATGGGTTTCGTTGGTCAATATGCTGTGACGGAACGCGTAACGCGGGTCCTCGCGCATGGTGTGTGCTCCGGCCACTCTGGGTTTCGCGTCTGGGTTGCCCATTTGGCCCCTCTGTCCCGCCGCCGCCGGGCACGTTACCTTCGTCCGGTTTCCACGCCAATTCCCACGGGAGAGACGATCCATCATGCGCCGCCTGTTCGCGTTACTGACTTTGCTGTCCGCAACCGCCGTTGTCACTGGCACTGGCACCGCCCAGGCGGGCGATCTTCGGATGGGGCGGGCGACGGAGCACGGGTCGCTCGATCCGCATTATTCCGATCTTGGCAGCGATGTCGCGACGGCCGAGAACATGTTCGAGAGCATGATTCATTACGACGCGAAGTTGACTCTGAAACCGTCGCTCGCCGTGTCGTGGAAATCGATCGATCCGCTGACCTGGGATATCGAGTTGCGGGCGGGGGTGAAATTCCACGACGGCTCGCCGATGACGGCGGCGGATGTGGCGTATTCGCTGAACCGGGCGCGCGATATTCCGAACAGTCCGGGCCCGCTGTCGAGTTTTGTCCGGCCGGTGAAGCAGGCGGAGGTGGTCGGGCCGACGACGTTGCGGATTCATACGGTCAATCCGACGCCGCTGTTGATGGACATGATCGGCCGCATTTTCGTTATCCCCGCGAAGCTGGGCGCCACCGTCGCGAACGAGGATTTCAACGCGGGCCGCGCCATGATCGGAACGGGGGCGTACCGGTTCAAATCCAGCGCGCCGGGCGACAACGTGGTCTGGACCGCCAACCCGGCCTATTGGGGCGAAAAGCCCGCGTTCGAGACGGTCACGGCGAAATTCCTGTCCAATCCGGCCTCGCGCGGGGCGGCGCTGCTGTCGGGATCGGTGGATGTGATCGAGCAGATTCCGCCCGCCGATATTGGGGTTTTTCAAAACCGTCAGGATGTGAAGCTGTTCGACATGGTCTCCACGCGGGTGATTTATATCGCGATGGACCAGGGCCGGGACGAGAGTCCATTCATCACGGACAAGGACGGCAAGCCGATGACGGTCAATCCATTGCGGGACCGGCGGGTGCGTTTGGCCTTGTCGAAGACGATCAACCGGCAGGCCATCGTGGAGCGGGTGCTCTCCGGCGCGGGCGAACCGACGGGGCAGATCGTGCCGGAGGGCATGGGCGGTCACGACCCCGCGCTGAAGCCGATGGCGTTCGATCCCGCGGGGGCGAAAAAGCTGCTGGCGGAGGCGGGGTATCCCGACGGATTCGGGCTGACGTTCCACAGCTCTAACAACCGCTTCCCCAACGATTCCCAGTTGGCGCAGGCTCTGGGCCAAATGTTCACCCGCGGCGGGATCAAGGTGAACGGGGTCGAGGTCGTGCCCTATAACGTCTACGCGCCCGCCGCGACGCAACGAAAATACAGCATGTTCATTTTCAGTTACGGCAGCGTCGCGAGCTCCTCGCTGAACGGGCTGACCGGCGTGCTGGCGACCTACGACGCGGCGAAAGGCACGGGGTCGTTGAACCGGGCCCGATACTCGAACACCGCGTTCGACGACGCGCTGCGGCCGGCCTCGGCCGAATTCGATCCGGCGAAGCGCGGCGCGCTGCTGGCGACGGCCACGAGGATCGCGATGGAAGACGCGGGCATCCTGCCCCTCTACTGGCAACGCCTTTACTGGGCCGCCCGCAAAGGCTTCACCGTCGACGCCAACCGCGGCGAAGCCACCACCATACACTTCGTCCACCCGGCGCATTGAGCTGGTCATGGGGCTCGGGGTTATTGGACGGGCGGACGTAAGCGTTGGGGCTCCGCCCCAAACCCCGCGAGGGCTCCGCCCCTCGACCCCGCCAGGGGAACGTCCCCTGGACCGCGATCGATTTTGGGAGGTGGGTAAGGGAGGGCCATGCGAGGCGGTTGCAACGTCCGTGGAAGGCCCTCCCTTACCCACCTCCCAACCCCGGGGTTCCAAGGGCGAGCCCTTGGTGGGGTTCGAAGGGGCAAAGCCCCTCGTGGGGTCCGGGGCAAAGCCCCGGCGCTCGCCGCCCTCCGTCCGATCGCCCCGAGCCCCATGACCGCCGATGCGCATGGGGCGGCGGAGTTTTATCGGACCTCGCGGGGGGTGGTGACGGCGCGGTTGTTGCGTGCGGGGATTTCGGCTGTGTGGCCCGATGTTTCGGGGTGCGAGGTTTTGGGGCTTGGGTATGCGGTGCCCTATTTGCGGGCGTGGGAGGGTCGGGCGTATCGGCGGATCGCGGTGACTCCCGCGCAGATGGGGGCGATTCGGTGGCCGCCGGATGCGCCGAATTTGTCCTGTGTGGCGGAAGAGGATGCGTTGCCGTTTCCCGATCTGGTGTTCGACCGCATCTTGGTGGTGCATGGGTTGGAGATGGCGGAGAACGCGCGGCGGCTGATCCGGGAGTTGTGGCGGGTGTTAAAGGACGATGGGCGGTTGCTGATCGTGACGCCGAACCGCACGGGGATGTGGGCTTATTGGGACAGCACGCCGTTTGGGCATGGCCAGCCTTATACGGCGGGTCAGTTGGGGCGGCTGCTGTCGGGCGCCTTGTTCCGGGTTGAGCGGCACGATCCCGCGTTATGGATGCCGCCGTGGCGGTCGCGGCTGATTTCGCGATCGGCACCGTTGTTCGAGCGTGTGGGACGGCGGCTGATGCCGGGTCTCGCGGGCGTGACGATCACGGAGGCGGTGAAGGATGTTTACGCGGGTCTGCCGTTGCGGCCCGCGACGCGGCGGCGGCTGGTGCGGGTGGAGGCGGCGTGAGCGGCGATTGATCTGTGTCAACGCCCGCCGCGCGGGAAGGGTTTCAATATCCTCGTTAACCGAGGAGTACTGGTGCAAATGAATCACAAGCATCGCGTTACGCTGCATGCGTTGTTCGCCCATCCCGTCAGCGCGAACATCGATCCGAAGGCGGTTTATTCGGTGATCGAGGAACTGGGTGGCGAGGTGTCCCATGGCGGGCACGGCCAGATCGTGGTGAAGTTGAACAAGCACACGCATGGATTTCACGATTCTCGACATGCGTTCTCCAAAGACGAGGTGGCCGCGATCCGGAAGTTTCTGGAGACCGCCGGGATCGACCCGGTGCGAGATTATCCGTTGGACACGCACGCCGCGACCTGAAACTCTGGGCTTTTCCGCGACGCCGGCTCCGCGCGAGCCGGCGTTTTCGTATCGTTCGGCGTAACGGGAGGCATGGTTTAAGATGGCACGACAAACACACAGTCGAACGAACGGCGCGGCACCCGCCGAAACGGATGCGTCCCCCGTTTCCGCGGAGGCCGGGTCTGGCGTCGAAGTGGCTCCGGCGATGGCGGAAGCACTGACCGCGGCGCCGGTGGCCGCTCAACCGGTGGCGCGCGAGGGCGGCGTGGAAGCCTCGGCGGCGCATACGCTCGCGGCGATGCGGCACGATCCGGCGGCGATACGCCGTTTGTTCGAATCGGGTGAGTATCCGTACAAGACCTCGATGCGGAACGCCGCCTACGAAGCCCATATGCTGGAGTTGCAGCGGGAGCTTCTTAAGGCGCAGCGCTGGGTCGAACAGACGGGACAACGGCTGATCGTGCTGTTCGAGGGGCGCGACGCGGCGGGCAAAGGCGGAACGATCAAGCGGTTCACCGAGCACATGAACCCGCGGACGGCGCGCGTCGTGGCGCTGCCGAAACCGACGGAGCGGGAACGGACGCAGTGGTATTTCCAGCGCTATATCGCGCATTTGCCGGCCGCCGGGGAAATCGTGCTGTTCGACCGGTCCTGGTATAATCGGGCGGGCGTCGAGCGTGTGATGGGGTTTTGCTCGCCGAACGAATATCTGGAATTCATGCGGCAATGCCCGGAAATGGAGCGGATGTTCGCGCGCTCTGGGATCATCATGATGAAATTCTGGTTTTCGGTCAGCCGGGAGGTGCAGCGTCAGCGCTTCGCGGAGCGGGAGACGGACCCGTTGAAGCAATGGAAGCTGTCGCCGATCGACCGGGCGTCGCTGGACAAATGGGACGATTATACCGAAGCGAAGGAGGCGATGTTCTTTTACACGGACACCGCCGACGCGCCCTGGACGATCGTCAAATCCGACGATAAAAAACGGGCGCGACTGAACGCGCTGCAGCACTTTCTGTCGCAATTGCCGTACGACGGCAAAGACCGAAGCATCGTCACCGGACCGGACCCGCTGATCGTCGGCGCCAGCTCCCACGTGATCGGGACCGATATGCACATCATCGACAAAACCGTGCACCCGGCCCTGAAACGCGGCCGCGATCCCAGCCCCTGACGCGCCAAACACCCGGCCGGGTGCGCCTCGGGGCGAGTGCGGGCGGGCGGATAGGTCTTGGGGCTCCGCCCCAAACCCCGCGAGGGCTTTGCCCTTCGAACCCACCAGGGCGGGGGCCCTGGACCCATTTCATTGGGGAGTTTGAAGAAGGGGGGCCATCGGTGATGTTGCAACGTCCGAGTAGGCCCCCCTTCTTCAAACTCCCCAAACAGACGGCATCCAAGGCCCTGCCTTGGCGGGGTCGAGGGGCAGCGCCCCCGTGGGGTCCGGGGCGAAGCCCCGGGACCATCCGCCCGCACTCACTCGCCCAGAGCGGCTCCAGCCCGGCGATTGCCGCGCGGGTGGGATCGCCGTATCGTCGGGGCATAAGGGAGGCTGTCCGTGACCATACCCATGCCCGGGGCGATCGACTGCGACATTCATCCGGCTTTGCCCGATACGCGGACGTTGATGCCGTATCTCGACGATTATTGGCGGGCGCATTTTCAGATGCGTGGGTTGGATCGCGACAATTACGACGCCGCCGCGTTCCCGGCGAATGCGCCGATCAACGCGCGTCCCGACTGGAAGCCCGCCAAGGGCAAGGCCGGCGCCGATTTTCAGATGTTGAAGACGCAGGCTCTGGACGGGTTCGGCCTGAAATACGCGATTTGCAATGTTCTGCACGGCGCGCAGGCGATTTTCAGCGAGGATTTGTCGGCCGCGTTTTGCCGCGCGATCAACGACTGGGTGGCGAAGGAGTGGCTGGATCGCGATCCGAGGTTGCGCGCCTCGATCGTAGTGCCCATGCACAGTCCGGAGCTCGCGGCGCGGGAGATCGAGCGGTGTGCCGTCGATGCTCGGTTCGTGCAGGTGCTGGTCTGGGAAATGCAGGAAATTCCCTTGGGCCGGCGGCAGCACTGGCCGATTTACCGGGTCGCGGAGCAGTTGGATTTGCCGATCGGCATTCACGCCGGCAGTTCGTACCGGCATCCGCCGACCAATCTCGGCTGGCCGTCGTATTATCTGGAGGATTATGCGTCATGGTCCACCGGCTTCGCGGGTGTCTTGAACAGCCTGATTTCCGAAGGCGTGTTCGTCGAGTTCCCGCGGTTGAAGGTGGTGTTGATGGAGTCGGGCGTGACCTGGCTGCCCGCCTGGATGTGGCGCGCCAACAAGACCTGGCGCGGTGTCCGCGCCGAGGTGCCCTGGCTTGAGAAATCGCCGGCCGACTATGCGCGCGAGCATGTCCGGCTGACCGCGCAGCCCTTCGACTCTCCGCCCAACGCGGCGATGACGCGCAAGATCGTCGAGCAAATCGATTGCGAGGACATGTTGTTGTTCTCGACGGATTATCCGCACTGGCACTACGATGGCGGCGACGCCTTGCCGGATGGATTGCCTGACCATCTGATCCAGAAAATTCTGGTCGATAACGCGATGAAAACCTACCCGCGCCTGAAAGACCGAGCATAACACAGGAGCCAGATCCATGAGCGCGACAGCCCAGTCTCCGAAGGTTCAGACAAACGACCCGGCCATACTCGGGTTTGTCGATTGCGACGTGCATCCCTACACGAAATCGCCCGCCGATCTCGACGCGTTTTTGCCGAAGCGGTGGCGGGAGCTGCGCCAGACGATCGGGGCGCGGTCGCGCTCGCCGTTCGTGGCGGCGCCGAATTATCCGCGGATGTCGCCGGGCACCGGCATGCGGATGGACGCCTGGCCCGAGGATGGCGGGCATCCCGGTTCCAATCTCAACATGATGCGAGAGCAGTTGCTCGACGCGTTCGATGTGTCGTTCGGCATGATGATGCCGTTATTGGGGCGTGGCGGCGATTCACGCGATGTCGAATTCGGCGCGGCGCTGTGCACGGCGGCGAACGAATGGGAAGCCCAGACCTGGTGCGATCCGGAACCGCGGCTGAAGGCGGCGGTGCAGATTACGACGGAGTATACCGAGGCGGCGATCAAGGAGATCGAGCTGCGCGCGGGCGACCGGCGTTTCACCCATGTCATGATCCCCCCGCGCGGGCTGGAACCCTTGGGCCGGCGTCGCTACTGGAAAATCCTGGAGGCCTGCGCCGCCAATAATTTCCCGATCGCGCTGCATCTGGGCGGCACCAGCGGTCATGCCTCGACGGGCGGCGGCTGGCCGTCGTTTTACCACGAGGAGCATCCCTCCTATCCGCAGTCGAAGGAGGCGCTGGTCACCAGCCTGGTGACGGAGGGAGTGTTCGAGCACATTCCCAATCTCCGGGTCGCGCTGGTCGAAGGCGGGTTCGCCTGGCTGCCGTCGTTAAGCTGGCGTTTGGACAAGCATTATAAGCGGCTGCGCGCGGAAGTCCCGCATTTGAAGATGCTGCCGTCCGAGTATATCCGGCGCAACATCTGGGTCACGACGCAGCCGATGGAGGAACCGGAGCAGCCGGACGATATCCTCGCGACATGCGAGTGGATCGGCTGGGACCGCATCATGTTCTCCACCGATTATCCGCACTGGGATCAGGACGATCCGCGCTATGCCCTGAAAGTCCGGATTCCCGAGAAGGAGAAGCGCATGTTGTTCCGCGAAAACGCCCTTTCCTTCTACAATCTGACGGTCTGAGGTCCGGCGATGGCGCGGCATGTCGTCGCCACCGCCGGCGAAATTCCGGTGGGTGGCAAGAAAGTCGTCAACCCGGCGGGGCGGGAGATCTGCGTTTTCAACGTCAATGGCGAACATTACGCGTTGATCAACCGCTGTCCGCACGAAGGCGCCGCGCTGAGTTACGGGCCGGTGGTCGGATGTTTCGAGTCGAAACGGCCCGGCGAATACGCCCTGACCCGCCATGGCGAAATGCTGCGCTGCCCCTGGCATGGCTGGGAATTCGATATCAAGACCGGCCAGTCCTGGTGCCATCCGGAAAGCGTCAAAGCCCGCACCTATAAGGTCGAGGTCGTCGCCGGGTCGCACCTTGCCAAAGGCCCCTTCGTGGCGGAAACCGTGCAGGTGACCGTCGATGGCGAGTATATCGTCGTCGAGGTCTGACACGGTTTCACAACGGGAAAGGAAACGAATCATGGCTGACAGCGAACTGCGCGCCAAGGGCCGCGCGATGCGGCGGAAACTCATGGGCGAGGCCTTCGCCACCAAACTCGACGGCGCGGTTTACAGCGATCCGATCATGGAAAAATTCGCCGAAGTCACACAGGAAAACGTCTTCGGAAATCTCTGGACCCGCGCGGGCCTGGACCTGAAAACCCGCGCGCTGGTCACGGTAATTTCCGATGTCTCAACCGGCCGCGAGGAAGAGTTGAAGCTGCATCTGCGTTTCGCGCGGAATCAAGGCTGGACCGAGGACGAACTGGCCGAGGCGCTGGTGCATTTGTCCGGCTATATCGGCGCGCCGCTGGTGCGCGGCGCGATGCTGGTCGCGGTGGAAGTGTTCAAGGAACTGCGCGCGGAAGCGTGAGGCTGTTCGCCACGGTCCGGGGATCCGGGCCGTGGCGTTTTTCGCGGCCACGCGCGGGGGGACGGCCTGGGGCGTGAAAGATCGGCGCTTATACCAGCCGCCCGAAAGATCGACCCATGGCACACCCTCTGCTCGTCATGACCCGACACGATCGGGCCACCGGGAGTGCCAGAAAAGCGGGTTCATGCCGCCCCCGGTCCCCCGAACGGGTCGGGGGATGACGAACCGGCGGAGAGTCAATCTTTAAGCCGGTTGGTATCAGGCGGCGCGCGATTACTTCAGGCCAGCGGCGGCCTTGTTCAACTCGATTTCGTTGACCTGCACCGGCTGGGCTTTGATCATATCTTCCACATAAGCCCGCATCAGCCGCTGCGTCCGGGCCTGGCGCAGTGCCTGGACGATTTGCGGCCTGGCTTCCGCCAGCGGGACGGGGCCGGCGGGCTTCACACCCAAAAGTTTAACAATGTGCCAGCCATCCTGAATCCGCACCGGTTGCGAAATCCCGCCTTCCTGCACATTCGCCATCGCCTCCCGCACCGGCGGCTGCATGTCCGGCTCCCGGAGCCAGCCAACCTCGCCCCCATTCTCCGCGGTGGGTTGTTCCTGCGAATGTTTCTTCGCCAACTCCGCGAAATCCCCCTTCGGCTTCAGCGCCTGGGCTCGCAAATCCGCGATCTTCCTCTTCGTCTCCTCATCCTCCTGCGCCGTCGCCCCCGGTTTCACGGTCAAAACAATCTGCGCCACCCGCAATTGTTTCGGCACCATCAAACGCGCCTTATTGTTCTCGTAGGCGGACGTCACCTCGGCTTCCGTCGGAAACATCGGATCTGGCGGCACCACGGACGCGAGGAAGGTTTGCAACACCACCGCCTCGCGGGCCTCGTTGGCACGGCGCACGACCTCGGGCTGGGCGTCCCAGCCCTTCGCTTTCGCCTCCGCGAGGACGGAAAGATTCGCCAGCCGGTCGCGGACGAAGTTCGCGAGCCCTTGCGGCGCGGCCAGCACCTGCGCCCGCGCGGCGGGATCCAGCAGAGTCAACGCATCCTTCAGATCGGCCGCGGTCATGCGGACATCGCCGCGCTGGGCCACCACCTCGCCGCCCGGTGGCTCGCCAGCCCCCATGACGAGCATGGCCGCGATCATGCAAGGGACGGCGCGTGAGAATAAGGTCATGGTCGGTCGCTTCTCGTTAAGGTCTCGCGGCGGAAATCATAGCACGCCCGGCCCGGAGAAAAACCTCCCGGCGGCCTCCGCCAGCGCGGCTTGTGTCTGCATATGCGGAAAATGTCCGGCGTCGCGCAGGATTTCAAAGCAGGCTCCGGCGATGCGCGCCGCGGTCTCGCGGCCCAGCTCCGGCGGCCAGATGAAATCGCGCGCGCCGGAGACAACCAGCGCCGGACAGCGGACGGCGGCCCAGATGTCCGGCCCGAACGATGTCTGGGCCAAAGCGAGCGACAGAGACGCATAGGCGGCGGGATCGTTGCCCAGATAGATCGGGCGGTACGCGGCGCGCTCCGCCTCGAAGCCATCGGGAAAGGCGTTGCGCAGCGAGGCGTCCATGACCGCGCGCATGCCATCCTGACGCACCCGCCCGGCGCGCGCCGTCAGGTAGTCCGCCGTGGGGCCGCTCATGTCGGGCGCGACCGCGAACATGGCGAGGCGGCGGACAAGGCCGGGGTGCCTGCCCGCCAGCAGTATGCCAATAAGCGAGCCCATGGCCGCGCCGGCGATGTCGGCGGTGGCGATGTCGAGGTGGCGCAGCAGCGCGGCGGCATCGTCCGCCAGGGCGTCGAACGCGAAGAAAGACGTGGGTTTTTCCGACCCACCGGCGCAGCGGCAGTCCATCGCGACGACCCGGCGGCGGGACGACAAGAGCGGAATGACGCCAGCCCAGCTTTCGGAACTTCCGCCAAGCTCGTGCAACAGCAAAAGCGGCGGTCCGTCCGCGGACGACACGGGTCCGGTGTCCTGGTAGGACAGGGAGACGGGTCCGATGTCGGCGTAAGGCATGCGGTTTCCTTTCCGGCGGGCGGTGTAACGCTTCGTGGCGCCACGAGTCCGAGGTGTTGTAACCCAACTCAGGAGAAATCGCATGCGCCGCCGCCATTTCGCGTTCGCCGCGCTGTCAATGACCTTACCGCCGGTCTGGGCCAGTGCCCGTGCCGGCGCGGGGGTGACGGTGCTGGAATTGTTCACCTCGCAGGGCTGTTCGTCCTGCCCGCCCGCGGACGCGCTGCTGGGCGAGCTGGCGCGGCGGCCCGGCACGATCTGCCTGTCCTGGCACATCGATTACTGGAACCGGCTGGGGTGGCGGGATCCGTTCGCGCAAGCCGCCTGGACGGAGCGGCAACATTCCTATGCACGGGCCTTGGGCGAGGAGGTTTACACGCCGGCGCTGGTCGTCAACGGCGCCGCGATGGTCGTTGGATCGGATCGCGCCCAGGTGGAGCGGGCGATCGGGGGAGCGCCCGCGCCGATGGTGGCGGTGGGTTTGCGGCGGGAGGCGTCCGGGTTGTCCGCGGAGATCGGTCCGCTGCCAGGTGCGGCGAGCGGTTTGTTGGTGGTTTACGATCCGGAACAAACCACGCGAGTCGGCGCGGGCGAAAACCACGGACGGCGCCTCGTCGAATATCGCGTGGCGCGTCAGGCGATCCCCGTGGAAATCTCGGGCGGGCGACTCGCGCTTCCGCCGGTCCCAGACACCTCCGGGGCGGCGTTGTTGCTCCGCGATGCCAGCGGCCGGATCATGGGCGCGGCGGATTTACCGCCGGCGAAACCATCCTGACGGCGGGTCAGTGAAACGTGGCGATCGCGGATCCGATCATCGCGGGCAAGGTTTTCCATTCCATGATCAGCCAATAGCCAATTATCAGTATCGCGATTCCGGCGACGGGGGCCACGTAACCGTGGTTTCCGTTGCCATCTTTTCTCGTATTCGGCATCCAGGCACTCTCCAGCGGACGTTACGCCACCGGAAGCCGGCAGACCCAACGCGAAAAGACTTTCGCCTCTCTTTGTGGCAAATCTTAGCGCGATGCGATCGGGAAAGGCCAGAGCGCGGGTATCTGCCAGGCCATGGATGCATGGCTGGCACGGCGCCACGCCGTGCTATGCGGCCCCAGCCATGCCATTTGGGCGGGGCCAGCCCGGAAGACGACAATGAGCGAAAATACCCTGCCCGCGAACGCCGCCCCGATCGCCCAGCCACAGGCCCAGACACCGGCGGCGGGCAGTGGAACAACATTCGCGATTCTCGTGTCGCTCAGCTTTTGCCACATGCTGAACGACCTCAATCAGTCGCTGGTGCCGGCGCTGTATCCGATCCTGAAAGACTCTTACCGGCTGGACTTCGCCCAGATCGGCCTGATCACGCTGGCGTTCCAGTTGACGGCGTCGATGTTACAGCCGGTCGTTGGGTTCGTGACCGACAAGCGGCCGCAGCCATTCTCCCTGCCGATCGCGATGACATGCAGCCTGGTGGGGTTGTTGATGTTGTCGGTGGCGGATTCCTATCCGATGATTTTGCTGTCGGCGGCACTGGTGGGGATTGGCTCGTCGGTGTTTCACCCCGAAGCCTCGCGAGTCGCGCGCATGGCGTCCGGCGGGCGTTACGGGCTGGCGCAGTCGTTGTTTCAATTGGGCGGGTCCACGGGATCGGCCATCGGTCCGCTGCTGGCCGCGTTCATCGTGGTGCCGCGGGGACAAGGCAGCATCGCCTGGTTCTCTTTCGTCGCGCTGCTGGCGATGGCGATCCTGACCTATGTCGGGTTCTGGTACAATCGCCACCCCGCGATGGCGGCACGCAGGGGGCGCCGCGCGCCGCCGCCGGTGTCCGCGGCGGTCTCGCCCATGAGCAAGGCGGGGCTGGTGTTCGCGATGGCGGTGATTCTGACGCTGTTGTTCTCGAAGAATGTTTATACGGCGAGTCTCAGCTCGTACTACATGTTTTATCTGATCGAGAAATTCCACGTCTCCGTGCAAAGCGCGCAGTTGCATCTCTTTGTCTTCCTTGGCGCCGGAGCCTTGGGCACCTTCATCGGCGGACCGATCGGGGATCGTTTCGGGCGCAAGCCGGTGATCTGGTTCTCCATTCTGGGCGCGCTGCCTTTCGCGTTGATGCTGCCTTACGCCGGGCTGATGTGGACGGGGGTGTTGACGGTGATCATCGCGGTGATCATGGCCTCGGCGTTTCCGGCGATTATTGTTTACGCGCAGGAACTGATGCCCGGCCGGGTCGGGATGGTCGCGGGGATGATGTTCGGGTTCTCATTCGGGTTGGGCGGGCTTGGCGCGGCGGCGCTGGGGCGCATCGCCGACGTAACGGGGATCGCGTATGTGTATCAGGTCTGCTCGTACTTGCCGGTGATTGGGCTGCTGGCGGCGTTCCTGCCGAAGATCGACGAAAAGCGGCGGTGATCCGCG